>MUNG01000754.1 GCA_002154585.1 Streptomyces pseudogriseolus
CGTACCCCCCGCCCCCGCCGACCACGAACACACCCGCGTCGCCGACGGACCTGCCGCCGACGAGCCCCTCACCGCCAAGGGACTGCCGAAGCGGACGCCGAAGATCACCGCGCCGGTCGCTCCCCCGCGGCCGCGGTCGGGGTCCGTGGACGCCGAGGCGCTGCGCAGGCGGCTCGGCGGGTTCCGCCAGGGTGCGGACGCGGGGCGGCGGGACGTCGAGGCGGAGCTGGCGGCCGAGCGGTCCCGCGGGGACGTCACAACCGAGGAAGCCACGGGGGGCACTGTCGAGGAGGCAAGCAGTTGACCGCGCCCAGTACCTTCGGACTGAGCAGTGAGGCCCGCAACCTGCACTGGCTGCTGACGAACCTCGTCGAGGAGGTGCCCGGCATCCTGTCCGTCGCCGTGGTCTCCTCCGACGGCCTGCTGCTCCTCTCCTCCGACGAGTCGCTCGCCCGCGCCCGCAGCGGCCCGGANNCGTCAAGCACACGATGGTCGCCATGGACGAGGGCAGCCTCTTCGTGATGTCGATCAGCGACGGCTCGCTGCTCGGCGTGCACGGCTCGGCGGAGTGCGACATGAGCGTCGTGGCGTACCACATGGCCCTGTTCGTCGGCCGAGCCGGCCACGTCCTGACCCCCGAACTCCGCAGCGAACTGCGCAAGAACCTGGAGGGCGCGGACGACACGGAAGGCGCGGCGAGCGCGGAGCACGAGTCCGCCGGGAGCCCCCGATGACCAGCGCCCCGAAACACCAGCTCCCCGTCCGCGGCGGGGACCGCAAACCCGCCCGGGTGCGCCCCTATTCGCTGACCGGGGGCCGCACCCGCTTCGGCCACGTGCTGCTGGTCGAGACGTTCGTCGGCGCCACGGCCGGCACCGCGG
>MUNG01000755.1 GCA_002154585.1 Streptomyces pseudogriseolus
GGGTCGGAGAGGGCGGGCCGCGGACCCTCACCTTCGCAGGGGGCTGCCGTCCGCCGGCGAGGAGGGAACCCGCAGAGTAGCCCCATGACGCTTCTCCTCCTCCCGCTCCTCCTGCCCGTCCTCACGGGCCTGTGGTTCTGGAGCCGCCCGCTGCTCAGGGGCACGTGGCGGCGCGATCCGGCCTGGTACGCCTGGACCGGGGCGCTCCTGCTGCTGGGCGCCGGTGCGGCCTACCTCGTCGGCTCCCTGGCGGGCGCGTCGCTCGACCCGGAGGAGGCGTGCCACAGGGCGGGCCAGCCCTACGACCGGGAGTACCGGAGGGCGAACTTCGACGAGTACACGCGCTGGTTCCCGCTGCACGACAGATGCCACGCGGACTACGACCTGGTACCGGCGTGGGTGAACCCGACCCTCGTCGCGCTTCCCGCGGGGGCGCTGGTCAGCGTGGGTTACGGGGTGGGGCTGGGGGTGGTGCGGCGCGGAGCGAGCCGTTGCCGGTGACCCGCCGTGCGCGTCCTCGGCCGGCCTCCCGCACGCGTGCGGCGGTTCGCCCGCTGATTTCGCGCAGGCCCTTGGCGGCGTTCTCCGAGAGCTCGCCGAGGAGG
>MUNG01000756.1:0-172 GCA_002154585.1 Streptomyces pseudogriseolus
GTCGACGCCGCCCTCGCCAGTGGCGAACTGGTCGAGGACGAGCCCGCCAAGGGCAGCCGCGCGACCCGCTACACCATCCCCGGAGCCGTCAACTACACCCGGACGCACCGCGCTACCGGGCCGGAATCCGGCCCCATAGCCGAGCAGACCCCCGGGCCGGAATCCGGCCCCC
>MUNG01000756.1:261-595 GCA_002154585.1 Streptomyces pseudogriseolus
TTGGGGGCCGGATTCCGGCCCCCATCACCCACCCATAGAGGGATTGAGTGAAGGAGGGAACGAACGGGCCCGCGACGCGGTCGCCGTGATCCCGGAGTTCGCGCGCCCCCTGGTCGACCAGATCACCGCCGCGGGCGTCCTGGTCGCGTGGAACCTCGCCCCGGCCGAGTGGTTCATGGTCGACGCCCTGGTGAAGCGGTCCGGCCTCGACATGCTCGCCACGGCCGCCGTGCAGGCCGCCGCCCGCAACCGCAAGGGCGTGTCCCACGCGCGCTACTTCCTGCGGGCGTGGCAGTCGCTACCGCCCGCCCCGGCCCCGGGCACCGTCCCGGCC
>MUNG01000757.1 GCA_002154585.1 Streptomyces pseudogriseolus
CCCATGACCTACGCCGCCCCCCGGCCCCGTACAAACTCGGGCGAGGTGTCGCCATACTGGACGAGACAGGGGGAGGCAGGACGGACCACGACGGGGGCGGCGTAGGTCATGGGGGACGACACACGGCTGATCCAGGGCCGGTACCGGCTGCTGGACCGCATCGGACGCGGCGGCATGGGGGAGGTCTGGCGGGCGCGGGACGAGTCGCTCGGCCGGCAGGTCGCGGTGAAGTGCCTCGACCCGCTCGGCGCGCAGCGCGACCCGTCGTCCGGGCGGGTGCTGCGCGAGCGGTTCCGCCGCGAGGCGCGGGTGGCGGCCTNNGGTGCACGACTTCGGCGAGTCGGAGGGCAGGCTCTTCCTGGTGATGGAGCTGCTCCAGGGCCGTGACCTCAGCCGCCTGCTGGAGGACGACAAGCACCGTCCGCTGCCCGTCGACGAGGTGGTCCAGGTGGCCGCGCAGGTCGCCGCCGCCCTCGCCTACACCCACGACCAGGGCATCGTGCACCGCGACCTGAAGC
>MUNG01000076.1 GCA_002154585.1 Streptomyces pseudogriseolus
ACGTCAGCCCCGACGGACGCCGCTCCACACTGGCCGCCCGCTTCAGGACGGCGGTCGGGATGGGGCCGCTGGAATACCTCACCCGGTGGCGCATCGAACTGGCGGCGCGGCAGCTGCGCGAGGGGAGCACGACGCTCGCCGTGATCGCCCGGTCGGTGGGGTACGGCTCGGAGAGCGCCCTGAGTGTCGCCTTCAAACGCGTCATGGGCGTGGCTCCCGGCGACTACCGCAGGCGTCCGGCGGGGCAAGGGACACCTACGGTGGCGCCGCCGTCCTGAAGCGGGGGGCCGCGTGAGCGGCGTCCGTCGGGGCTGACGTCCGGTGCCACCGTCCCTCGGGTGGTCAGACGGCGTGGACCTTGATGCCCGCGTCCGTGAGGCGGGCGGCCGTCTCGGCGGGCAGGCCGGAGTCGGTCACCAGCACGTCGACGCGGTCCAGGCCGCAGATCCGGGCGAAGGCGCGCCGGCCCATCTTGGAGGAGTCGGTGACCACGATGACGCGGCGCGCCCGTTCGGTGAACAGACGGCTGACGCCGGCCTCGTCCTCCTGGTGCGTCATCAGCCCCAGCTCCGGGTCCACGCCGTCGACTCCGAGGATCGCGACGTCGAGGACGACCTCGTTGAGGACGCCCACGGTGAGCGGTCCGACAAGCTCGTACGTCTGGGGGCGGGCGACGCCTCCGGTGACCACGATCTTCACCTGCGGGCGTACCGCGAGTTCACCGGCGATGTTGAGGGCGTTGGTGACGACCGTGAACACGGGCCCCGACGTCTCGGGCGCGTCGCGGCGCCCGCGTCCCTCGCGGCTGCCGCCCGCCCTGAGGGCCAGGGCGCGGGCCACCTCGGTGGTGGTGGTGCCGCCGTTGAGGCCCACCACGTCGCCGTCGGCGATCATCCCGGCGACGGCGGTGGCGATGCGCTGCTTCTCGGGGGCGTGGCGGGAGGACTTGTAGCGCAGGGGCAGTTCGTAGGAGACGCCGTGGGCGATGGCGCCGCCGCGGGTGCGGACGAGCATCTGCTGCTCGGCGAGCTCGTCGAGGTCGCGGCGGATGGTGGCCGGGGAGACGCCGAGTGCGGTGGCCGCGTCGTCGACCTCGAGCCTGCCCTCGCCGGCCAGCAGTTCCAGCAGCTTGCTCCACCGATCGTGCTTGGACATGTGTCGGACTCCCTCGGGCCTCGGTACTGCGCTCCGCACACGGTAAGGGACACGCCGGGCCGCGGTGCCCCGGGGAATCGCCCTGCGTGATCCCGCCCGGAGCACGGTCACCCTGCGCGTCGCCGTGCCGTCCGTCCGCCTGTTTTCGGCAACGGCCGGATCACGACCTCTGGACGTGGGCCGCGGTGCGCCTGGATACTTCCCGACAGGATCAGTGTTCATTTCTGCGCGTAGAGGTGACTGATCGAGCATCTTCACGCATACGACGCCCGCCTTCCCCGGTTGCTGAAGGAGCACATCGCCTTGTCCGCCATCCGTTCGTCCCGCACCTCGGCCGAGATCGCCTCCCAGCCCGCCGTGTGGCGTCAGGCCGCCTCGTCCCTGTCACGTCAGGCGCACGCCCTGCCGCGGCGGGGTGAGCGCGTCGCCGTCGTCGGCTGCGGCACCTCCTGGTTCATGGCCCAGTCCTACGCCGTGCTGCGCGAGACCGGCGGCCACGGGGAGACCGACGCCTTCGCCGCCTCGGAGTTCCCCGCCGGCCGGCACTACGACCGGGTGCTCGCCATCACGCGCTCGGGCACCACCACCGAGGTGCTCGACCTCCTGCACCGGCTGAAGGGCACCGTGGCGACCGGCGCCGTCACCGCCGACCCGGACACACCGGTGATGCGGGCCGCCGACGCCGTCGCCGTCCTGGACTTCGCGGACGAGGAGTCGGTCGTCCAGACCCGCTTCGCCACGGCCAACCTGGCGCTTCTGCGCGCCCACCTGGAGGCGGAGGACGCCCTGCCCGCCGGTGTCCTGCCGCTGGACGCGGCCGTCCGGGACGCCGAGCGGGCCGTGGTCGAGCCCCTCGACGCGGCCGTGGTGGGCGCGGAGCAGTTCACGTTCCTCGGCACCGGCTGGACCTGCGGGCTGGCGCTGGAGGCGGCGCTGAAGATGCGGGAGGCGGCGGGCGCCTGGACGGAGGCGTACCCGGCGATGGAGTACCGGCACGGCCCCATCAGCATCACCGGCCCCGGGCGCGTGACGTGGGCGTTCGGCCGGCTTCCGGAAGGGCTGGCCGACGATGTCGCCCGGGTGGGCGGCACCCTGGTCGCGGATTCCGCAGGCAAGCCCGCCGGACTGGACCCGCTCGCCGATCTGATCCGCGCGCAGCGGCTCGCGGTCGCCTGCGCCGAGGCGCGGGGCCACGACCCGGACCGGCCCCGCAACCTCACCCGGTCCGTCGTCCTGGACGGCCGTGCCTGACCGGGCGGGCCCCGGCGCCCGGGTGGAGGCCGGAAGGCGGGCGGCCGTGACGCGCGCCGTCGCCTCGGCCGCCCCTGCCCGCGCGGGATTCCGCATCGCCGTGACCGTGGAGGACGTCCATGCCCCTCAGTCCGACTGACGCCATCGTCGGCCCCGCCGCCCGCGCCGGTGTCGGCGTCGGGGCGTTCAACGTGGTGCAGCTCGAACACGCCGAGGCGATCGTCTCCGGCGCGGAGGCCGCGGACCGTCCGGTGATCCTCCAGATCAGCGAGAACACGGTCCGCTATCACGGCGGCCTCGAGCCGATCGGGCTGGCGACCCTCGCCGTCGCGCGCGCGGCGCGCGTCCCCGTCGCCGTGCACCTCGACCACGCGCGGTCCGCGGACCTCGTGCACGAGGCCGTACGGCTCGGCTGCTGCTCCGTGATGTTCGACGCCTCTGCGTTCCCCTACAAGGAGAACCTGCGGGCCACCCGGGAGATCGCCGAGTACTGCCATGCCCGGGACGTGTGGGTGGAGGCGGAGCTGGGTGAGGTCGGCGGGAAGGACGGGGCGCACGCGCCCGGGGTGCGGACCGATCCTGCGGAGGCGCGGGACTTCGTCGCCGCCACCGGGGTCGACGCGCTGGCCGTGGCGGTGGGCAGCTCGCACGCCATGACCACCCGGGACGCCGTGCTGGACTTCGCGCTCATCGCGGCGCTGCGCGACGCGGTCGCCGTGCCGCTGGTGCTGCACGGCTCGTCGGGCGTGGCGGACGCGGAGCTGGTACGGGCGGTGGCGGCCGGCATGACCAAGGTCAACGTCTCGACGCACCTGAACCAGCGGTTCACGCGGGCGGCGCGGACGTACCTGGACGCGCATCCGTCGGCGGTGGATCCGCGCAGGTACCTCGGTCCGGCGCGGGACGCCGTCGCGGACGCGGTGACGCATCTGCTGGGGGTGCTGCACGGCGGGCGCGGCTGAGCCGCCGGGGGGCGGGGGCGGGGGCACAGATGGCGAGGCCGATCACGCCGAAGTCCGCGGGGACGGTCACGATGTCGTGGCCGCCGCCCACCAGGGTCGCCTCGCCGGTGTTGTAGAGAGTGCCCCCGGTGCCGCGCGCGCCCACCTCTTCCCGAGCGTGGGCGTCAGGGACCGGGACGGCGACGGGGGTCCCGGCATGCGGAGGGGGCGGTTGTGCCGCCCGGTTTCCTCCCCCGTCGGGGGATCTGGCAGGCTGGGGCACGCGGCAACCACGCCCGGACGACGAGGACCGGCGCCGGACCGCCCCCACCGACCCAGGCACCGCTGTCACCGGACGACGTCCGGTACCGCGGTGCCGCGCGGTGGGCGCCCTCACCCCGGCTCCTACGCGGAAGGTTCCCCTTCGCCATGCCCTTGGCCCTGTTCGCCCTGGCCGTCGTCGCGTTCGGCATCGGCACGACCGAGTTCGTCTCCATGGGGCTCCTCCCCCAGATCGCCGACGGTCTGGCGGTGTCCGTGCCGACCGCGGGCAACGTCGTCTCCGCCTACGCGCTCGGTGTGGTGATCGGCGCGCCGCTGCTGACCGCGATCGGCGCGCGGGTCCCGCACAAGCGGCTGCTGCTGATGCTCACGGGCGTGTTCGTCGTCGGGAACGTGGCCTCGGCGCTCGCGCCGAACTTCGAGCTGCTGTTCGCGGCGCGTGTCCTGGCGGGGCTTCCGCACGGGGCGCTGTTCGGGGTCGGCGCGGTGGTCGCGTCCGGGCTGGTCGCGCCGGACCGTGCGGCGCGGGCGGTGTCGATGATGTTCCTCGGCCTCACGGTCGCCAACATCGTCGGCGTCCCGGCCGGGACGGCGCTCGGGCAGCAGCTGGGCTGGCGGTTCGCGTACGCGGCGGTGGCCGTCATCGGCGTGCTGGCGCTGGCGGCGCTGGTGCGGCTCGTCCCGCACCAGCCGCGGGGCGAGCAGGCCGGTGTGCTGCACGAGCTGCGCGCGATGAAGAACAAGCAGGTGCTGCTGGGTCTGGTCACGGCGGTCGTCGGGTTCGGCGGGTTCTTCGCGATGTACAGCTATCTCGTGCCGATGCTGACCCACCTCACGGGCATCTCCGACTCGTCCACGACCCTGGTGCTCGCGCTGTTCGGTGTCGGCATGACGCTGGGTACGCTCGTCGCCGGGCCGCTCACCGACCGTGCGCTGCGCCCGACCCTGTACGGCGGTTTCGCGCTGCTCGCCACGGCGCTGGTGACGCTGCACTTCGTCATCGGTCACTTGGTGCCCGCGCTGATCGTCATCACGATCACGGGCGGTCTGAGCTCGTTGATCACCACGCCGGTGCAGATGCTGCTGATGGCCAAGGCGCACGAGGCGCCGACGATGGCGGCCGCGTCCAACCACTCCGCCTTCAACCTGGCGAACGCGGGCGGCGCGTGGCTCGGCGGCCTGGTCATCGCGGCCGGCTGGGGCTGGTCCTCGCCCACGCTGGTCGGCGCCGCCCTGGCGGTGGTCGGCCTCGCCCTCGCGGCGACGGGCGGGTACCTGGACCGGGAGCGCCGCGCGTCGAAGGTCGTGCTGTCGTCGACGGGCGGCGGCACGGACACGGCGGGGCAGGACAGGCCGGCGGCGGCCTGCACGCAGGACCCGTCCGCGTAGGGGGCGGGCCGGGCACGCCACGCGCGTCGGGCCGTCGGCCACCAGGTGGGTGGTCGACGGCCCGAGGTGCGTTCAGGGGACCGTGGTCACGCGCGTCCGGAAGCCGGCGGGGCCTTCTTCGTGTCCGGCGCGGGGCGGGACAGGGCGCCCGGCCACCAGGCCTTGGGGCCGATGTCGATCACCAGGGCCGGGACCAGCAGGGAGCGGACGACCAGGGTGTCGAGGAGGACGCCGAAGGCGACGATGAACGCGATCTGGACCAGGAAGGCCAGGGGAATCACCATCAGCGCGGCGAACGTCGCGGCGAGGACCACGCCGGCCGAGGTGATGACGCCGCCGGTGGTGGTGAGGCCGCGCAGCACGCCCTGGCGGGTGCCGTGCGTCAGCGCCTCCTCGCGGACCCGGGACATCAGGAAGATGTTGTAGTCGACGCCCAGGGCGACCAGGAACACGAAGCCGTACAGCGGGACCGACGCGTCCGTGCCGCTGAAGCCGAAGAGGTGCTCGAAGACCAGCGCGGAGACGCCGAGCGTGGCGAGGAAGTTGAGCGCCACGGTCGCGACCAGCAGGACGGGCACGAGCACGGACCGCAGCAGCAGGACGAGGATCAGCAGGATCACGGCGAGGACGATCGGCACGATCAGCGTGCGGTCGTCGGAGGCGGTCTGCTGGGTGTCGACCTGCTGGGCGGTGTAGCCGCCGACGAGCGCGTCGGCGCCGGGGACGCCGTGCAGGTTCTCCCGCAGTCGCTCGACGGCCCGCTTCGCGGCGTCGCTGTCGGCCGCGGCCTCCAGCGTGGCGTCGACCCGCACCCGCCCGTCGACGACCAGGGGCTCGCCGCCGCCGGGCCGTCCGGAGGCGGAGACCGGGGCGGCGGAGGCGACCCCCTCCGTCCTGTTCGCGGCCGCCGTGACCTGGTCGAGGCGGTCGGCGTTCGCGAGGACGACGGCCGGGTTGCCGGACCCGCCGGGGAAGTGCTCGCCGAGCGTCTTCTGGGCGGCGACCGACGGCGCGTCGTTGACGAAGATCTCGTCGAGCGGGGTGCCCTTGGCGGACAGGGACGGGGAGAAGGCCGCGAAGACGGCCAGGATCAGCGCGGTCGCCGCCCACACGCGGCGCGGCCTACGGTCGACCGTCGCGGCGACGCGGCGCCACACGCGGTGCCCCTCGACGGTGGCGTCCGCCGCCTTGGGCTTCGCGGGCCAGTAGGCGGCGCGGCCGAGCAGGGCGAGGGCGGCCGGCAGGAAGGTGAGCGCGGAGAGCACCGAGCACACGATGCCGATGGCGCCGACCGGACCGAGGGCGCGGTTGTTGGTGAGGTCGCTGGCGAGCAGGGTCAGCAGGCCGAGGGCGACGGTGGCGGCGCTGGCGGTGACGGCGCCGAAGGAGCGGCGTACGGCGGCGAGCGCGGCGGCGAACCGGTCGCCGCGTACGGCGAGTTCCTCGCGGAAGCGGGCGGCGAGGAGCAGGGCGTAGTCGGTGGCGGCGCCGATCACGAGGATGGACAGGATGCCCTGGACCTGGCCGTCGACGCGCACCACGTCGTGGTCGGCGAGGACGTACACGATGGCGCAGGCCAGGCCGAGGGCGAAGACGGAGCCGAGGATGATGACGAAGGGCAGCAGGACGCTGCGGTAGACGAGCAGCAGGATGAGCAGCACGGCGGCGAGGGCCACGCCGAGCAGCAGTCCGTCGATGCCGGCGAAGGCGTCGGACAGGTCGACCTGGCTGGCCGCGGGGCCCGCGACCTCGGCCGTGGTGCCGTCGACGGTGCCCGCGGCCTCGCGCACCTCGTCGATGACGTCGGCCAGTCCGTCACCGAGGTCGGGTTCCACCTGGACCACCGCTTGCAGGGCCTCGCCGTCCTCGGAGGGGAAGGCCGGCGAGGGGTCCCCGACGACGCCGGGCCTGCCGGCGAGTCCGGCGACGGCGCGGGTGGCGGCCGCGGTCCGGGCGCCGCTGATCCGTTCGCCGTCCGCGGTCCACACGACGATCGCGGGCAGCGTCTCCTGCTGGTCGAACGCCTTGCGCTCGTCGAGGACCCGCGTGGACTCGGCGCTCCGGGGCAGGAAGGAGGCCTGGTCGTTGGTGGCGACCTCGCCCAGCTTCCCCGCGTAGGGGCCGAGCGTGCCGCCCACGCCGAGCCAGACGATCAACAGAGCGAGCGGGACGAGCCAGCGGGCCCGGCGGGGTGCGGTTGTCATGTGGATCCCTATGACGCGGAGTGACACGAGGTGACGCGAGTGACGTGAGGGTTATCTCAACGGTCGATTATCTCAATCATCGAGTGATCTTATACTGGCCGCATGAGCGGCTCACAAACCTCCGCACCTCCTCCGCCGGAGGCGTGCCCGACCGGGCTGCAGTCATTCGCCGTGCAACTGCGCCGGATGACCGGTGAGTTCAACCGCATCGTCCAGGAGTTCGCCCAGGCGCACGGCCTGCACCACACCGACATGCTCGCCCTGATCGCGATCCTCGACGGCGGCGGACCCGACACACCCATGACGCCCGGCCGTCTGCGCAAGCAGCTCAACCTCACGTCCGGCGCGATGACGGCCTGCCTGGACCGGCTGGAGCGGGCGGGACACATCCGGCGGGTACGGGCGGCCGACGACCGCCGCGTGGTGCATCTGGAGTACGAGGACCGGGCCAGGGGTCTGGCGCGGGAGTACTTCCGGCCGCTCGCCCGCAGCACCGACACGGCCCGCGAGCGGTTCACGACCGAGGAACTGCGCGTGGTGATCCGCTTCCTCACCGAGCTGAACCACGAGCTCGCGCTGTTGCGCGGGCACACGGACTGATCCGCCCGGCGGCGGACGGCCGGGTCAGGGCGCACGCCTGACCCGGCCGTCCGCCGCCGTTCTCGTTTCCGCGGAGCGCACGCACCTCCTCGACGGCTGACATTGAAAATGATTACCGTTATCGTGTGTTGCGCGCGGCCCGGCCCCTCCCCCGAGGGGTCTTCTCGGGCTGCCCGTCACGGTGATGGCGGCCTCAAGGCACGGCACGAAAAGGGGAGTTGTGGCTCATCTGCTGATGGTCGAGAGCTGGGTCGGATCGATGAGCAGGCTGCTGCCGCGGGCGATACAGGAGGCCGGGCACACCTTCACGTTCCTCACCCGCGACCTGCACCACTACCTGCGTACGGCGCCCGAGGGCGCGGCGCACCCGCTGCTCGGGGCGCGCGACGTGGTCACCGCGGACACCAACGACCCGGAGTCCCTGGTGCCGTACGTGGAGCGGCTGCACGAGGTTCTCGGGTTCGACGGGGTGCTCACGTCCTGCGACTACTACCTGCCGACGGCGGCGCTGCTCGCCGAGCGGCTCGGACTGCCCGCGCCGGACCCCGAGGCCGTGCGGAACGCCTGCCGCAAGGACGCCACCCGCCGCGTGCTGGAGAAGGCCGGCGTACCGGGTCCCCGGTTCGCCGTCCACGAGGACCGGGCCGAACTGGGCGCGGCCGCCCGGGACATCGGCTTTCCGCTGGTCGTCAAGCCCGTCGACCTGTGCGCGGGGATGTTCGTGCGGCGCGTGGACGACGACGGGCAACTCGCTGCCGCCGTACGCGCGCTGGGCGACTTCCCGGTCAACGCGCGGGGGCAGCGGCGCGCTCCGGCGGTGCTGCTGGAGGAGCTGCTGGACGGACCGGAGGTGAGTGTCGAGACCGTGTCCCACGCGGGTGCCGTGCGGGTGGCCGGGGTGACCGACAAGAGCATCGGCGGCGCGCCCGCGTTCATCGAGACCGGCCACATGTTCCCCGCCGCGCTGTCCGGCGCCGAGACGGAGGACGTCGTACGGACCGCGGTGGACGCGCTCACGGCCCTGGGCCTCACCGACGGGGTCGTGGCGCACACGGAGATCAAGCTGACGTCGGCCGGGCCGCGCGTGGTCGAGGTCAATCCGCGGCCCGCCGGCAACCGCATCACCGAACTCGTCCGCCGGGTCACCGGGGTCGACCTCGTCGCGGCGTTCGTCGACGTCTCGCTGGGCCGGGCACCCGACCTGCGGCGCACGGACACCGGACTGCGGTCCGCCGCCGTCGGGTTCCTCGTGCCGGAGGCCACGGGGACGCTCGCCGCCCTGGACGGCTCCGGGCTGCGCGGCGCGCCGGACGTGCTGGAGGCGGAACTCGCCGAACCCGGCAGGCAGGTGCGGGCGGCGGGCAGCAACAACGAGTACCTCGGGCACGTCATGGTGGGCGACACCGAGGGGGCGGGGGCCCGCGTACGGGTCGAGGGCCTGCTCGCCTCGCTGCGGTCGGGACTGGTGATCCGATGACCGCCGTCCGCCCGGCGTCCGCCGGCACGGTGACGTACGAGACGCTGCTGGCGCGGGCCCGGGGCGGGGAGCTCGGCCCGGACCCGGCGGGGCTGCGGGTGGCCGTGGCGTTCACGACCCGGCAGGCCGTACGGCACGACGGGCGGGGCACCGGTTACCGGAACGAGGTGCTCGGGCTGCGGGTCGGCGCGGCCGTCGGCAGCTGCGCGGTGGAGCCCGGTGCGACGGCCGACGGCGTGGTCGAGGAGTGCGCCGGCGCGGCTCTGGACCGGCTGCTGGACCATCCGCTGGAGCCTGTGCGGGTGGCCGCGCTGGACGCCTACCTGATGCACGTCGCTCCGCACTCTCCGGCGCACGGGGCCCGGCCCGTGCGGGTGCCCGCCGGGACCTCGCTGGAGAAGTCCCGTGCGCGGGCGCGGGCGGTCGTCGGGCTGCTGAAACTGCCGCCGGGGGCCACGGTGTTGGTGGTCGGGGTGGTCAACTCCCTGCTGGAGGCCCTGCGTGCGCGCCGGCTGGCGTACGTTCCGTGCGACTTCAAGGGCGGGGTCACCGAGTGGGGCGAGGCGGTCGCCGGTGACGCGCTCGCCGAGGCGCACCGGTGCGACGCGCTGCTGGTGTCCGGGATGACGCTGGGCAACGGGACGTTCGAGCCGCTGCGGCGGCACGCGCGGGAGCACGGCAAGCAGCTGGTGATGTTCGCCCAGTCGGGCAGCGCCGTGCTGCCCCGGCTGCTGGGGCATGGGGTGAGCGCGGTGTGCGCGGAGCCGTATCCGTTCTTCTGGCTGGACGGCGGTCCGAGCACGCTGCACCTGTACCAGGGGGGTGCGCGGTGACGGCCGCCGTCGCTCCCCTCGCCCGGCCGGTCGCGCGTCCGGAGCTGCTGTCCCTGCTGGGGCGTACTCCCGTCGTGCGGGTGACGGCCGGGCTGCCGGATCCGCACCCGGGGTTCTGGGCGAAGCTCGAAGGGCTGGCGGCCGGCGGTATGAAGGCGCGGCCCGCCGTGTCGATGCTGCTCGACGCCCGTGAGCGGGGCGCGCTGCGTCCGGGCGCCCCGGTGGTGGAGTCGACGTCCGGCACGCTCGGCCTCGGACTCGCCTTCGCGGGGCAGGCGCTCGGCCATCCCGTCGTCCTGGTGTGCGACAGCGAACTGGAGCCGTCGATGCGGCGGTTGCTGCGCGCCCACGGGGTGCGGCTGGAGATCGTGGACCGTCCGGCCGTGCGGGGCGGCTGGCAGGCCGCGCGGCTGGCCCGGCTGCGGGAACTGCTGGCGGAGCTGCCCGGCGCGTACTGGCCCGACCAGTACGACAACCCGGGAAACAGCGCCGGTTACGCCTCCCTCGCCGCCGAACTCGCCGTCCAGCTGGATCATCTGGACATCCTGGTGTGCAGTGTCGGCACCGGCGGGCACAGCGCGGGCGTCGTCGGTCCGCTGCGCCGGCACTGGCCCGGGCTGCGGCTGATCGGCGTGGACGCCACCGGCTCCACGATCTTCGGGCAGCCGGCCAGGCCGCGGCTGATGCGCGGGCTGGGCAGCAGCATCCATCCGCGCAACGTCCGCTACGAGGCGTTCGACGAGGTGCACTGGGTCGGGCCGGCGGAGGCGGTGGACAGCTGCCGGCGGCTCGCCCGCGAGAGCTTCGTCTCGGGCGGCTGGAGCACCGGCGCCGCGGCCCGGGTCGCCGCCTGGGCGGCCCGCGTCCATCCGGGCGCGGTCGTCGCCGCCGTCTTCCCCGACGGCCCGCACCGCTACCTCGACACCGTCTACGACGACGGTTTCACCGCCGCGCACGGTCTCGACGTCGCCGCCGCGGCCACCCGGCCCGTGGAGATCCCGCACCCCCGCGCGGCCGAGGCGACCGGCTGGGTCCGCTGCACCCGCGTCACCGATCCGCTGAAGACCGCACCCGCTGCGAGGAGGACCCCGTGAAGGCCGCCACGCGCACCGTGCGGCTCGAACTCACCGAGCCGCTGCGCATATCCCGTTCCGTCATGGCCGCCCGTGACGCCGTGTGGCTGAGCGTCGAGCACGACGGTGTCACCGGTCATGGCGAGGCCGTCACCAGCGTGTACCACGGCCTGGACGCGGCGACGCTGCGCCGCTGCTTCGCCGACGCCTCCCGGGAGTTGTGCCGCTTCCCGGACCCCGATGCCGCGCTGGAGGCGCTGCGTGCGGGCGAACTGACGGGAGGCGCCACTCCCCCGGCCGTCCGGGCCGCCGTGGAGGCGGCGCTGCTCGACCTCGCCGGCGTCCGCGCGGGCCGCCCGGTGCACCGGCTCCTCGGCCTCCCGCAAGCGCCGGTGGCGGCCACCGCCCGCACGATCGGCATCACCTCGCCCCTCGACGCGGCGGCCCAGGCACGCGCGCTCACGGCGTGCGGGTTCGAGGTCCTCAAGCTGAAGGCGGGGCTGCCCGACCCGGAGGAGGACGTCGAGCGGCTGCGGGTCGTGCGGGACGCCGCGCCCGGCGCCCGCCTGCTGCTCGACCCGAACGGCGCCTGGACGCCCCGCCAGGCGGAGGCGCTGCTGCCGCGTTGCGCCGAGCTCGGTGTCGAGGCCGTCGAGCAGCCCGTCGCCCCCGGCGATCCCGACGGGCTGGCCGCGCTGGCCGCGCGCTCACCCCTGCCGGTGATCGCCGACGAGGACGCGGTCGGTCTGGAGGACGTACGCCGGCTCGCCGGACGCGTCCACGGCGTCAACGTCAAGCTGGCCAAGTGCGGCGGCGTGCATGCCGCGCTGCGTATCGCGGAGACGGTCGCGGGCAGCGGCACCGCGCTGATGCTGGGCTGTCTGACCGCCAGCAGCCTGGGTCTCGCGCCCGCGGTGCATCTCGCAGGGACGGCCCGCTGGGCGGACCTCGACGGCCATCTGCTGCTCGCCCACGACCCGTGGACCGGCATCGGCGGCGAGGACGGGTACGTACGGACGAGCGGGCTGCCCGGGCTGGGCGTGGAGCCGCGAGCCGTGCGCGGGGAGCGCCGGGCGGCGGTGGGGGAACGGTGACGGCCTGGCACGAGATACGCCGCTTCCCGCCGGCCGTCCAGCTGCTGCTGGTCAACCAGTTCGGCGTGAACACCGGCTTCTACCTGCTCATTCCCTACCTCGCCACCCACCTCACCGAGAACCTCGGCATGTCGGCCGCCGTCGTCGGCGCGGTTCTCGGGGCGCGCACCCTCAGTCAGCAGGGCCTGTTCGTGGTCGGGGGGTCCGCCGCGGACCGGCTCGGCGCGCGGGGCGTCATCATCGCTGGATGCGCGCTGCGCACCCTGGGGTTCGCGCTGTTCGCGTTCGGGGACGACCTGGTGGTGCTGGTGGCCGCCTCCGTGCTCAGCGGCTTCGCGGGGGCGCTGTTCAACCCCGCCGTGCGCGCCTACCTCGCCGAGGAGGCGGACGGGCGCACGGCTGAGGCGTTCGCCCTGTTCGGCATGTTCGCGGCGGCCGGCGCGCTGGCCGGGCCGCTGCTGGGCAGCGCGCTGCTGCTGGTGGACTTCCGCACGTCGGCGCTGACGGCCGCCGCGGTCTTCGCCGTTCTGACGATCGCCCAGGTGCTGGTGCTGCCCGCCGGCGGGACGCGGCGGCGCGCCGGCGGTCCGGTGCCGGCCGACTGGCGGGAGGTGGCGCGGAACCGGCCGTTCCTGGCGTTCTCGCTCGCGATGGTCGGCATGTTCACCCTGGAGAGCCAGCTGTATCTGCTGCTGCCCGACGGCGCGCGGCAGGCCACCGGCTGGGACGGCGCCGCGGGTCTGGTGCTGCTCGTCGGCACGCTCGCTCATCTGACCTTGCAACTGCGGGTCACCCGCGCCCTGAAGAGGCGGGGGCAGCGGGGGCGCTGGATCGTCACCGGGCTCGGTCTGACGACGGTGGCGTTCCTGCCGCCGGCGCTGACGGCGGGCGCCCCGGACGGACCGGACGGCGTGGTGGACGGGGTACTGCGTGTGCTGCCCGTGCTGGCCGGGGCGCTGCTGCTGAGCCTGGGGGTGATGGTGGCGCAGCCGTTCGTGATGGAGCTGATACCCGCTTACGGCCGGGCCGGGCTCACCGGCACCTACTTCGGGGTGTTCTACGTCGTCTCGGGTGTCGCGGCGGCGGTGGGAAACACCGTCGTCGGGTGGGCCATGGACACCGGAGGGCGGGGCGGGCCGGCGTGGCTGCCGTGGGTGTGCTGTGCCCTGTTCGGGCTGGTGTCGGCGCTCGGGGTGGCGTGGCTGCGGCGGCTGGGGTCGTTGCCGGCGGCGTCGGAGCCGCGGGCCGTGGGGGCGGCCGTGCGGGGCGAGGGGACGGCCGCATGAGTGCCGAAGCCGGGCCGCCGGCCCGTGAAGCGGCTTCGCCCGCCCGCACTCTTCTCACGGACCGTCCCGAGCTGTACGAGGCCCGCTTCCCCGATCCCGGGCGGCTCGCCGGACGGTGGGCGGAGGACTGTCTGCGACGGCACGGCGCGGGACCGCGTGTGCTGGACATGGGGTGCGGCACCGGCCGCGACGCCGCCCATCTGCACGCGGCGGGCCGCCGGGTGACCGCGGCCGACCTGTCCGAGCCGATGCTCGCGTACGCCCGCACCCGCCATCCGGGGCCGGAGTACGTACGGGCCGACCTGCACGGATGTGACTTCGGGACGGACGTGTTCGACGCCGTCGTGTGCCTGGACAGCGCGCTGCTGTACTGCCACACCAACGAGCAGCTCGACCGTTTCCTGTCGTGCTGCCGGCGCGCGTTGAGCCCCGGCGGTCTGCTGGTGGCGGAGATGCGCAACGGCGCGTACTTCCTGGGCCGCACCGACCTGCTCGACTCCGCCGCTCCTGCCGAGTTCGTGTGGCAGGGCGTCGTGCACCGGTCCGTCACCACGCTCACGGTGGACCGTACGGCGCAGCTTCTGCGCCGGATGCGGGTGTGGCGCGCGGGCGGCGGTGCGGAGCCGGCCGTGGAGCGGTCCGCCTGGCGGCTGTTGTTCCCGCAGGAGCTGCGCCGCTTCCTGACGGCGCACGGGTTCGAGGTGCTGGAGCTGCACGACGGGCCGGGACCGCGCACCGAACCGCCCTGGCGTGAAGGGCTCCCGCCCGGCCGCACCGCCGACGCCGACCGGCTGCACGTCGTGGCCCGTCTCGCCCGGCCCTGACATCCGTAGCTCACTCTCCTCCGACAGAAGGACTCCCTCATGCATGACGACTCCGTTCCTCCCCTGTCCTCCGACGGACGCTTCGCGGGACTGCGCCGCCGTGGTTTCCTCGCCGCCACCGGCGCCGCCTCGCTCGGCGCGCTGTCGCTCGCCGGGTGCGGCGGCTCCGGTGACGGCGGTGATCCCAAGGCGGGCGGCACGCCGCAGCGCGGCGGACGGCTGCGTGCCGCGTTCGCGGGCGGCGGCGCGAGCGAGACGCTCGATCCGCACCGGGCCAACCTGTTCGCCGACGCCGCCCGCGCGAAGGCGCTGTTCGACAAGCTCGCCGACCACGGCCCCGACCTGGCCGCCCGCCCGCGCCTCGCGGAACGCTGGGAGCCGAACCGGACGCTGGACCGCTGGCAGGTGACGCTGCGGGAGGCGACCTTCCACGACGGCCGTCCGGTCACCGCCGAGGACGTGCTGCACAGTTACCGCCGTATCGCCGATCCTCGGGAGGCGTTCCGCGCCAAGGCGTCGCTGGAGCCCGTCGATCTGAACGCGAGCCGGGCCACGGGCCGCCGGTCCGTCGAGTTCGTGCTCAAGCGGCCCACCGCCGAATTCCCCAACGTCCTGGCCGCGTTCGGCGCGTACATCGTCCCGGCGCACGCCGGCGACTTCGACGCGAACCCCGTGGGCTCCGGCCCGTTCCGGTTCGTGTCGTTCGCACCGGGCCGCTCGGCGGTCTTCCGCCGCTACGACGGCTACTGGGACGGCGCGCCGTACCTGGACGAGCTCGAGTTCGTCGTCGCCAACGAGGAGTCGGCGCGCGTCAACGCGCTCCTCGGCGGGCAGGTCGAGTACGCGCACGAGCTGAACCCGACGACGGCCCGCGCCCATGAGGGCAGCGGGCAGATCGACATCGTGCGGCTGCGGAACAGCGCCATGCAGGCGTTCTGCATGAAGACCGACCGGCCGCCCTTCGACGACGTGCGGGTGCGGCGGGCGTTCTTCCTGATCGCCGACCGGGAGGAGCTGGTCGACGCCGCGCTGGCCGGGGCGGGCGAGACGGGCAACGACCTGTTCGGCAAGGGGTACGAGTACTACGCCGACGGACTGCCGCAGCGGGCGCAGGACCTGGAGCAGGCGCGGTTCCTGCTCAAGAGGGCCGGCGCCGAGGACCTGCGCGTCACGCTGGACACCTCGGCCGTCGCCGCCGGGTTCACCGAGGCCGCGAGCGTCTTCCGTGACCAGGCGCGGCAGGCGGGCGTCACGGTGGACGTGCGGATG
This sequence comes from Streptomyces pseudogriseolus, assembly GCA_002154585.1. GTDB lineage: Bacteria > Actinomycetota > Actinomycetes > Streptomycetales > Streptomycetaceae > Streptomyces > Streptomyces pseudogriseolus. Next base: position 15,679 of record MUNG01000076.1, read on the forward strand.
GGCAGCAAGGACTCGTACTGGAGCGACATCCTCGACGGCGGCATCCTGTGCTGCTACCGCTCCGGGGCCATGCCGATCGAGGCGCACATCTCGCAGCGGCTGCTCACCGACTCCACGACCAACGCCACCCACTGGCGGCACCGGGACTTCGACGCGCTGTACCGGCAGGCGCAGTCCACCCCCGACAGGGAGGACCGCGCCGCCCTGTACCGGCGTATGCAGCGACGGCTGTACGCGGAGGGCGGGTTCCTGGTGTGGGGGTTCGCCGACTGGATCATCGGAACGGCCCGCTCGGTGCGGGGTGTCGAGGCGGACGCGCCCGCCAACACCCTGGACTGGGCGCGGTTCGACAAGGTGTGGCTCGCGTGAGCGGACTGCGCTCGTTCGTCGCCCGGCGGCTGCTGCTCGGGGCCGCGCAGATCGTGGCCGTGGTGCTGCTGGTCTTCGCGCTCACCGAGGCGCTGCCGGGTGACGCGGCCGTGGCCCTCGCCGGTGACCAGCCGGACCCGGCGCGTGTCGAGGCGATCCGTACGGCGATGGAGCTGGACCGGCCGGCGTGGGAGCGGCTGGCGGACTGGGCGGCGGGCCTGCTCCACGGTGATCTGGGCACCTCGCTGACGTCCGGGCGCCCGGTGGCGGGGTACCTCGCCGACGGCTTCGGCCCCACCCTGCTGCTGGCCGCGCTCACCGTGGTGCTGCTGGTGCCGGCGGGCGTCGGGCTGGGTGTGCTGGCCGCGCGGTACGAGGGGCGGCTCGTGGACCGGCTGATCAGCTCGGTGACGCTCGCGGTGTACGCGGTGCCGGAGTTCGCCCTGGGGGTGCTGCTGGTCACGGTGTTCGCGCTGCGGCTTGGCTGGCTGCCGCCGACGGCGGTCGGTCACGGCGCCGATCTGCTCGCGCATCCGGGTGTGCTCGTCCTGCCCGTCCTGGTCCTGCTGGCGCGGCCCGTGTGCTCGCTGGTCCGCCTGGTGCGCGCGGGCATGATCGACGCGCTGGCGTCCCCTTACGTGGCGCACGCCCTGCGGTGCGGGGTCCCCGGCGCCCGGGTGCGCCGGCTGCACGCGCTGCCGCATGCTCTCGCGCCGGCCGTGCAGCAGCTGGCGCGGACGGTCGACTGGCTGCTGTGCGGGGTCGTGGTGGTGGAGACGCTGTTCGTGGTCCCGGGGCTCGGGACCGTGCTGCTGGGGGCGGTGGGCGAGCGTGACGTGCCGGTGGTGCAGGGGCTCGCGGTGGTGTTCGGCGTGGTCACGGTCGTGCTGAACCTGGGGGCGGACGTGGTGGCGCACCGGCTCGCCCCGCGGGCGGGGGTGGTGGCGTGAGGGCACGCACGGGCCGGTTCGTCCTGGGGGTCACGGTGGTGGCCGTGCCGGTGGTGATCGCGCTGCTCGGACCGGTCGTCGCGGGTGAACCGCCGTCGCGGGACGGCTCGTTCGCCGGGGGCGGGGCCTTTGGGTTCGGCACGGACTTCGTGGGGCGGGACGTCTGGTACCAGGTGCTGCACGGCGGGCGGCCGGTGGTGCTGACGGCGCTCGCGGCCACCGCCCTGGCCTATCTGGTGGCGCTGCCGCTGGGGCTGGCCGCCGCGCTCACCCGCCGGCGCCTGGTGGAGGAGGCGCTGATGCGGCCGCTGGACGTGCTGCTCGCCGTGCCGTCGCTGCTGATGATCCTGCTGGCGGCCACCGTGTTCGCGCCGGGGGCCGTCGGGCTGGCTCTGCTGGTCGCGGTGGTCAACGTGCCCGACGCGGCCCGGCTGGTGCGCGCCGCGGCCACGGAGATCGCGGCGCGCCCCGCCGTGGAGGCCCTGCGGATGCAGGGCGAGACGTGGTGGCGGATCGCGGTGGGGCACGTCGGGCGCGCGATGCTGCGCACCCTGGCCGCCGATGCCGGCACCCGGCTGACCGGGGTGCTGTACCTGGTCGCCACGGCGGCGTTCCTCGGCGTGGGGGTGGCGCCCGACGCCGCCGACTGGGCGGTGATGGTCGACCGGAACCGCACCGGCCTGTTCGTGCAGCCGTGGGCCGTGGCCGTGCCCGCCCTGCTGATCGTCGCCCTCACCACGGGCAGCAACCTGCTGTTCGACGCGGCGCTGGAGGGGCGGGGCCGTGTCGGGGCGCCTGCCGGAAGGGAGAAGGGGCGTGTCCGTGGAAGGTGAGAACGGCCTGGGTGAAGGGCCCGTGGCCGAGGAGGGGGAGAGCGGCACGGGTGAGGGGCCCGTGGTCGAGGTGCGGGATCTGCGGGTGGAGGTCGACGGGCGGGCGATCGTGGACGGGGTCTCCTTCCGGGTGCTGCCGGGCCGGGTCACCGCGCTGGTGGGGGCGTCCGGAAGCGGCAAGACGACGACGGGGCTCGCGCTGCTCGGGGAGTATCCGTACGGCGCGCGGGTGGGCGGGGAGGTGCGGGTGACCACCGGAGGGCCCGTGGGGTACGTCCCTCAGCATCCGGCGAGCGTGCTGGCGCCGGCCCGCCGGATCGACGCACTGCTGACCGACATCGCCCGGCCGCGGGCGCTCCGCCTGCCGCGCGGGGAGCGGCGGGCGGCGGCGCGCGCGCTGGTGGTGCGGGCACTCGAGGACGCGCAACTGAAGGACGCGGAAGCTCTGTTGCGGCGGTACCCGCACCAGTTGTCGGGAGGACAGCAGCAACGGGTCGTGCTCGCCCAGGCGTTGCTGCTCGGCTCCCGGGTCGTGGTCGCCGACGAACCGACGACGGGGCAGGACACCCTGACCAAGCGCCGGGTGGTCGCGCAGCTCGCGGCCCTCACGGCGCGCGGGATCGCCGTCGTCCTGCTCAGCCACGACCTGGACGTCGTGCGGGCGCTCGCCGACGAGGTGGTCGTGATGCGGGAGGGGCGGGTGGTCGAGTCGGGACCCGCCGAGCGGCTGTGGGCCGCGCCGGGCCATCCGTGGACACGGGAACTGCTCGACTCGGAGCGGACGTCGGTGCCCTTCGACGATGTCGCGCGGACACGGCGCCCTGTGATGCGGGTGCGCGACCTGGTGGCACGGCACGGGGCCGGAACCCGGTCCGCCACGGTCGTGCTGCGTGTTCCCGCGCTCGATCTGCGCGCCGGGGAGTGTCTGGCCGTGGTCGGCCGGTCCGGCAGCGGCAAGACGACCCTCGCGCGGTGTCTCGCCGGACTGCATCGCGATCACGACGGTGAGGTGCGTCTCGACGAGACGGTGCTGCCCGGCAGCCTGCGCCGACGCACCCGTGCGCAACTGGCGTCCGTGCAGTACGTGTTCCAGGACGCCCACCTCGCGTTCGACGCACATCGGCCGGTGGTGGAGCAGGTGGCCCGCACCGCCGTGCGTCTGCGCGGACTCGGCGCCGATGCAGCACGGCGGGAGGCGCTGGGCGTCCTGGCCCGCCTCGGTCTGCCGGGAGCTCTGGTGCGGCGCCGGCCCGGCGGGCTGTCCGGGGGCGAACTCCAGCGTGCCGCGCTCGCCCGCGCCCTGCTGGCCCGCCCGCGCGTGCTGCTGTGCGACGAGATCACGTCGGGCCTCGACACGGCCACGCGCCGGGACATCCTGGGGACCCTGACGGAACTGATGCGTGAGCGGGGCGACCTGGCGCTGGTCCTGATCACCCACGACCTGGCCACCGCCGGTCTCGCGCACCGTGTCGCCGTCCTCGACGCGGGCGAGGTCGTCGAACAGGGGCCGGCGCGGACGGTGCTGGCCGATCCCCGGCATCCGTTCACCCGGGCGCTGGTCGGCACGGCGGAACCCGTCGCGCGGACATGAGGCCGGGTGTGCCGCGCGTCAGCCGTCCGTCACCGGGCGGCGGTCGGCCTGTACCGGAAGGAGCAGCGGGCGTTTGGCGGTGCGGCCGTCGCCGGACGACCTTCCCGTCAGGCGGCGGAGCAGCCAGGGGCCCAGGAAGCCCGCCAGCCAGCGGAGTTCGGCGGTGACGGCGCGCACGCCGGTGGGCAGGGCCTGCGGCGGGAGGGGGTGGGTCCAGGTGTCGTCGCTGCCCGGCAGGCGCAGGGCGTGGGCGAGGGCGGCGGCGATGCGTTCGTGGCCCAGCGGGCCGGCGTGGAGACGGTCGGGGCTCCACAGCCGGGGGTCGCCCGCGACCGGGTGAAGGGCCGTCTCCGCGACGATCACCCCGTGGCGGCGCGCGGTGCGGCGTATGCCCTCGTTGAGGGCGGTGACGCGCGGGACCAGGGGGCGTGCGACGGGGCAGACACGGGAGAGGTCCGGGACGGTGATCGTGGCGACCTGGGTGCCCTGCTCGGTGAGCGCCCCGAACATGGCGTCCAGGTGGGCGCACACCTCGTCGGCGTCGAAGCCGGGTCTCAGCAGGTCGTTCACACCGGCGACCACGGTGGCGAGGTCGGGCCGCAGCGCGAGGGCGGGGGCGAGCTGCTCGGTGTGGATCTGGGCGGCGAGGCGGCCGCGTACGGCCAGGTTGGCGTACTGGAGGGCGGGTTCGTGCCGGGCCAGGTGCTCGGCGAGGCGGTCGGCGAAGCCGCGCAGGCCGGTGACGTCGTCGCCGTCGCCGACACCTTCGGTCTGGCTGTCGCCGAGGGCGACGTAGCGGAGGTAGGTCGTCTCAGTTCCGGGCACGGGTGTGCCGCCTCTCTTCCAGTACGGCGACGGTCCGCAGGCACCAGTCGCGGTTCTCCTGCTCGAAGGCCACGCCGCGCAGACACGTCAGGTAGGGGCCGATGCGGTCGCCGTGGCGGAGGAAGTCCTCCTCGCTGCGGTCGCCGCGCAGGCGCCGGAGCAGCGCCTCGAACAGCTCGACGCGGGCGCGGGCGATCTCGGCGCGCTCGGTGAGCTGGTCGACGAGGGTGGCGGTGTCGACGCTGTCGGCCGCCTGGACCTTGACCATGAGGTCGTCGCGCACGAAGACGGGCTTGGTGGAGGCGGCGGTGAAGGCCTCCAGCTCGGCCAGGCCGGCGTCGGTGACGTGGAACAGCCGCTTGTTGGGGCGGCTCTCCTGCACGACCTCCCGGCCGGCGACGAGGCCCTGCTGCTCCAGCCGGGTCAGCTCGGCGTAGAGCTGCTGCGGCTGGGCGTACCAGAAGTTGGCGACGCCGACGTCGAACGCCTTGGCCAGCTGGTAGCCGCTGAGCTCGCCGTCGAGCAGCGCGGCCAGTACGGCGTGCTTGAGTGCCATGCGTTCCCTTTCCGCCTGCGGCTGTCCCGCCCCTGTCGCCTTGCGCGCCACCCATGATAGTCATCATTCTGACTACTCACACCCATGACTATGAAGGTGGTGCGTCCATGGACACCGTGGACCGTTTCCGTGCGGCCGTCGATGCTCGTGATCTGGCGGCGCTGGACGATCTGTTCACCGACGGCATCCGGCTCTACAGCCCGGTGAAGTTCACGCCGTTCGAGGGCAAGGCGATGGTCATGGGCCTGTTCGGCGTGCTGCTGCGGACGTTCGAGGACTTCCGGTACGTCGGCGAGTACAGCGGGGCGGCGCAGACCAGCGCGGAGGGGGTGACGCTGCCGTCGGCGGTGCTGGTCTTCCGGGCGACCGTGGGCGGGAAGGAGATCCACGGGATCGATCTGCTGCACTTCGACGAGGACGGGCGGATCACGGAGTTCACCGTGATGGTGCGGCCCCGCTCCGCGGTGGAGACGCTGGGGGAGGCGGTGCTGAAGGGGCTGGTGGCGGAGGGGCTCGCCTGAGGCGCGGCCACCGGCGTCCTGGGTGCGCTCGGTCGCCGAGTGCGGGTGCGTGCGACTGGTCGCGCAGTCCCTCGCACCCCTGGGGCGGTTGGCCTCTGCGGTGTCGTGAGTGCGGGGTCGTCGTGGCTGGTCGCGCGTATTCTGGTGAGGTGGGGCTGCAGTTCGAGACGCGCGGGTCCGACTCGCCGTGGGTCGACTCCGTGTGGACGTGCACCAGCGCGCGCGTCACCACCATGACGTCCGTCGCCGGGGCGCGGCTGGGGCTCGTCTTCTGGCAGCAGGACGGGACGGCGTACGCGGCGGTCACGGGACCGGAGACGCGGACCGGCCGGGCGCCCGTGCCGGAGGGTGCCGTGTTCACCGGGATCGACTTCGCCGTGGGCGTCTCGCTGCGGATGGCGCCGACGGGGGACCTGCTCGACGGCGGGGTCACGCTCCCCGACACCTCGCGCCGGACGTTCCGGTTGGACGGGACGCGCTGGGAGACCCCGGGCCCCGACGACGCGGAGGCGCTGGTCGACCGGCTGGTGCGGGCCGGGGTGCTCGACCGCGATCCCCTCGTCGCCGACGTGCTCCGCGGCCACCGTCCCGCCGTGTCGCAGCGGACCGTCGAACGGCGCTTCCGGTCCGCGACGGGGCTCACGCGGGGCGCCGTACGGCAGATCGAGCGGGCGCGTACGGCGGCGCGGCTGCTGGCCGCCGGCGAACCGGCGGCCGGCGTCGTCGTCAAGCTGGACTACTTCGACGAGCCGCATCTGGCCCGGGCGCTGCGGACGTACGTCGGGCGCACGGCGGGTGAGCTGCGCGCGGGCGCCGGAGGGGCGATCGCGCTCGACGTGGATCAGCGCCTGACGTCGTAGACGAGCTTGACGATGCCGTTGGAGTAGGTGTCCGACTCCCTCAGGGCCAGCATCTGCTTGTCCCGGTCGGCGCGGCCGAACAGGCTCTTCCCGGCGCCGAGCAGCACGGGGAACATCAGCAGGTTGTACTGGTCGATCAGGCCGGCGTCCGACAGGCGCCGGGCCAGGTCCGCGCTGCCGTGGATGTGGACCGCGCCGCCCTCGCCCTCCTTCAGCACGGCGACGTCCTCGGTGGAGCGCAGGATCGTCGTCGGGCCCCAGCCGTCGGTCAGGGCGTCCTCGGAGAGCGTGGACGACACCACGTACTTCGGCAGGTCGCGGTAGTCGGCGTGGTCCTCGGAGCCGGGCCAGACCGGCGCGAACGCCTCGTAGCTCCGGCGCCCGAACATCAGCGCCGTCGTGTCGGCCAGTTCCTCGCCCTTCAGCGACCAGGCCTCCTCGACGAACTCCAGGTCCTTGAACACCCAGCCGCCGCTGCGGTGCTCCTCCCCCGGCCCTCCGCCGGGCGAGTCCACGACGCCGTCCAGGGACATGAACCCCGTGTACACCAGTTTCCGCATGCCGCGCCTCCTCCTCGGGACCGCCGGGTCGACGCCTTCACCGTAGAGGGCGCGGGAGCGGCCGTCTTGGACGGAAACGACACGCGGGTCAGCGGCGGGCCGGGGAGGCGTACGGCTGGAGGAGCTGGTCGACGGGGGCGTAGTCGTCGGTGAGGACGGGAGCGCCGGCGGTCCAGGCGGCGAGGGCGTCGCCGGTGGCAGTCGTCCAGCCGGTGCGGCGGGCGTCGAGGGCCTTGCGGACGGCGGCCAGGTCGACGGGACGGTCGGAGGCGACGGCCACGACGTTGCCTCCGGCGGGGGCGCCCGAGCGGGCGAGGCCGATGTCGACGGGTTCGCCGAGGAGGGCGACGTGGTCGAAGACCTCGCGGAGCGTGGCCAGTTCGGCCTTGGCGAAGGCCTGTTCGCCGTGGTCGATGAGGTTGACGACGTAGAGGCCGTCGCGGGCGAGCACACGCCGTACCTCGGTCAGCGCCTCCACGGTGGTGAGGTGCCAGGGCACGCTGACACCGCCGAACGCGTCGCCCACGACGAGGTCGAGTGAGCCGGGGTCCAGGCGTGCCAGCCCCAGCCTGCCGTCCTCGGTGCGGACGTCGACGCCGGACTGCGGGCGCAGGCCCAGCCGTTCGCGGTCGATGCGTACGACGCCGTCGTCGATCTCGGACACCGTGCTGCGCGTGCCGGGGCGGGTGGCCGCGAGGTAGCGGGGCAGGGTGAGGCCTCCGCCGCCCAGGTGGTGGGCGGTGAGCGGGCCGCCCTTCGGGAACGCGGTGTCGGCGACCGACGCGACGGCCTTGACGTAGGTGAACTCCAGGTGGGCCGGATCGTCGGCGTCGACGTAGGAGTGCCGGACGCCGTCCAGCACGAGCGTGCGGCCGCCGGCGGGGTCGGTGACGACCTCGGCGCAGTGGTACCGGGTCTCCACGTCGCAGCCGCCCGGCGCGACCGAGGCGGCCAGACCGCCCGCCGCCAGGACGAGGGCGAGGGCGGGTGCGGCGCCGCTCCGGCCGCGCATCCGCAGGCCGACCGCCACCGAGGCGGTCACCAGCAGGGCGCCGAGGCCGACCAGGATGCCGCTGACCGGGAGCCGGGACAGCAGCACGAAGCCGGTGAGGACCGTGCCGACGATGGAGCCCACGGTGCCGACGCCGGACAGCCGGCCGACGACCGTGCCGGTCTCGGCGAGGCTGGTGAGCCGCACCTTGGTCACCAGGGGCGTGACCGCGGACAGCAGCGCGCCCGGCACCAGGATGGTCAGCGCCGCGACCAGGATCAGCGCCGGCCGCGCCCACTCCCCGACGCCGCGCAGCACGGCCGGGGTGAGGGCCACGACCACGCCCGGGATGCCGAGGGCGGGCGCGAGGAGCCGTAGCGGGTCGACCTGGTCGGCGACGCGCCCGCCCAGCCAGGAGCCGAGCGCGATCGCCGTGAGGGCGATGCCGATCACCAGGGTGCTGGTCTCGAGCGTGAGGCCCAGGTACGGGGCCAGCAGACGCAGGGCGACGATCTCGACCACCAGCACCGCCGCCGAGGCTCCGAACACCAGGACGGCGGCGAGGCGAGGCCCCAGAACGGGGCGGCGGGCGGTGTCCTCGGCGACGGGCGAGGCAGACAATCCGGTCACACACGGCATCCTCGCACGCGGGCGGGCGCCGGCATGCCGTCTTGCCGCCACCGCCCGCCCTTGCTGCGAACTCCCCCGCGCCGCACACCGGTCGGCCCCCGTCCGCGGTCGGCGCAAAAGTCGCGTGCGTCCGGCTTTCACCGTGCCGCATCATGACCGGATGCGAGCTCGCTTCCTCGGCATCCCCGAGCTGACCGACGTACCGGACGTGGCCGTGGTGGTGGACGTCATGCGGGCGTACACCGTGGCCGCCTGGGCGTTCACCCGAGGCGCCGAACGGGTCGTCCTGGCCGAGTCGTTGGAGGACGCCCTGGCGCTCAAGGCGCGGCGTCCCGGCTGGGTGACGCTCAAGGACGGCTCGCCCGCGCCCGGCTTCGACCTGGTCAACTCCCCCGCCCTGCTGCGGGACACGGACCTCGCCGGGCGCACCGTCGTGCAGAAGACCACGGCGGGGACCGTCGGCGCCCTCGCGGTGAAGGACGCCTCGCTGGTGCTGTGCGCGAGTTTCGTGGTGGCGGAGGCGACGGCCCGGCTGCTGCGGCAGCGGGCGCCCCGTGAGGTGACGTTCGTCGTGACCGGCGGGGACGGCCGCGCCGAGGAGGATCTGGCGTGCGCGGAGTACATCGCCGGGCGGGCCGACGACGGGGACGTGGTCGACGCCGCCCCGTACCTGCGGCGGGCCGGCGCGTCCCGTGCCGCCGACGAGCTGAGGACGGGCGTGCGCGACGGCTCCGCTCCCGAGGACGTCGCGCTCTGCCTGGAGTTGGACCGGTTCCCCTTCGCGATGGCCGCCGCGGTGGAGGACTCGCTGATGGTGCTGCGGCAGGTCACCCCCGCCGACGCGCCGCCGGCCTGACGTCCCGCCGCGGTCGCCGCGGCGCGGCCCCCTCGTGTCGCCGCTCCGCGGCCTCCGTGTGTCACCGTCCCACGGGCCCTCGTACCGCCGTGCGGCCCCTTGTGTCAGGGGTATTGACAACGATGTCAGGGCCGTGATCTAGTCCGCTTCCGTCCAGCCCGGTGCGACAGGTGAGCAACAGGAGCCGCTGCCCATGAATCCACCCCTCCACAGATGGCGCCGCCGAGCGTCGACCGTCCTCGCCGCACTGGTCGTCACCGGGGCCGGTCTCGCGCCCGTGCCGGCCCTCGCCCAGCCGTCGTCGGCGTCCACCACCGCGTCCGCGTCCGACGGGCAACTGACCTCGCTGGTCAACCCGTTCATCGGCACGCAGAACTTCGGCAACACCTTCCCCGGCGCCAGCGCCCCCTTCGGGATGGTGCAGGTCAGCCCGGACACCGGCGGCCAGGGCGGGTACGACTACCAGCAGGACAAGATCCACGGGTTCAGCCAGACCCACCTCTCCGGCGTCGGCTGCTCCGTCATGGGCGAGCTGCCGCTGATGCCCACCACCGGCGCGGTCGACACCGTGGATCCCGACGCGTACCGGTCGACGTACTCGCACGACGACGAGAAGGCCGAACCGGGCTACTACCGCGTCGGGCTGAAGACGTACGACATCGACGCCGAGCTTACGGCCACCCAGCGCACCGGATGGCAGCGCTACACCTTCCCCGCGACCGACCGCGCCAACGTGCTGTTCAACACGGGCAAGGCCAATCAGCGGGTGTACAGCTCGGAGGTGCACGTCGTCGGTGACCGGACCGTCGAGGGCCGGGTCGAGGCGGGCAACTTCTGCGCCGGCAAGGACCGGCACACGGTGTACTTCACCGCCACCTTCGACCGTCCCTTCGCCTCGCACGGCACCTGGCGGGGCTCCACGCGGAGTCCGGGCGGGCGGGACGCGGCCGGTGAGGGCGGCAACGGCGCCTGGGTGACGTTCGACGCCGAGGACGACCGTGACGTGGTCGTCAAGGTGGGGCTGTCGTACACGGGCCTGGAAGGCGCACGGAAGAACCTGGCGGCGGAGACGGCGGACTCGTACGACTTCGACGCCACGCGGGAGGCGTTGCACGCCACGTGGGAGCGGCAGCTGGCCACGGTGAAGATCGACGGCGGGTCGGCCGAGCGGCGGCGCGCGTTCTACTCGGCGCTGTACCACGCGCAGTTGCACCCGAACCTGGCCGGCGACGTCGACGGCCGGTACGCGGGCTTCGACGGGAAGGTGCACACGGCGGACGGGTTCACGCCGTACCAGAACCTGTCGCTGTGGGACACGCACCGGCCGCAGAACCAGCTGTTGCAGATGCTGGAGCCGAAGGTGGCGCGGGACGTGGCGCTCTCGGTCGTCGCGATCGGGCGGGACGGCGGCTGGCTGCCGCGCTGGTCGCTCGCCAACAGCGAGACCAACATCATGACGGGCGACCCGGTGACCCCGTTCCTGGTCGAGGCGTGGTCCAAGGGGCTGCTCGCCGGTCATGAGCAGGAGGCGTACGCGCTGCTGCGGAAGAACGCCCTGTCGACGCCGCCGGACGACTCGCCGTACAACGGGCGGGCCGGCATCGAGCAGTACCTGGAGCGCGGGTACGTGCCCAGCGGGCTGAAGCTGGGCGAGGACTGCCCGGACAAGGGCGGTGACAACGACTGCGTGCACCCGGCGTCGGCGACCCTGGAGTACGCGGCGGCGGACGCGTCGCTGGCCCTGATGGCGAAGGGGCTGGGCCGCTCGGCGGACGCGCGGATGTTCGCGGAGCGCGGGCAGTGGTACCGGAACCTGTGGGACTCCTCCATCCAGCAGTTCCGTCCCCGCACCACCGAGGGCACCTGGGTGACGCCGTACGACCCGGTCGAGGCGGGGCACCAGTTCCACGAGGGCGGCGCCTACCAGTACCAGTGGCTGGTCCCCCAGGACCCGGCCGGCCTGGTGTCGCTGATGGGCGGCCGGAAGAAGACGGAGCAGCGGCTCGACGCCTTCTTCGCCTACGACAAGCTGCTGAAGGACCCGGCGAGGACGGCCCGTGAGGACTGGATCTCCGCGCCGTACGACTACTACGGCAAGCCGACCTACAACCCGAACAACGAGCCGGATCTGCACGCGCCGTACATGTATCTGTGGGCGGGCGCGCCGGCGAAGACGGCGACCGTGACCCGTGCGGCGATGACGCTGTTCACGGACGGTCCTGACGGGATGACCGGCAACGACGACCTGGGCACCATGTCGGCCTGGTACGTCTTCTCCTCGCTGGGTCTGTACCCGACGACGAACGGCGGTGACTTCCTCGCCGTGTCCTCCCCGCAGTTCCCGTCGGCCGAGATCCGCATCGGCGCCTACGGCAAGTCGCAGGGCGGCACCCTGACCGTGCGCGCTCCCGGGGCGAGCGACACCCGGCGGTACGTGCAGCGGGCCACGTTCGGCGGGAGGGACCTGCGCGCCACCTGGCTGGACTGGGACGCGGTCGCCAAGGGCGGCCGGCTCGCCTTCGAGATGGGCGACAAGCCGTCGGCGTGGGGCACCGGCAGGGGCGCCGAGCCGCCGTCCGTGAACCGCGCGACGGCCGACTCCCGCCGTCACCTCGACGCGTCGCTGCGCACCTCCGCCGACGTGGTGCCGACGTCGGACAGCGCGCAGGACGTGCGGCTGCGGCTGGACGTGCTGGGCCAGGCGCCGGGCGCGCTGCGGGTGAAGGTCGCCGCCGAGGCGCCCCGCGGCTGGACGGTGAAGGCGTCCGGCGCGTTCACGCTGGCCTCGCACCGGCTGCCGGTGCAGCGGACCGCGACGGTGGACGTGCGCGTGCCGGCCGGGACCGCGCCCGGCACGTACACCGTGCGGATAGCGGCGTCCGCCGGCGGGGTGAGGACGGTGGAGCGGGTCGCCACCGTCGAGGTGCGCGAGGCCGCGCGCTGCGCCGGTGAGAGCGGTGACATGTGCGCCGTCGACCTCGGCAAGGAGCTGAACCACGACGGCGCCGCGACCGTCGCGGCGTCCGACGAGGGCGACTTCGACGGCGGCGGGTGGAGCTACGACGCCGAGCTGCTGCCCGCTGCGGGACCGGTGGTGTGGGACGGCGTGACCTACCAGGCGCCCGACCCGTCCGGCACGGCCCCGAACTTCGTCGAGGCGCGCGGCCAGGCCATGCTGCTGCCGGCCGGTTCGTACGGCACGCTGCGGCTGGTCGGCGCGTCCCACCACGGGCCGGTGACGACGGACCTCACCGTCCGCTACACCGACGGCACCACCGCCGAACTCCCGGTCACCGTGGGCGACTGGGCGGGCTCCACGCCCGCGGGCGGCTCCGTGGCGCTGGAGATGCCGCACCGGATCAAGCGGGGGCAGGGTGTGGACGGGCCGCCGGTGCGTCTGTTCGCCGCGTCCGTGGCGCTCGACGCGTCGAAGACGGTGCGCTCGCTCGGTCTGCGGAACGACCCGCGGGTGCAGATCTACGCCCTGACGCTCGGGTAACGCCCTCACGCTCGGGTAACCCCCACCCGAGGCCGGGCGTCCGTGTCACCGTGACACGGACGCCCGGCTTGTCACGTCCCGCCCGGTGTGCGCGGTAGCGTGCGGCACGAACCGAGGCGTCGTGACCCGCGGGCCCCGAGCCGCGCGGGCCAGTGAATCGAGGTGGCCGCCGATGGGTGTCGAGAGCGTCCTGCATCCGGGCCTGATCGTCCCCGTGGGGCACGTCGAGCCCGTGCCGCGCCGGCTGCGCGGGTTCGTGGACGGGCACGTCGTGTTCGACACCCGCCGCGCCCTGTACGTGTGGGAGTGGCCGGCCTATCCGCAGTACTGCGTGCCCCGCGACGACCTGGTCGAGGCGTCGCTGATCGACGACGACCGGACGGAGCGGCTCGGCGCGGGCCCCGCGCGCCGCCACTCGCTGCGGGTGCGGGACGGGGTGCGGGAGGGCGCGGCCTGGGTGTGGCAGGACGGCGCGCCGGAAGCCGTCCGGGGCACGGTCCGGTTCCGCTGGGACGCGCTCGACGAGTGGCTGGAGGAGGACGAGCCGGTTCACGTCCATCCGCGCAGCCCGTACGCCCGGGTCGACGCGCTGCGGTCCTCCAGCCGGGTGCGGGTGGAGATCGACGGGGTGGTCCTCGCCGACGCGCCGCACTGCGTCAAGCTGTTCGAGACGGGCCTGCCGACCCGCTACTACCTGGACCGCGCCCACATCAACTGGCCGCTGCTGCGCCGCACGGACCATGTCACCCGGTGCCCGTACAAGGGGACGACGAGCGGCTACTGGTCCTTCGACGGCGGAACCGGCCCGCACGAGAACATCCTCTGGACGTACGGCTTCCCGACCGTCCAGGTCGCCTCCGTCGCGGGTCTCGCGGCGTTCTACAACGAGTACGTGGACCTGTACGTCGACGGCGCCCTCCTCCCCCGCCCGACCGGCACGCCGGGGGTGCCGGCGCGGCCGGGCGGCAGGCGGGAGTGACGCGGCCCGGGCGGAGGGCGCGGGCTCGGCCCGCCGGTGCGGTCGTCAGGCCGGGCGGCGCAGCAGGAGGTCGATCACGCCCGTCAGGTCCTCCTCGCCGCCGCCTTCGGCCAGACGACGGCGCATCAGCGCGAAGTAGGGAGTGAGCAGTTCCGGGCTGACGCCCTGTTCCTCGGCCGTGGCCAGGAAGGCCGGTGTGCCGGCCGTCTGCATGGCGAGGGTGGAGGTGACGCCCTTGGTGTAGTCGCCGCTGCGGAGCTGTTCGGCGGTCAGGTGGACCGCCGGGGCCATCGCGGTGAGCCAGTCGGCCAGCAGCGGGGCGAACGCCGTGGGGTCGATGTCCTCGCTGCGGATCAGGGCGAAGGCGTGCGCCGCGCCGGCGAACATGCCGTACATGGCGCTGAGGAGGGCCACGTCGTGCAGGGCGGCGTGGCCCGGGTTCTCGCCGACGTAGGCCGTGCCGGCGGGGACGGCCAGGGTGTCCCGGTGCTGCTCGAACAGGTCCGGTGCGCCGCTGTAGAGGACGTACCCGCCGGCGTCGGGGACGCCGATCATGGGCGGGACGGCCATGATGCCGCCGTCGAGGTAGCGGGCGCCGCGCGCGGCGGCCCATTCGGCGCGGGTGCGGGCCTGGGCGGGTGTGCCGGTGGTGAGGTTGACGAGGTCCTTGCCGGTCAGGTCGACGCCGGTCAGTGTGTCCTCGACCGAGGCGTCGTCCAGCAGGCACACGACGACGAGCGTGTTCGCGGCCACCGCCTCGGCGGCGCTTCCCGCGGTGCGCGCGCCGTCCGCGGCGAGGGCCTGGGCGCGGGACGGTGTGCGGTTCCATACGGTGAGGGGGTGGCCGGCGGCGAGCCAGGCGCGGGCCAGCGCGGTGCCCATCGCGCCGAGGCCGAGCAGGGTGACGGGGGTCTTGTCCGTAACGGGGTGTGTCATGCCGATGAGGCTGGCCGCCGGTCCGGTAGTGATCAAGTACGCACTCGGGAGTGGGTGGTTACCTCCGGGTGAGCGTGCACGTCGAAGGGGTGGAAGCGGATGACGACGGTGAACCGGCCGGGCGCGCCGGACGGACACGTGTGCGGGATCGACACGGCGATGGAGGTAATCGGCGGCAAGTGGAAGGTGCTGATCCTGTGGGCGCTGCACGAGCGCCCGCACCGCCGTTTCGGTGAGCTGCGGCGGCTGCTGCCGGGCGTCACCGAGAAGGTGCTGGCCTCGCACCTGCGGGAGATGGAGGCGGACGGCATCGTGCGCCGGGTCTCCTACGACGAGGTGCCGCCCCGTGTGGAGTACTCGCTGACGGAGGACGGCAGGCGGCTCAACGACGCGCTGGAGCCGCTGGCCGCCTGGGGGCGTGAACGGTCGGCGGCCGGGCGGCGGGGCCTGCCGGCCGGGTGAGGGGCGGCGCGGTCGCCGGGGTCGCGCCTCCTCGGTCGGGCGGGTGCTCACGTCAGGCGAAGAGGACGCGCCTGACACACGCTCAGGACAGCGGGCGGCAGTACAAGGCGTCCGGGGTGCGGGAGGAGCCGATGCGGCCGGTCCAGGCGATGCCCGCGGCGTACTCGTCGTCGGCGCACTGGCCCTTGTAGTGACCCCGTGCGAAGTCGCCGCCCTTGGGTGACGTGCCCCGGTTGTCGCCGCGGTCGAACCAGACGGTGCGGCCGCCCGCGGCGGTGAGTGTGCCGGGTGCGGCCTTCCGGCACAGGGCGGCCGAGACGGCGGCGCCGCGCACGCTGTACCCGGCGAGGAACTGACCGTCGGCACACTGCAGTTTGGTGTGGCCGGAGGCCCAGTCACGGCCGGGTATGACGTGCCGCTCGTCCTTGACGACCTCGTGTCCGCCGCCCGGGTCGTCCAGGGCGGCCGCGCCGGCGTCGGTGCACAGACCGCGGTTGCCGGTGTGGCTCAGTCCGGCCAGGCGCAGTCCGTCGGGGCAGGCCGCCTTGCGCGCGCCCGGGTCCCAGTCGGGCAGCGCGCGCATCCGGCGTGAGGCCACGAAGTCGCCGTGGTCGGGGCTGAGCATCGCCCACCGCGTCACGGGCGGGACGTGGCCGGTGCGGCCGGGGGTCTCGACGAGGCGCCGCCAGGCGTCCGACCGCCAGTCGTCCCCGTCGTGGACGGCCATGCGCCGGCCGGCCGCGTCCCAGTGGAGCAGGGCCCAGCCGTTGCCGCGGCGGTTCTCGTGCCGGCCGACGAGGGGCCAGTACGCGAAGTCGGCGTCGGTGCGGATCAGGTGGTCGACGAACCGCTCGAACCAGGCGCGCGGGGCCGCGCCGGTCTCCTCGCGTCCGCCGACGCCGAACTCGGAGATCCACACCGGAGCGGTGTAGTGCCGGTCCATGTCACCGGTGACGAAGAACGCCTGGCGGTTCAGCACGTCGACGAGTTCGGCGGGGGTGAGGTCCTGGTAGCGGGGGTCGCTGGTCTCGCCGATGCCGGTCGCGCCGGAGTGGCGGGGGCCTGTGTAGCCGTAGAAGTGGGCGGAGTAGACGAGTTTGCCGGAGTCGACGAGGGTGTGCGACAGGTCGCGTACGGGTTCGAGGGTGGGGCGTCCGTGCGGGAAGCCGTCGACCGGCAGGCCGGTCCAGTTGATGCCCTCGACGATGATCAGCAGGTGCGGGTTGGCCTCGGTGAGGATGCGGTCGCCGGCCCTCTGGCTCGCGGCGAACCAGTCGTGCCCGTCGCCGAGGCCCCAGTTGGGGTCGTCCCAGACGCTGCGGCGGACCTCGTTGTAGAGGTCGGCGCCGACCACGCGCGGGTTGTCGCGGTAGCGGCGGGCCATGAACAGCCAGTCGTTCTCCCAGGTCCCGTCGGACTGGCTCGCGTTCCAGCGTTCGTTGCCGTCGACGCCGCAGCACCAACGGGTGGTGTTGGTGTGGTTGTTGAGGATCACGGCGAGACCGGCGTCGGTGAGGGCGCGCACCACGGTGTCGTACACCTGGAGCGGCGTCTTCCCTTCCAGCCCGGGGTTGGCGGTGACGGCGTCGGCGGGGACGGGGTGGGTGTCGCGGATCATCTCGTTGGAGAAGGGCAGCCGGACGCTGTTGATCCCGATCTCCTGGAAGCTCGCGACGATCTCGGCCATCGGGGCGCGGTCCAGGCCGAGCGGGATGCGGTGGGAGTTCTCGCCCGCGTGGTGAGCGGCGTCGTCGTCGGCGCTGCCGCTGCCGTTCCATGTGCCGCTGGCGCCGTGCCAGTTGCCGGAGCGCAGCTTGAAGCGGTCGCCGTTCGCGTCGACGATCCAGCGTCCGCGTGTGCTGAGCGGCGGGGTCCAGTCGGCGGGCGCGGCGGCGGGGTCCGCGGCCGGCGCGGTCGAACGGTCCGCCGTGCGGGCCGCCGCCGGGGCGGGCACCGACAGGGCGAGCAGGAGAAGCGCGGACGCGATCTTCGGTACCCAGGAACCTCGCACGGCCGGTGCTCCCCTCGACAAGGTCGCTTCCGCTTCATGATGCGGCCATGACACACCCCTGGTCCATACCTGGAATGCGCCGCGCTGCTCCGCGCCGGGGGCTCGCCGTCCCTGCCCCGGGAGGCCGCCGTGGTTGTCCACACCGGCCCCGCTTCGGCCATCCGCGTGCGGCATCCGGGGCGCGTCCGCGCCCGACGGGCGTGTGGCGTGGCGGGCCCGTCCGGCGCCGCCCAGCATGAGGAGGTGCCCCACCGGCCCCCGGGGCGCCCCACCGGTGCGGGGGCGCCCGGGGTCCCGCCCTCGACGAGGAGCGTGCCCATGACCTTCAACCCGCTGGAACAGCGCGGCATCCCGCTGGACCGCCAGCTGCGCAACTGGCGCGAGCTGAACGTGGACCCCATCGACCCGGACCGCTGCGACCCGTACACCCGCTGCCGGATCATCACCATGAACGGGATCGAGGTGGAGGCGATCCTGTTCAGCCACCAGCTCGCCCGCAACACCGTCGACCCGGAGATCAAGCGTCAGCTGGCCACCACCAGGTACATCGAGGCGCAGCAGCAGAAGGCGGTGAACTGGCTGCTGCCCGGCCTGTCCTCGGTGCTGGAGACGACCATCGCGTACGAGCAGGTGGCCGTGGACCTGACCGCGTGAGTGGCGCGGATGGAGCCGGACCCGTATCTGAAGCAGGCCTACCAGTTCGGCGTCCCATGGCCGGCACCGGGGTGGAAGGCGCGGCTCGGGGTAGGCGGCGGGCGGCAGCCGATCGTTCGGAAGGACGGACCGCACCGTGAGCACCTCCGACCCGTGGCCCGGCACGGCCACCTCAGGACGCCCCGAGCCCCGACGGTCGCTGCTGGTCTGCGCGGTCGTCGGGGCCGCCGTCATGGCGGCCGTGGACGAGATCGTGTTCCATCAGCTGCTGCACTGGCACCACTTCTACGACCGGTCCACATCGGGCGTGGCCCTGCTGTCGGACGGACTGCTGCACACGGCCGAACTGCTGGCGCTGGTCGCCGGGTTGTTCCTGTTCGCGGATCTGCGACGACGGCGGGCACTCGCCCCGGGCCACGCGTGGAGCGGTGTCTTCCTGGGCGCGGGCGCCTTCCAGGTGTTCGACGGGATCGTGGACCACAAGGTGCTGCGTGTGCACCAGGTCCGCTACGGCGTCGACGTCACCCCCTACGACTGGGCATGGAACACGGCGGGGCTGCTGCTGTTGCTGGCCGGGAGCGTGCTGTGGGTGCGCGCCCGCGCCGCCGGGGCGCGGCGGCCGTCGTGACCGCCGGTCCGGTGGCGGCGCCCCTGGTGCTCGCCTGTGTGCTCGCCGCCGTGGGGTACGCGGTGGGCGCCGCACGGCTGCGACGGCGGGGCGACGCCTGGCCGTGGCGGCGAGACTGTGCCGTCGTGGCGGGATGTGCGGCCGTGGTGTGGGGGCTGGCGGGGCCGGTGCCGGGCGGGCCGTTCACCGCGCACGCCGGCCGTCATCTGCTGGTGGCGATGGCGGGTCCCGCGCTGCTGGCGGCCGGCCGTCCGCTCACTCTCGTCCTGCGGCTGCTGCCGCCGGGCGCGCCGCGCCGGGGGCTGCTGCGGGTGGCGCACTCCCCCGCCGCCGGGTGGCTGCTGTTCCCTCCGGTCGCCGCGGCCGTCGACCTGGGCGGGCTGTGGCTGCTGTACCGCACGGACCTGTGGGCGGCCGCCCACCGGGACCCGCTGGCGGGCGGTCTGCTGGAGCTGCACATGCTGCTGGCGGGGCTGGTCCTCGCGATGGCCGTGTGCCGGCTCGACCCGGTGCGCGGCCGGTGCGGGCTGCCGCTGCGGGCGGTGACGCTGCTGGCGGCCGGGGCGGCGCACGCCGTCCTCGCCAAGAGCCTGTACGTCGCGGGGCCCCCGGGGACCGCGTTCGCGGCGGCCGATCTGCGGGCCGGGGCGCGGCTGATGTACTACGGCGGGGACGCCGTGGAGGTGTTCCTCGCGCTGGTGCTCGCCGTGCAGTGGTACGCGGCGGCCGGACGGCGCCGGGCACGGCGGGCGGCTTCCGTCGCCGTGGGCGCGCGCTGACCCCGGCGCGTCACAGCCGTACGACGACCAGGGCGATGTCGTCGCGACCGCCGTCCGCGACTCCCAGGCGGGTGAGCAGGGCGTCGGCGAGGGGCTCCGGGTCCAGGTCGCCGTGGCGGGCCAGCGTGTCGGTGAGGCGCAGCAGGCCCGCGTCGATGTCCTCGCCGCGGCGTTCGATCAGGCCGTCGGTGTAGAGCACCAGGGTGTCGCCGGGGCTGTAGGGGACGGTGGCCTGCGGGCGCGGGGTCTGTTCGGTGAGGACGCCCAGCGGCGGGTCGGTCGCCTGGTCGAGCAGCACCACGGTGCCGTCCCGGCGTCCCAGCACCGGCGGGGGGTGGCCGGCGCAGGTGTAGGTGACGGTGCGGCCGCGGGTGTCGACGACGGCCTTGGCCGCGGTGGTCGCCAGCGCGCCCTCGAAGCTCCGGGCGTACCGGCTGAGGAGGTCCATCGCCGCACCGGGTTCGTGGATGGCGCGCACGGCGGCGGACAGGGCGCTGCGCAGCATGCCCATGACGGCGGCGGCTTCGAGGCCGTGCCCGACGACGTCGCCGACCGCGACGGTGAAGCTGTCGTCGGCCAGGTCCACCACGTCGTACCAGTCGCCGCACACGTTGAGGGAGCGGGTGGCCGGCATGTAGCGGACGGCGATGCCGCGGTGCGCGGCCAGGTCGGGGGCGTGCAGCATGACGTCCTGGAGGGCGAGCGCGGTACGGCGTTCCCAGTCGTGGGCGGCGCGGAGCTTGTCGTTGGTCTCCTGGAGCTCCCGCGCCCTCGCGTACAGCTCGGCCTCCGTGACGGCCCGGGTCCGCACGCGGCGGGCCGGTGTGTCGTGCACCGGGCGGGACAGCAGGAACTCGGTCATGTCCTCGACGCGGTGGACGATCCACAGGATGTCGCCGTCGGGGCCGAGGACGGGCGTGTTGACCGGCGACCACCAGCGTTCCTCGAAGGCCCCGGGACGGCCGGGCACCGCGAGATCGTACCGCTGCGCGGCGAGGGCGTCGGGTTCCTTGGAACGCAGGACGCGCTGGAGGGAGGCGGCGAGATCGCGGATGCCGTCCGCCGCCGGGTCCTCGGGGTTGTCCGGGTAGACGTCGAAGAGGTGGCGGCCGATCAGCTCCTCCCGGGTGCGGCCGCTCACGCTCAGGTACATCTGGTTGACGTCGACGACCACGAGGTCGGCGTCCAGCACCAGGTACGGGCTGGGCAGGACCGAGAAAAGGGCCTGGTGGTCGACCCGCGATGGGCTCATGTGCGGTCTCCCGTCCGGCGCCGGCACGTCACCGTCAGTATGCGCCGCGAAGCCCCGGACCGTCGGATCACCCGGCGCCGGAGAGGGACGGACGCCACCGATGAGTTCCGGGGGCCGGCTCGGTCCCGTCCGAAGGAGGCGGCGCACCGGACGCCGTCCCGGCGACCGGGAGAGACACCATGAAGCTGACCACCGTCACCAACGTGTCCGTCGACGGCGTCATGCAGGGGCTCGGTCTGGCGGACGAGGACCGCCGGGGCGGTTTCACGCGCGGCGGCTGGGCCCTGCCGCTGGTCGACGAGGAGACCACGGCCCGTCTCGGCGAGGTCTACGGGCGCGCCGAGGGGTTCCTGTTCGGGCGCGTCACCTACGAGATCTTCGCCGCCTCGTGGGGCGCCATGGCCGACCCGGAGCACAACCCGGTCGGGGCGCCGCTGCACGCGCGGCCGAAGTACGTCGTGTCGAAGACGCTCACCGACCCGGGCTGGGCGCGGACCACGGTGCTGTCCGGTGACCCGGCCGCCGCGGTGCGGGAGCTCAGGGAGCGGACGCCGGGCGAGGTCCAGGTGCACGGCAGCGGGCAGCTGGTGCGGTGGCTGGCCGCCGAGGGCCTGATCGACGAGATGATCCTGCTGATCCATCCGGTGATCGTGGGGCAGGGCACGCGGCTGTTCCCGGCGGACGGCCCGGACGGCGCGCTCGACCTGCTGGAGTCACGGGTCACGCCGGGCGGGGTGGCGTTCCAGGTGTACCGGCCCGCCGGCCGGCCCCGGTACGCCACGGAGGTACCGGACCGGCCGTCGTGACCCCGCCTGCCGCACCGTGTCAGAACGGCATCTTGCCGCGCGCGCGGCGGCCGGCGGAGCCGCTGCGGCCGACGGCGCGGGAGCTGGAGCTGAAGGGCTTGCTCAGGAGCCGGCCGAGCGGCCCCGGAGCCTTGGAACCGGCGCGCGAGCCGAACCCCAGGGTGCGTTGCGTCCCGTTCTGCGGGTGCCGGGACAGGCGCGGGACGAAGAAGGCGAGCACGGCGATGACCACGCAGACGACGACGATGCCGACGACCATCATGAAGTCCTCCAGGACGTTGCGGTGAGGCGGTGAGCCGCGGACCGGGCGGNNGTGACGCGGGCGACGAGGACGGGGGCGGGACGTGGAGTACCGGTATGCGGCGATACCGGCCGTGGCGGGCGGGCTGATGCTGACGCTGCTGCTGTGGTGGGCGGGGGCGAGCGCCGACGCGCTGGACCTGGACGGTGCCACCGGCGCCCTGGGCATCGAGACGGCCAACGCGCTGCGGTCCTGGCTCTTCCCCTGGGCGTACGACCCGCAGGCCGGCGCCTCCGTGGCGGTGACGGCCGACGGCGCCAGTTACCTCGCGCTGCACGACACGGCGATGCAGATCCGGTTCGTCGCCGTGTTCCTGTTCTACGCGGCCGGGGCCGTGCTGCTGGTCCGGCGNNGCGCTCCTCGCCCTGTGGGCGTGGGGCGTGGTGGCGGGCACCCTCGCGGTGACCGTGTCGGCTCCGTGGCTGATCGCCTCCGGCGGGCGCGGGAGTTACCGGTTCCTGCCGCAGTTCGCCGCGCTCTCCTCGACGGGGCGCACGGTGCTGGTGCCGCTGGCGCTCGCCACGGCGGCGTGGACGGTGTTCGTGACCCGGCTGGCGTCGAAGAACGCCGAGCCGCAGCCGCGCCGGGACGTGCCGGCGCGGGCCGCCGTCGTCGCGGCGAGCGCCGGCNNGTGGTGGTGCTGTCGTACCAGGCGAACGCGGCGCGGATCCAGACGATGTTCACGGGCGGCGGGTTCCTGAGCGAACCCGGTGACCTGCTGCGGCAGTGGCTGCTGTTCGGCGCCTGGAACGGTCCGTCGGGGGTCGGGCTGTGGGACTGGCTGCTGGTGCGGTTCGGGGACGTGCTGCTGCTGGCGGCGGTGTGGTGCGCGCTGCGGTGGCTGCCGGGGATGCTCACCCGGGCCTCGGTCCCGGCGATGGCGGCGGGCGCGGTGTG
>MUNG01000758.1 GCA_002154585.1 Streptomyces pseudogriseolus
GCCGCCGCCGAGCGCTCGGCGCGCACCGTCCTCGACGGGCGGGCCGCCCGCCAGTACGCGACCCTCTTCGACCGCGTCCGCGAGGACCTCACCGCGCAGCGCGTCACCCTGAGCACCCGCGCCGTCCGCACCGGTGTGGTCGAACTCGAAGGCGACCGGGCCCGTCTGCTGGTCTTCCTCGACCAGACCTCCCGCCGGGGCGAGGGCACGGCCACCGTCGCGGCGGCGCAGCTCACGGTCACGGCACGACTCGATGACGACCGGTGGCGGATCGTCGACATCAAGGCCCGCTGACCATGCGCGGGAGACTGGAGCACCCCATGGATCGACCGGTCCGCCGCCTCACGGCGAGCCGCTTCCGGACGCCGCACGCGCCCGCTCTCGCCCTCGCCCTCGTCGCCGGCGGTTTCGCCGCGTGGGCGGGCCAGGACTGGTACGGGGCGGCCCACGACGACCGGGCGGCCTACGCGGTGCAGCGGGACGAGGCGCTCGCCGCGGGAGAACAGGCCGTGCAGAACCTCAACACGCTCGACCATCGTGACCTGGACCAGGGACTCGACCTCTGGGAGGCGTCGACGACCGGGGAACTGCACGAGCAACTCAGCTCCGGCAGAGCCGACTTCGCCGAGCGGGTGCGGGAGGCGCAGACGGTCAGCACGGCCCGGGTGCTGTCCGGCGCGGTCACCGAACTCGACGACCGCGCCGGCCGAGCCCGGGTACTGGTCGCCCTGCGCGTCACCGTCGAGACGTCCGACGGGACGCGCACGGACAAGGACAGCCGCATGCTCGGCGAACTCACCCGGACCGACGGCCGGTGGAAGCTGAGCGCCCTGGGCCAGGCGCCCGTGGGCGGCGCACCGGCCGTCGGTCCGGGTG
>MUNG01000759.1 GCA_002154585.1 Streptomyces pseudogriseolus
GGTGGTGCGCGCCGTGATGCTGGGCGAGCCGCTGCCGGAGCCGGCGGGCGATCCCGGTCTGGTGCCCGCGCAGACCGCCGGCCGCGACCTGCTGACTCCGTCGTGAGGCCGCGCACCTGGGTGCTGCTGCTGGCCGCCCTGTTCGCGCTGATGCAACTGGGCACCGTGGAGGGCCGCGACACCCCCGACAGCAAGAACTACGTGTCGTACGCGCTGAGTCTGACCGGCGTGGACAAGCGGGAGGCGGCGGCCGTCACCATCGACCACTACTGCGCGGGGAAGGCGGCGATGGCGCACCGCGCGCAGAACGTGGACGTGGTGCGGTTCCACGCCCCGGACCCCGCGCCCCGGGTGCTTCAGGAGTGCCGGGAGCAGGAGTGGCGGCAGGTGGAGGCGCGGCTGGCGGCCGGGGAGACCGGCGGGCAGACGGTGCCGTTCATGCCGGAGCGGTTCATGCGGATCTTCGAGGTCCGGCCCGGCTACCCGCTGGTCCTGGCGCCGTTCGTCGCGCTGTTCGGGGTGACGTGGGGGGTGTGGGCGGCCGGCGTGGTGATCACCTGCGCGGGCGGGCTGTTCGCGTACCTGGTGCTGCGCACGCTGGCCGCGCCGGTGCCGCTCGCGCTCACCGGCATGGCGCTGTACCTCGTCCTGCCGTGCGGGACGACGGCGATGCGCCCGATGACCGAGGGGCTGATGCTTGCGCTGACGCTGGCCGCGCTGTGGGGC
>MUNG01000760.1:0-317 GCA_002154585.1 Streptomyces pseudogriseolus
CCCGTGACCCGGGCCCCTGCGGCGCCACACCCCCACCGCCCCGCCTCATCGCGCCGAGGACCTCCGTACCCATGAACAGCGACAGCGACCTCCAGATCGCCGGCGACATCCTCGAAGTCCCGCACCTGCTCCAGCCCGAGCGTGAACACCCCGCCACCGTGGCCGAGTTCGCCGGCCTGGCCCGCGCCGTCGCGGCCGACCGCGCCCAGTGGGAGCCGCTCGTGCGCTACGACGCCACCACGCGCTGGTACCACCGGCTGCGCACCGGACCCGGCTACGAGGTGTGGCTGCTGTCCTGGGTGCCCGGCCAGGGCAGC
>MUNG01000760.1:326-520 GCA_002154585.1 Streptomyces pseudogriseolus
TGACCGAGCGCACCGACCGCGGCACGCGCGTGCTGACCGCCGGCGCCCAGCGGGTCTTCGCGCCCGGCTACGCGCACGACGTCGTCAACGACACCCTCGAACCCGCCGTCAGCCTGCACGTCTACTACCCGGGCCTGACCGAGATGCCGATGCGTCCGGACTCCCGGCTCCGCCCGGCCGCCGCCTCCCCCGCC
>MUNG01000761.1 GCA_002154585.1 Streptomyces pseudogriseolus
GCCGTTCCTCGTGGCCGGCGCGGCGCTCGTACTGGTCCTGGGCGCGCTCGCCGCCGTCCGGCGGGTGCGGACGGTGGTGGCCGGGTTCCTGCGGACGGCGCTGGGCGAGGCGCGGTCGGTGCACGCCCGGCCCGCGCGGGCCCTCGCGCTGTGGGGCGGGGCGCTGGCCTTCCCGGCGCTCCAGGCGGGCGTCCTGGTGCTGGTGGGGCGGGCGTTCGGGCTGGCGGTGCCGTCCGCGCACCTGGCCGTGGCGTATCTGGCGGCGACGGTGGCGGTGGCGCTGGTGCCCACGCCGGGCGGGATCGGCTCGGTGGAGGCGGCGCTGGTCGTGGCGCTGGTGGCGGCCGGCGGGGCGGCGGCGGTGGCCACCGCGGTGGTGCTGGTGTTCCGGCTGCTCACGGTGTGGCTGCCGCTGCTGCCGGGCGCGCTGACGCTGGCGGCGCTGGTGCGGATGAAGGTGATCTGAGGCGCGGGACGGGTGAGGGGGCGTGCGAGAGGGTGAGGGCGGCTCGGCCGGCGGGTAGGGTCCCGGTCCCACTCCTGGAAGGGGCCACGTCATGCCGGTACGGATCGAACGCCGGGGAGCGGTCACCACGGTGGTGCTGTCCCGCCCCGAGGCGCGCAACGCGGTGGACGGGCCGACGGCCGCCGAACTCGCGGACGCGTTCCGCGCGTTCGAGGCGGACGACGAGGCGCGGGCGGCGGTGCTGTGGGGCGAGGGCGGCACGTTCTGCGCGGGCGCCGACCTGAAGGCACTGGGCACGGAGCGCGCCAACCGGGTCGCCGAGGACGGCGACGGGCCGATGGGTCCGACCCGGCTGCGGCTGTCCAAGCCGGTGATCGCGGCGGTGTCCGGGCACGCCGTGGCGGGCGGTCTGGAACTGGCGCTCTGGTGCGACCTGCGGGTGGCCGAGGAGGACG
>MUNG01000762.1:0-217 GCA_002154585.1 Streptomyces pseudogriseolus
GTGGTGGCCGACGCGGGCACGCATCTGGTGTTCGTGGACAACCCGTGGGACGGCACGGTGACGCTGCGGGAGGGCGCGGAGGGCGCCGGTTCCGGGCACGACCGGCTGGGCACGGGCGAGCTGCGCATGGAGGGCGGTCCGGTGCGCGGCTGGGTGATCGTGGGGACGCCGGCGCGGGTGCTGCTGACGTGGGCGTCGCTGACCGGGGCGCCGGCGC
>MUNG01000762.1:243-667 GCA_002154585.1 Streptomyces pseudogriseolus
GCCGCTGGACGCGGTGCATCTGGGGGACGGGCACCTGGACGGCCGCCGGGCGTTCACCGTCGACGAGGACCGCTTCCCGAAGCTGCCGGTGCTCGTGGACGAGCTGCGGCGGGAGGGGGTCCGGCTGGTGTCCGTGGTGCCCCCTGCGGGGGATGTGGAGACCGGGCCGGGCGAAGGGGCCTTGCCGGATCTCACCGACGCGCGCGTGCGGTACGCGGGTCAGGCGGCGCGGGGTTTCGCGGGGGTGTGGCACGCGCTGGACTCCTCGGCTCCGGCCGGGAGGGAGGCGCACAACGTGTCCGCGCTGTGCCTGGCCCGGGCCGCGTACGACGGGCTGCGGGACACTGTGCCGTCCGGTGAGCGGCCGTTGGTGCTGTCGCGGTCCGGGTGGGCGGGGTCGCAGCGGTACGGCGGGGTGTGGTCG
>MUNG01000763.1 GCA_002154585.1 Streptomyces pseudogriseolus
CGGCGCCCGGCAGGTACGGGGAGCCCACGGGCCGGCCGCCGTCGGACTCGTCCTGCCCCGAAGGATGGCATACCGTCCGGTCGGTCCCTAGAGTCGTGCACCGGTCTTTTCCTCCTGCTCGACCAGACGCACCAGCTCGACCCGGGAGCGCAGCCCGAGCGTGGCGAACACGTTCCGCAGGTGGTAGTCGACGGTGCGGGTGCTCACGGAGAGGCTGAGGGCCACCTCCCGGTTGGTGGCGCCCCCGGCGACGTACCGGGCGATCCGCAGCTGCTGCGGGGTGAGACGGGCGAGGTCGCCGGCCCCGGGGGACACGGCGGGGGCCGCGGCCGGGGCGGCTCCGCCGGCGCGCAGTTCGTCGGCGGCCTGCTGCGCCCAGAGGCGGGCGCCGCAGCGTTCGAAGCCCAGGCGGGCCTCCTCCAGGCGGGTGCGGGCCTCGCGGAGCCGGCGTCTGCGGCGCAGCCACTTGCCGTAGAGGAGTTCGGTGCGGGCGCGTTCGAAGTCGCCGGCGGTGTCGTCGTGCCGGTCCAGGGCACGCCGGTACAGCTCGTCGGCGGTGTCCGGCGCGGCCAACAGGGCGCGGCAGCGCAGGAGTTGGGAGGGGGCCTGCGGGTCGGCGCCG
>MUNG01000764.1 GCA_002154585.1 Streptomyces pseudogriseolus
CCCCCGCGGCCGTGCCGGAACCCCGGCGGGAGACACGCACGTCCAAGGACGTCCTCGGCGAACTCGACGCCCTGGTCGGCCTGGAGAGCGTCAAGCGCGAGGTGCGCGCCCTCACCGACATGATCGAGGTGGGCCGGCGCCGGCAGAAGGCCGGGCTGAAGGCGGCGTCCGTCAAGCGGCACCTGGTGTTCACCGGCTCCCCCGGCACCGGCAAGACCACCGTGGCGCGCCTGTACGGCGAGATCCTCGCCTCGCTCGGGGTGCTGGAGCAGGGCCATCTGGTCGAGGTGTCCCGGGTGGACCTGGTCGGCGAGCACATCGGGTCCACGGCGATCCGCACCCAGGAGGCGTTCGAGAAGGCGCGCGGCGGGGTGCTGTTCATCGACGAGGCGTACGCGCTGTCGCCGGAGGACGCGGGCAGGGACTTCGGCAAGGAGGCCATCGACACACTGGTCAAGCTGATGGAGGACCAGCGGGACGCGGTGGTGGTCATCGTGGCGGGCTACACGGCCGAGATGGAGCGCTTCCTGTCGGTGAACCCGGGTGTGGCGTCCCGTTTCTCCCGCACGATCACCTTCGGCGACTACGGTCCGGAGGAGCTGCTGCGGATCGTGGAGCAGCAGGCCGAGGAGCACGAGTACCGGCTGGCGCCGGGCGCCGCCCAGGCGCTGCTGACGTACTTCACGGACATCCCGAAGGGGCCCGCGTTCGGCAACGGACGCACGGCGCGGCAGACGTTCGAGGCGATGGTGGAGCGGCACGCGAGCCGGGTCGCCCAGCTCGACGAGCCCACCACCGACGACCTGACGCTGCTGTACGCGGAGGACCTGCCCGCGCT
>MUNG01000765.1 GCA_002154585.1 Streptomyces pseudogriseolus
GGACGGGCCGGACGGTGCGGAAGGGTACGGGGGCCGGGGTCAGTGGATGATGCCGGTGCGCAGGGCCACCGCCACCATCCCGGCGCGGTCGCCCGTACCGAGCTTGCGGGCGATGCGGGCGAGGTGGCTCTTGACGGTCAGGGCGGACAGGCCCATCGAGACGCCGATCGCCTTGTTCGACTGGCCCTCCGCAACCAGCCGCAGCACCTCGACCTCGCGGCCGGACAGCTCGCGGTAGCCACCCGGGTGGCTCGGGGCACCCGGGGGACGACGGTGCAGGCGGGCGGCCGCCGCGCCGATGGGAGCCGCACCGGGACGGGTGGGGAGCCCGAGGTTGGTGCGGGTGCCGGTGACGACGTAGCCCTTGACTCCGCCGGCGAGCGCGTTGCGTACGGCGCCGATGTCGTCGGCGGCCGAGAGGGCCAGGCCGTTGGGCCAGCCCGCGGCGCGGGTCTCGGAGAGAAGGGTGAGGCCGGAACCGTCCGGCAGATGGACTTCGGCGACGCAGATGTCGCGGGGGTTGCCGATGCGGGGACGAGCCTCCGCGACGGACGAGGCCTCGATCACGTCGCGCACACCGAGCGCCCACAGATGGCGGGTGACGGTGGAACGGACGCGGGGGTCGGCCACGACCACCATGGCGGTCGGCTTGTTCGGGCGGTAGGCGACCAGGCTTGAGGGCTGCTCGAGGAGAACGGACACCAGGCCTCCTGGGGTGCGGGACGGGGCCGGCTCGTGGGGGGTGAAGCCGGGACGAACCGTGCTTTCAAGGTCACAGTCGTCTTCGGCATCAAACCTGATGTCCTTTAGGAAATGATCACGATCTGGTGAGTAACAATCCGGGCAATTCGGACGCGCGATCGATCATTCGAAGATCGAACGGTTTCGGTCCGCGTCGGAACGCTTCCGAAAGTGGCCGTATCGACAAAGAGACGGGCGGCGGGGCAGCCGGGGGTGTTCCGTGAGGCGACCGATTACGACTGGCCGAAACCTGCCCCCCTGCGCCCGCTCAGTGCGACTGCGGTCCCCGCCGCTGCGGCAGCGTCACCACCGACGCGTCCCCCGGCGCGGCCGGCGGCAGCCCCGCCACCTGCGCGAGCAGATCGCACCAGGCGACCAGGTGCGCCGCCGTGTCCGGCACCCCGCCCAGCCCCTCCCGCGGCGTCCACGACGCGCGGATCTCGATCTGCGAGGCGGACGGCCGCTCGGACAGCCCGCCGAAGTAGTGGGAGCTCGCCCGCGTCACCGTCCCGCTCGGCTCACCGAACGCCAGCCCGCGCGCGGTGAGCGCACCCGTGAGCCAGGACCAGCACACGTCCGGCAGCAGCGGGTCCGCCGCCATCTCCGGCTCCAGTTCCGCGCGGACCAGGGTCACCAGCCGGAACGTGCCGCGCCAGGCGTCGTGCCCGGCCGGGTCGTACAGCAGCACCAGCCGGCCGTCGGCGAGGTCGTCCTCCCCGTCGACGACCGCCGCCTCCAGCGCGTGCGCGTACGGCGCGAGGCGTTTCGGCGCGGGGGTGGGCTCGACCTCGATCTGCGGGCGCAGCCGCGCGCCGCGCAGCGCGTCGACCGCGGCCCGGAAGGGCAGCGGGGGCGTCCCCCCGGGTCCGGTGGTGCCCCCTGCCTCCTTCGGTTCGTCCATTCCGCCAGCGCCGTCCGACAGTCGTCCCTGAGCCGCAGCCATGCGGGGAAGATTAAGCGGAACGGGCCGTCGGCGCAGGGAGGGACACCCGCGCCGTCCGGGGGTGTCCGGATCACGCCCCACCCCGCGCCGCGCGCC
>MUNG01000766.1 GCA_002154585.1 Streptomyces pseudogriseolus
AGATGTGTAGAAGAGGCAGGGCTTGGGGGGCGCGGTGGGGGGCGCGGGAGTGGCAGCCATGGTCGGTGATCAGATCCGGTATCCGGAGCCGGGCACCGTCACGATGACCGGCGGCTCGCCCAGCTTGCGGCGCAGGGTCATGACGGTCACGCGGACGACGTTGGTGAACGGGTCGGTGTTCTCGTCCCAGGCCTTCTCCAGCAGCTGCTCCGCGGAGACCACGGCGCCCTCGCTGCGCATGAGGACCTCCAGCACGGCGAACTCCTTCGGCGCGAGCTGGACCTCCTTGCCGTCGCGGAAGACCTCGCGGCGGTTGGGGTCGAGCTTGATCCCGGCCCGCTCCAGGACCGGCGGCAGGGGGACGCTGGTACGCCGGCCGAGCGCCCGCACCCGCGCGATGAGCTCGCTGAACGCGAACGGCTTGGGCAGGTAGTCGTCGGCGCCGATCTCCAGCCCCTCGACGCGGTCGCTGACNNTCGTCGCCGTGCACGAGGGGGAGGTCGCGGTCGAGGACGACCACGTCGTAGTCGTTGACGCCGATGCGCTCCAGGGCGGCCGCACCGTCGTACACGACGTCGACGGCCATGGCCTCCCGGCGCAGCCCGGTGGCCACCGCATCGGCGAGCAGCTGCTCGTCCTCGACGACGAGTACGCGCACGTCGCTTGTCCTTCCTCATGACCCGCCCGGCGGACCACGAGGGCACGCGCGGGCAGGGGTACGGGTGGGTGTTGTTGCCTCCATCCTGCCCTTTTCGGCCGTAAGTCGGCTGTAAGGCGGCCCGGAACAGGGGATGGCCGGCGGCCACGCGGCCGGGGAACGTGCGGACGAACGGGGCGGGAATACGAGAATTTCTCGCGCGGTTAGGTTTCCACGGGAGGGAGCTTGGGGAGGACGGGTTTACATCCCGCGATCACGCTCTGCTTGCACCGCA
>MUNG01000767.1 GCA_002154585.1 Streptomyces pseudogriseolus
GTGGCGGGCGGTTCGACCGCCGTCGGGGTCGCCGGGGCGGGGGACGGGCCCTCCCGGCGGCTGTTCGTCTCCCGTATCGTCGGCGGGGCCGCCGCCGCGGCCGCGGTCGGGACCGTCGGGTACGGGACCTACGGCGTCCTGCGCGGGCCGAAGGTCAAGCGGGTCACCGTGCCGCTCGCCAAGCTGCCCCGGGCCGCGCACGGTTACCGGATCGCCGTGGTCAGCGACATCCACCTGGGCCCGGTGCTCGGGCGCGGCTTCGCGCAGAAGGTCGTCGACACGATCAACTCGACCCAGCCCGACCTGATCGCCGTCGTCGGCGACCTGGTGGACGGCAGCGTCAAGGACCTCGGTCCCGCGGCCGCCCCGCTCGCCCAGCTGACGGCGCGTCACGGCTCGTTCTTCGTCACCGGCAACCACGAGTACTTCTCCGGCGCCGAGCAGTGGGTCGAGGAGGTACGCCGCCTCGGGCTGCACCCGCTGGAGAACGCCCGTACGGAGCTGCCCCACTTCGACCTCGCGGGAGTGAACGACGTGGCCGGCGAGGACGAGGGGCAGGGGCCGGACTTCGCCCGTGCGCTCGGTGACCGGGACCGGGCGCGGGCGTGTGTGCTGCTGGCGCACCAGCCGGTGCAGATTCATGACGCCGTCGACCATGGTGTGGATCTTCAGCTGTCGGGTCACACGCACGGGGGGCAGCTGTGGCCGGGGAATCTGATCGCGAGCGGGGCGAATCCGACGCTGGCGGGGCTTGACCGGTACGGGGACACGCAGCTGTATGTCAGCCGGGGGGCCGGGGCGTGGGGGCCGCCTACGC
>MUNG01000077.1 GCA_002154585.1 Streptomyces pseudogriseolus
CCTGTCCGCCGTCGCCGCCGGAGTCGCAGCCCACGAGCCCGAGTACGGCCAGCGCGGTCAGCCCGGCGGCGACGGCGGACAGGCGTGGCACGCGGCGGTGTTGCACATGGACCTCCTGTGACTGGCGGTATGCCCGCTCGGCAGTGGTGCGGGACACCTCGTGAGTGTCGATGACCGTCCTAGCACGGTTTCGCGCAACTTCGATCAAAAAACTTTGTTGCGATGCTGTGGCGCCCCTGTTGGTATGTGCATGCCGAAGACGATACTGCCGGTGCCACACCGTTCCGACGTGAACGGAACCAGGGAGGAAAACAGTGATCCTGTTGAGCGTTTCCCGAACCCGGCGGAGACGGCTGGGAGTCGCCGCGGCCGCGGGCGGCCTGCTGGCCGCGCTGCTCACCGCGGCGCCCGCCGCGGCCATCCCGGACCCGGGGGACTCGCCCGCCGCCGCGGAGGACGTGTCCCGCAGCGACCAGGCTGAGGCCCGTGCCGCCATCAGGAGCGGCGAGATACCCGGCCAGGACGAGATCGTCCACTCCGCCAACATCGAGCACGTGGCCCACATCCCCAAGGACGTGCTGTCCGGCACCAACTCGGACCTCGCCTTCCAGGGGAAGTACGCCTTCGCCGGCAACTACGACGGCTTCCGCATCTTCGACATCAGCAACCCCAGGAGCCCCAAGACGGTGGCCCAGGTGCTGTGTCCCGGATCGCAGAACGACATCTCCGTCTCCGGCAACCTGCTCTTCCTGTCCACGGACTCCTCGCGCAGCGACAGCAGCTGCAACAGCACCACGCAGCCCGCCACCGAGAAGTCCTCCTGGGAGGGCATGAAGGTCTTCGACATCAGCGACAAGCGCAACCCGCGCTACGTCGCCGCCGTCGAGACCGCCTGCGGCTCGCACACCCACACGCTGGTGCCCGAGCGCAAGAACGTCTACATCTACGTCTCCTCGTACTCGCCGAACGCGGCCTACCCCGACTGCCAGCCGCCGCACGACGGCATCTCGGTCATCAAGGTGCCGCGCAAGGCCCCGCACAAGGCGGCGCTGGTCGGCTTCCCGGTGCTGTTCCCGGGTGAGGGCCCGGACGGCGGCGGCAACCCGGGCGCGCCCACCAACCCGGGCGTCTCCAAGACCACCGGCTGCCACGACATCACCGTGCTGCCCTCGAAGGACCTGGCCGCCGGCGCCTGCATGGGCGACGGCATCCTGTTCTCCATCAAGAACCCCGAGCGCCCGAGGGTGATCGACCGCGTCCAGGACAACGTGAACTTCGCGTTCTGGCACTCGGCGACCTTCAACCAGCGGGCCGACAAGGTCGTCTTCACCGACGAGCTGGGCGGCGGCGGCGCGGCCACCTGCAACGCGGAGACCGGCCCCAACCGCGGCGCGGACGGCATCTACGACATCGTCGGCAAGGGCGACCGCAGCAAGCTGGTGTTCCGCAGCTACTACAAGATCCCCCGCCACCAGGCGGACACCGAGAACTGCGTGGCCCACAACGGTTCGCTGATCCCGGTCCGCGGCCGTGACCTGATGGTCCAGGCCTGGTACCAGGGCGGCATCTCGGTGTGGGACTTCACCAACTCGTCCAAGCCGAAGGAGATCGCCTACTTCGAGCGCGGTCCGCTGTCCACCGACCAGATCGTCACCGGCGGCTCGTGGTCGGCGTACTACTACAACGGCTACATCTACTCCAACGACATCGCCAAGGGCTTCGACGTCCTGAAGATCGACGACAAGCGCACGGACCCGGCCCGCTGGGTCCGTATGCAGGAGCTCAACGTGCAGACCCAGCCGGACTACTTCGACTGAGTCCCCGGGTCCGTCGCGAAGAACCGGGCCAGGTCCGCCCGGTCCTTCTCCTCCGTCCCGCCGGTCCCCTCGGGGTCCGGCGGGACGCCCATCTCCCAGTCCAGCCGGTAGCGCTTGAACAACTCGGCGCGCAGCACCGGCAGGGGCATCGGCGCCCCCGGCATCAGCGCCGCGTACACGGCGCCCATCAGCAGCGCCCGCAGCATCGGGTAGTCGGACTCGACGTCCTGCGAGCCGTGCCGGGCGACCGTGTCGCTCAGCAGCTCGGCCAGCCGCCGCTGCTCGGGACACGGCAGGAAGCCCTCCGCCTGGAGCAGCCCCGCCATGTGCTGGCGCATCAGCACCGGACGGTCCCGCGCCAGGCCCAGGATCGCGTCGATGGCCCGCGCCATCCGCTCCCCGCCGTCGTCGGTGCGCGGCTCCCGCTCCAGCGCCTCCTCCAGGGTGCGGTGCATCAGCCGGTGCACGGCGGACTGCACGAGCTGGCGCTTCCCCGGGAAGTAGTACGACACCAGGCCCCGCGCCGAGCCCGCACGGTCGGCGATGTCGCCCAGCGTGGTCGCCTCGTAGCCGCGCTCGTCGACGAGCTCGACGGCCGCGTGCAGCAGCCGCTCCTTGGAACGCCGACGCAGTTCTTCATTGACCAGGGCGCTGCGCGGGGACATGCTGGACTCCTGCGTTGACTGGCTGACAGCCAACTATACTCAGCGCACCTGGAAGGGCCCCCGACGGGCCCGCTTCAGGCTGCCGTTCACCTCGGGCGACGCGGGGGATCGTCCGAGGTGGGCGGTTCGGGCGAGGTGGGCGGTTCGGGTGAGGACGACGGCGGGCGCGCACCGCCGGACCCGTCCGGCGCCGCGGGACAGAGCCGCCGGTGTGCCGCGACCGCCGCGACCACCGTCAGCGCGCCGAGCAGCCAGCCGCCGAGGACGTCCGTCGGCCAGTGCACCCCCAGCCAGACCCGGGTGAGACCGACACCGGCCACCGACACGACGGCCACCGTCAGCGCCGTACGCCACACGTCGGGTCCCGGCCCGTGACGGCGCAGCACCCACAGCAGCAGCCCCAGGACGACCGTCGCGGTCATCGCGTGCCCCGACGGGAACGCGGCGTAGTGCGCCGAGTCCACCGGGTCGGACCACACCGGGCGTTCCCGGCCGAGCGCGGCCTTCAGTCCCTGCTGCACGGCCGTGGCCACGGCCACCACCACGACCAGCCACCCCGCGGTCCACCGGCCGCCCGGACGCCGGAGCAGCATCACCACGGCCACCGCGCACAGCAGCCGCATCGTCCAGGGGTCCCACACCCAGTCCGTCAGGACACGGGCCGCCTGCGTCAGTCCGTCCTCCGCCACCGCCCAGCGGTGCGTGGTGCGGGAGATGCCGGCGTCCAGGTCGAGCAGGGGCCGCCACTCGGCGGCGACCAGTGCCAGCAGCAGCGCGGAGGCCGCCGCGAGCACCAGGGCGGGCCTCAGCGCCTTCCCCGAGCCGCCGCCCGCCGGGGTGCCGTCCTCGTTCTGCCAGCCGAAGTGGTAGAGCGCGACGCGGCGCATCGGGGCGGGCAGGGAGCCGAGGGCCGTGCGCAGCACCGGGTCGACGGCGGCCCGGGTCCGCTCCAGCAGGGCGGCCGCCTCGTGCCCGTCCGCGGTGTGCGCGTCCCCGGTGTGCCGGTCCGGCCCGGGTGCGCCGTCGGGCGCCGTGCGGGCCGTGCGCTGCTCCGGGCGGCCCGTCGTCGGGTGGGCCATGGACTCCGTCATCGACTTCCCCCTGGGACCGACTCGGTGAAGGCGCGGAGGGACGGCGCCTGCGCACCCGTCGAGCACGTTCCCCCCAGATGTACCCGCCCGGGCGGGCGGGGACACGGCGGGCGCGGCGTCAGCCGGCGGACGGTCACCGCCACCGGCCGATCTCGACGTTCTCCAGGACGCCCAGCGCGTCCGGGACCAGCACCGCTGCCGAGTAGTAGGCCGTGACCAGGTACTTGATGATGGCCTGTTCGTTGATGCCCATGAACCGCACGGACAGGCTCGGCTCGATCTCGTCCGGGATGCCGGCCGCGCGCAGGCCGATGACGCCCTGGTCCTCCTCGCCGGTGCGCAGCGCGATGATGGAGGTGGTGCGGGCCTCGGTCACCGGGATCTTGTTGCACGGGTAGATGGGCACGCCCCGCCAGGTGGGGATGCGGTTGCCGCCGACGTCGATGGTCTCCGGGACGAGTCCCCGCTTGTTGAGCTCACGGCCGAACGCGGCGATGGCGCGCGGGTGGGCGAGCAGCAGCCGGGTGCCGCGGCGCCTGCTGAGCAGTTCGTCCATGTCGTCAGGGCCGGGCACCCCGTCGTGCGGCTGGATCCGCTGGTCGTACTCGCAGTTGTGCAGCAGGCCGAAGTCGCGGTTGTTGATCAGCTCGTGCTCCTGGCGCTCCTTCAGCGCCTCGACGGTCAGCCGGATCTGCTGCTCCGTCTGGTTCATGGGCTGGTTGTAGAGGTCGGCCACGCGCGTGTGGATGCGCAGCACGGTCTGGGCGACGCTGAGTTCGTACTCGCGGGGCCGGGCCTCGTAGTCGACGAACGTGTGCGGGATGTCCGGCTCGCCGCTGTGGCCGGCGGCGAGGTCGATCTCCTTCTCGCCGTACTTGTTGGTGCGCTGCTGCGGAAGGTCGGCCCGCCGGCGCAGATGCTCGCGCAGGGTCTCGGACCGCTCGGCGACCTGGTCGACCGCGTCCCGCGGCAGCACCAGGACCGTGCAGGCGGTGAGGGTGCGGGCCGTGTACTCCCAGATGGCGTCGTCGTCCTGGAGGGCCTGTTCGCCGAAGTAGGCGCCGTCGGCGAGCACGCCCAGGGACTCGTCCTCGCCGTACGGACCGGTGCCGACGCGCTCCACCCTGCCGTGCGCCAGCAGGTACACCTCGTCGGCCGGGCTGCCGAAGGAGGCGACGACCTGGCCCGCCTCGATCTCCCGCTGCCGGCACCGGGAGGCCAGCTCGGTGAGCACTTCCTCGTCCTCGTAGTCGCGCAGCACCGGCAGTTCGCCCAGCTCGGCGGGGATGATCTCCACCCGGTCGCCCGTCTTCACGAAGGTCAGCCGGCCGTCGCCCACGGCATAGGTGAGCCGCCGGTTGACCCGGTACGTGCCGCCCTGCACGTCGACCCAGGGCAGCATCCGCAGCAGCCAGCGGGAGCTGATCTCCTGCATCTGCGGCACGGACTTGGTCGTGGTGGCCAGGTTCCGCGCCGCCGCCGTGCCGAGGCTCTGCTGCTGCCTGGCCTGCTCCGTGCGAACCTCTTCGCCTACCGACATAAGGAAATGCCCTCCCCAATAGATCCACGCCCGGCCGTGCCGGGCGTCGCGGTGCGTGATCAAGCGTTCCTCACGTCCCGTGTCCGCGCCATTACCCGATCGAGCGGGGTTGGATCTTGAGCAGGCTGGGCACACTGACCGGCCGGACGGCGGCGGCAACGGCGGCCGGGCGGAAGGAGATTGTCCGGATCGGCTCGCACAGCAGCCGAACGAGTACTTGAAACGCCGACTTTCGGCTATAGGCCCTGTACCAGACGGCCGCGTCCGGCGGCCGTCGTCCGGGTCGAAGGAGGGCGGCATGGCCCCACCCATGTCCGCGAGCGCGTTCCTGCGCGCTCTCAAGGCGGAGGGTCTCACGGTCGTCGAGGTCGGCGACTGGCGCGACCACAACCGCAACCACAAGGGCCCCTGGGGGCCGGTGCACGGGGTGATGATCCATCACACGGTGACCAAGGGCAGCGCCGCGACGGTGGACATCTGCCGCAAGGGCTACTCGGGGCTGCCGGGCCCGCTGTGCCACGGCGTGATCACCAAGGACGGCCGGGTGCACCTCGTCGGCTACGGCCGCGCCAACCACGCGGGGCTCGGCGACGACGACGTGCTGCGGGCGGTGATCGCCGAGAAGAAGACGTTCCCGCCGGACAACGAGGCCAACACCGACGGCAACCGGCACTTCTACGGCTTCGAGTGCGAGAACCTCGGCGACGGGAAGGACCCGTGGCCGGCGGCGCAGCTGGAGGCCATCGAGAAGGCCGCGGCGGCGGTCTGCCGCCACCACGGCTGGAACGAGCAGTCGGTCATCGGCCACCTGGAGTGGCAGCCGGGCAAGGTGGACCCGCGCGGGTTCACCATGGCCGCGATGCGCAAGCGGATCCGCGACCGTCTGAAGTGACCGGATGAGGTGATCCGGACGACGTCACCGCCCGCCGCGGCCCCGCGCGCACCGGGGGCCCGCCGCCGGTGTTCCGCCCTCGTGCCCCCCACGCGGAACACCGGCGCCCGCACCGCACCCCGCCTCGGGTGACAATGACGCGCGTGACCAGCTCCACCCCCGGCCCCGACATTCCCGGCCCCGGCGCCATGGCCGGCCTGCGCCCGCGGCTCCCCTCGCCGCTGGAGGAGGCCGTCGACGCGCGGTTCGAGCGGCACGGGGTGCGTCTGCTGCTGAAGCGGGACGACCTCGTCCACCCCGAGCTGGTCGGCAACAAGTGGCGCAAGCTCGGCCCGAACCTGGCGGCTGCCGGCGGACGGACGGTGGTGACGTTCGGCGGGGCGTACTCCAGCCATCTGCGGGCCACGGCCGCCGCCGGACGGCTGCTCGGTCTGCGCACGGTGGGCGTGGTGCGCGGCGAGGAGCTCGCGGGCCGGCCGCTCAACCCGTCGCTCGCGCGGTGCGCGGCCGACGGCATGCGGCTGCACTTCGTGGCGCGGTCGGTGTACCGCCGTAAGTCCGATCCGGACACCCTCGCGTCGGTGCTGCGCGCGGCGGACGCGGAGGGCGCGTACGTCGTGCCCGAGGGCGGCAGCAACGCCGCCGCGGTGCGCGGGTGCGTGCAGCTCGGCCGGGAGCTGGCGGGCGCGGCGGACGTGGCCGCGGTGGCGTGCGGCACCGGCGGCACGCTCGCGGGGCTGGCCGCCGGGCTCGCCGGGAGCGCGCGCACGCTCGGCATACCGGTGCTCAAGGGCGGCTTCCTCACCGCGGACATACGGGCGCTCCAGACGGAGGCGTTCGGCGGGACCCGAGGGGAGTGGTCCTTGGACGAGCGGTTCCACCACGGCGGCTACGCGCGCGTGCCGGCGGACCTGGAGGCGTTCGCCGCGGACTTCGAACAGCGTCACGGCGTCCCGGTGGAACGTCTCTATGTCGCCAAGTTGCTGCACGCCCTCGCCGCCCTGGCCGGGGAGGGCGCCTTCCCGCGCGGGAGCACGGTCGCCGCGGTGATCACCGGGCGGCCGTTCCCCTGAGCCCGCGCGCCGGCCGGGAAGGGCCTACTCCGTCTCCCGGTAGGCCGCCGCCTCCTCAAGGTCCAGCCGGCGCAGCAGCGTCCGCAGCATCTCGTCGTCGATGTAGCGCCCGTCGCGCAGCTTCACGAACACCTCGCGCTCGGCGCCGATCATCTCCCGCGACAGTCGCCGGTAGGTGTCGTCCACCGACTCGCCGGTGACCGGGTTGACCTGCCCGAGCCGCTCCCAGACGGCGTTGCGGCGGCGCTCCAGGACGCTGCGCAGCCGGTCGGCCAGCGGCGCCGGAAGGGCGTTGCGCTCGTCGGCGAGCAGGGCGTCGAGGCGCTCCTCGGCGACCCGGGACGCCTGCGCCTGCGCGTTGGCCTCGGCCAGCGTCTCCGCCTGCGCGTCGCGCCCGGGCAGCCGCAGCATCCGGATCAGCGGCGGCAGGGTCAGCCCCTGCACGACGAGCGTGCCGATGACGGTGGTGAAGGTCAGGAAGAGCAGCAGATACCGGTGCGGGAAGTCCTCGCCCTCCGCGGTGACCGGGATCGAGAAGGCGATGGCCAGCGAGACCACCCCGCGCATCCCCGCCCACGAGATCACGAACGGCGCCTTCCAGCCGGGCCTGCGCTCCCGCGCCCGGATCCGCGCCGAGACCAGGTACGGCAGCCAGACCGCCGGGTACACCCAGAGGAACCGCACGACGACGACCGCCGCGAACACGACCGCGGCGTACCAGGCGGAGGAGCTGCCCTCGTGGTCCCCAAGCCCGCGCATGACGAAGGGCAGCTGGAGTCCGATCAGGGCGAACACGGCCGACTCCAGGACGAACGCGACCATGCCCCACACCGCCGACTCCTGGAGCCGGGTGGCGAAGTCCACCTCCCACGCGCGGTGCCCGAGGTACAGCGCGACCACGACGACGGCGATCACCCCGGAGGCGTGCACCTGTTCGGCGACGCCGTACGCGACGAACGGGATGAGCAGCGACAGCGTGTTCTGCAGCAGCGTCTCCTTGACGTGGGTGCGCAGCCAGTGCAGCGGCGCCATCAGCACCAGGCCGACCGCCACGCCGCCCACCGCGGCCAGCAGGAACTCCCCCACTCCCCCGGCCCAGCTCACGCCCTCGCCGACGGACGCGGCCACGGCGACCCGGAACGCGGTGATCGCGGTCGCGTCGTTGAACAGCGACTCGCCCTGGAGGATCGTCGTGATCCGCGAGGGCAGGCCGACCCTGCGGGCCACCGCGGTCGCCGCGACGGCGTCCGGGGGCGCCACCACGGCGCCGAACACCAGCGCCGCGGTCAGCGGCAGCCCCGGCACCAGCAGGTACAGCACCCAGCCCACGGCGAGCGTCGCGAACAGCACGTACCCGACGGACAGCAGGGCCACCGGCCGCAGCTGCGCCCGCAGGTCCAGGTAGGAGCTCTCGACGGCCGCCGTGTAGAGGAGCGGCGGGAGGATCAGCGGCAGCACGATGTGCGGGTCGAGGGCGTACGGGGGCACGCCGGGCAGGTAGCTGACCGCCAGACCCACCGCGACCAGCACCAGCGGCGGTGGCACCGGCGTCCGCCGGGCGGCGGCGGCCACCGCGGCACTGCCCGCGACCAGGAGCAGCAGGGGCATCACGTCCATGTCGGGCCCACCCTCGTTTTTCGCGCGGCCGTCCGCGCGACCGTCGTAATCTGGCAATCATGAAACAGTGCACGCACGTCGAGGCGCTGCCGCACCCGGACCCCGTCCCGCTCGGTGAGACATGTCCCGAGTGTCTGCGGGACGGCACCGATCCGGTGCAGCTGCGCCTCTGTCTCACTTGCGGCCACGTCGGGTGCTGCGACTCCTCGCCGAACCGGCACGCCACGGAGCATCACAAGGAGACCGGCCATCCCGTGATGCGGACCCATGAGCCCGGCGAGGACTGGCGGTGGTGCTTCGTCGACCACGTACTGGTGTGACGTGGCGGGACCACGGAGCCGGACGGTTCGACGGTCCGGCGCCTGGGTACGTCAATGCGGCGCGCGCTCTTCCCATTTGGGCGTCGCAGACCCCTAGCCACGCAGCGTGTTCACAGTTTTACTATGAGTGACGGCAACGGGCCGGGGTCCCGGCGACAGGACCGCGGGGAGCGCGATAGCGTCACCGCTGAACCACGTAGCGCGTTGCCCGGGGGCGAACACAGGCCCTGAAACGCTTGTACCACCTTGGAGGTGAGGGTGTCCCAGATCGCTGGCGAGCCCGCGACCCAGGACTTCGTGGAAGTCCGGCTGCCGGCCGCGGGGGCCTACCTGTCGGTGCTGCGTACGGCCACGGCCGGCCTCGCGGCCCGTTTGGACTTCACCCTCGACGAGATCGAGGACCTGCGCATCGCGGTCGACGAGGCCTGCGCGATCCTGCTCCAGCAGGCCGTGCCGGGATCGGTGCTCAGTTGCGTCTTCCGGCTCGTCGACGACTCGCTCGAGGTCACCGTCTCGGCGCCCACCACGGACGGCCACGCCCCCTCGCGGGACACCTTCGCCTGGACCGTGCTGTCCGCGCTCGCGGGCAAGGTCTCCTCGGCCGTGGACGAGGACAGGACCGTGTCGATCAGCCTCTACAAACAGCGCGGCGCGGGACCCGGGCCGGCGTGAGGAGCGAGGACGGGCCGGTGCGGGACGAAGAACGCGGCACAAGGGAGCTGCCGGCCGAGCGCGCGCCGGACGGCATCGACGGCATCCCCGAGCAGGCCCGGCCGCATCCGGAGGACGACTCCGCCAGGGGCGTCCGGCCGGGCGGCGGGCAGGCCGGCGGTGCCGTGCGGGACACGTCCGCGGCCGGGCCGGCCGCTCCCGGCGGGGACGCCCCCGCCCTGGCCGAGCCGGTGGCGGGGGACGAGGCGAGCGCTCGGGGAAGGGCGACGGGCGGGACGATGAGCGAGCACGAGCGAGAGGCCGAGGAGCAGGCGGCGCCTGCCTCCGGCGCACGGAGCGCACCGGGTACGCCGGGCACGCACGCGCACCACGACCCGCACGACCGCAGCGGGGCGCGCGCCCTCTTCCTCGAACTGCGCACGCTCCAGGACGGCACCCCGGAGTACGCGGAGCTGCGCAACCGCCTGGTGCGGATGCATCTGCCGCTCGTCGAGCACCTGGCGCGCCGCTTCCGCAACCGCGGCGAGCCGCTGGACGACCTGACCCAGGTCGCCACCATCGGGCTGATCAAGTCCGTGGACCGCTTCGACCCGGACCGGGGCGTGGAGTTCTCCACGTACGCCACCCCGACGGTCGTCGGCGAGATCAAGCGGCACTTCCGCGACAAGGGCTGGGCGGTGCGCGTGCCGCGCCGGCTCCAGGAGCTGCGGCTGGCGCTCACCACGGCCACGGCGGAGCTGTCCCAGCTGCACGGCCGCTCCCCCACGGTGCACGAGCTCGCCGAGAAGCTGGCGATCTCCGAGGAGGAGGTCCTGGAGGGCCTGGAGTCGGCGAACGCCTACTCCACGCTGTCCCTGGACGTCCCCGACACCGACGACGAGTCCCCGGCGGTCGCCGACACCCTCGGCGCGGAGGACGAGGCGCTGGAGGGCGTGGAGTACCGGGAGTCGCTCAAGCCGCTGCTGGAGGACCTCCCGCCGCGCGAGAAGCGGATCCTGCTGCTGCGCTTCTTCGGCAACATGACCCAGTCGCAGATCGCGCAGGAGGTCGGCATCTCCCAGATGCACGTCTCCCGGCTGCTGGCCCGCACCCTGGCCCAGCTGCGGGAGAAGCTGCT
Organism: Streptomyces pseudogriseolus; assembly: GCA_002154585.1. GTDB lineage: Bacteria > Actinomycetota > Actinomycetes > Streptomycetales > Streptomycetaceae > Streptomyces > Streptomyces pseudogriseolus. The sequence goes on from MUNG01000077.1 coordinate 10,805, forward strand.
CGTCGAGGAGTAGGCGGACGGCCGGACGCGGGATCAGGCGCCGGCGCGGCGCGTCACCGCGCGCCGTCGCCCGCGTTCCCGGGTCCGCGGATGCCGAGGGCCCGGGTGGTCTCCGCGTTGATCAGCAGCACCAGCGCGGTCACGGCGACGACGGCGAGCACGATCCCCGCGGGGATGGCCACGCCGTCGGACATCAGCATGTTGTAGGCCACCGGCAGCGCCATGATCTGCGTGATGACGGCGGGCCCCCGGCTCCAGCTCCGCCGGGCGAACAGGCCGCGCGCGGCCAGCAGCGGCAGCAGCGCCAGCACGATCAGGGTGACCCCGCCGGTGACGGCCTGCTGCCGGTCGTCCGGCTCTCCGGCGAGGCCGAGCACCAGCAGCCAGACGCCGCCCACGACCAGCGCGACGCCCTCCAGCACGGCGAGGGCCGCGGCGTACGTCAGGCGGCGCGGCCGGGCGCCGGTGTCGTCGGGGCCGGTGACGGGGGTCTGCTCGCTGCTCACCCTTGCAGGGTAGCCGCCGCTGTGACGCCGTCCCGTGGCGAGGTTCACGCCCCGCGCCGTCCACCGGGCGGGGCCTCGGTCTGGGCCGGGTACCGCCGAGTAGGTACTCTGCACGTCATGCGTGCACTTCTCGTGGTCAACCCGGCGGCAACCACCACCAGTGCGCGCACGCGCGACGTGCTGATCCACGCGCTCGCCAGTGAGATGAAACTGGACGCGGTGACCACCGAGTACCGGGGTCACGCCCGCGACCTGGGACGGCAGGCGGCGGAGAGCGGCGAGGTCGACCTGGTGGTCGCCCTGGGCGGCGACGGCACGGTGAACGAGGTCGTCAACGGCCTGCTGCACGCGGGCCCCGACCCGGAGCGCCTGCCCGGTCTCGCCGTGGTCCCCGGCGGCTCCACCAACGTCTTCGCGCGCGCCCTGGGGCTGCCCAACCAGCCCGTGGAGGCGACCGGCGTGCTGCTGGACGCGCTGCGCGAGGGCCGGGAGCGGACCGTGGGCCTGGGGCTGACCTCGGGCACGCCGGGCACCGAGGACGAGGCGGTGCCGTCCCGCTGGTTCACGTTCAACGCGGGTCTGGGCTTCGACGCCGGCGTGGTCGGCCGGGTGGAGCAGCAGCGGGAGCGGGGCCGGAGGTCGACGCACGCGCTGTACATGCGCCAGGTGGTGCGTCAGCTGCTGGGCGACCCGCACCGCCGACGCGGGGTGATCACGCTGGACCTCGTGGGCGAGGAGCCGGTCGAGGATCTGGTGCTCTCCATAGTGTCGAACACCTCGCCGTGGACGTTCCTCGGCAACCGCCCGATCTACGCCTCGCCGCAGGCGTCCTTCGACACGGGACTCGATGTTTTCGGTCTCACCCGGATGTCGGCCCCCGCGGTTGCCCGGTATGGCACGCAGTTGCTCACTTCGTCCCCGGAGCGCGGACCCCGCGGCAGGCACGCCGTGACGCGGCACGATCTGACCCGCTTCACCTTGCATTCGAAGGTGCCGCTGCCCCTTCAGATGGACGGTGACCACCTGGGGCTGCGTACCAGCGTGACGTTCACAGGCGTTCGCCGTGCACTGCGTGTGATTGTGTGAGCAGAAAGGGCCAAAGTCCTTTCAGTCGAACGTTTAGGCCAGGGTCCACCCCATGGAAGTACGGCTGTGACCTAGTCGACACCGAAGAATCAAAAAAAACTTTCCGGAAGGGGTTGTATCCGCCGCCGAGGTTTGCGAGTCTCTTCTTGGCGATCGGGACGGCCCGCACCACCGGCCTCCAGAGATCACCGGAACCCCCCTTCAAACCATGGACCACGCCAGGGAACCTGGCGGTCGGCCCTTCCCTTGTCGGGGGATTCGTGAAAGCGTTCACATTCACAAGCACCTGCAGTAATACCAAGGAGAGGTAGCAGCCATGGACTGGCGTCACAACGCCGTTTGCCGCGAGGAAGACCCCGAGCTCTTCTTCCCCATCGGCAACACCGGTCCCGCGCTGCTGCAGATCGAGGAAGCCAAGGCCGTCTGCCGCCGCTGCCCGGTGATCGAGCAGTGCCTGCAGTGGGCGCTCGAGTCCGGTCAGGACTCCGGCGTCTGGGGTGGTCTCAGCGAGGACGAGCGTCGCGCGATGAAGCGCCGCGCCGCCCGCAACCGGGCGCGTCAGGCCTCCGCCTGACGACCCCGCCCCTGCAAACAGCCTGAGCTTGGCGGCGCGTGTGCGCCCGTCCGGATGATTCCGTGGACGGCGCACACGCATCTCCCGCCCCGAGCCGCAGCGCGAAGTTCCCCCGTTGTCCGACCCGATCGGGCAGGGGAAGCGAAGGAACGAGCATCAGCCCCGGACCATGGGTCCGGGGTCTTTTGCTGTCCGGGCCCGGACGGCGGCGCCGGACCCCGGGCGGTCAGGCGTCCGCCTGCACCGGGATGTCGAGGATCACCCGGGTCCCCCGCTCCGGCGCCGGCACCATGTCGAAGGCGCCGCCCAACTCCCCCTCCACCAGCGTCCGTACGATCTGGAGGCCCAGGTTGCCGGCGGTGTGCGGGTCGAAGCCCTCGGGCAGCCCCACCCCGTCGTCCTGCACGGTGACCAGCAGACGTGCCTCCCGTGAGGTGCCGCCGCGCACCGCGGACACCTCGACGGTGCCGGTCTCGCCCTCGCGGAAGCCGTGCTCCAGCGCGTTCTGGAGCACCTCGGTCAGCACCATCGACAGCGGCGTGGCCACCTCGGCGTCGAGTATCCCGAAGCGGCCCGAGCGCCGGCCGGTGACCTTGCCCGGGGAGATCTCGGCGACCATGGCGAGCACCCGGTCGGCGATCTCGTCGAACTCCACGCGCTCGTCCAGGTTCTGGGACAGCGTCTCGTGGACGATGGCGATGGACCCGACCCGCCGCACGGCCTCCTCCAGCGCCGCGCGTCCGCGTTCGGAGCCGATCCGGCGGGCCTGGAGCCGCAGCAGCGCGGCCACCGTCTGGAGGTTGTTCTTCACCCGGTGGTGGATCTCCCGGATGGTGGCGTCCTTGGTGATCAACTCGCGCTCGCGGCGGCGCAGTTCGGTCACATCCCGGAGCAGCACCAGCGAACCGATGCGGGTGCCCTTCGGCTTGAGCGGGATCGCCCGGAACTGGATGACGCCGTCGTCGGACTCGATCTCGAACTCGCGGGGCGCCCAGCCGCTCGCGACCTTCGCCAGCGCCTCGTCCACCGGACCGCGCGAGGGCGCCAGTTCCGCGGTGGTCTGCCCGAGGTGATGGCCCACCAGGTCCGCGGCGAGGCCCAGACGGTGGTAGGCGGACAGGGCGTTGGGCGAGGCGTACTGGACGACGCCGTCGGCGTCGAGGCGGATCAGGCCGTCGCCGACCCGCGGCGAGGCGTCCATCTCCAGCTGCTGGTTCGCGAACGGGAAGGCGCCGGCCGCGATCATCTGGGCCAGGTCGGAGGCGCTCTGGAGATACGTGAGCTCCAGCCGGCTGGGGGTGCGCACGGTGAGCAGGTTGGTGTTGCGGGCGATCACCCCGAGCACCCGGCCCTCGCGGCGTACCGGGATGGACTCGACGCGGACCGGGACCTCCTCGCGCCACTCCGGGTCGCCCTCGCGCACGATCCGGCCCTCGTCCAGGGCGGCGTCCAGCATGGGCCTGCGGCCGCGTGGGACCAGATGGCCGACCATGTCGTCCTGGTAGGAGGTGGGGCCGGTGTTGGGCCGCATCTGGGCGACGGAGACGTAGCGGGTGCCGTCGCGGGTGGGGACCCACAGGACGAGGTCGGCGAAGGAGAGGTCGGAGAGCAGCTGCCACTCCGAGACCAGCAGGTGGAGCCACTCGAGGTCGGTGTCGTCGAGGGCGGTGTGCTGGCGTACGAGTTCGTTCATGGAGGGCACGTCGGCGAGCGTACCCGTGGGTTCGCGCGCCCCGGAAACACCCGCGGGCCGCGGCGCCTGGGAGGGACCCTCAACCCTCCCGGCACCGCAGCCCGGAGCAATATCGGCCGGTGGGGTGTGCGGTCCCGGTCGGCCGAAGGATGAGGAGCCGGGGCAGTCAGGGCAGAGAGCCTCGGATCCTCGGTCCGCCTTCCTGTGCGGGGAAGGCAGGTCTGTGTGTCCTGCTACGCATTGTGGACTAGACCACTGCGCCTGTAAATGCGTCGTGCGGAGGTTCTTCGACCGTCGCTCCGCGCCGCGCCGGACACAGACGGGTCCACCACGCAGCCTAACCCGGCGGGGGTCGCCACGGGGCCGGTCGGGCGCGGCGATTTCGGGGGCATCCGGGCGCGGGGGACGGTTTCGCGCCCGAGGCCGGTTTCGCCTCGGCCGAAGGGCGGCCCTCTGCTAGATTTGAGATTGGTCTAAACCACATGGTCCCGGCGCCCCGGGACCCGTCCCAGTCGAGTCCACCGGAAGATCGGCAGGCCCACCGTGGAAGTTGTCATCGTTGCGGACGCCAAGGCGGGAGGCGAGCTCGTCGCCGAGGCCATGGCGCGGCTGCTGCGGCGCAAGCCCGACGCCCTGCTCGGCGTGGCGACCGGTTCCACGCCGCTGCCCGTCTACGAGGCGCTGGCGGCGAAGGTCCGCGCCGGCGCCGTGGACACCTCCCGCGCGCGGGTGGCGCAGCTCGACGAGTACGTGGGGCTCCCCGCCGACCACCCCGAGTCCTACCGCTCGGTGCTCCGGCGCGAGGTCCTCGAGCCGCTCGGCATCCCGATGGACGCCTTCCTGGGCCCCGACGGCACGGCCGAGGACGTGCAGGCCGCGTGCGAGCGCTACGACCGCGAGCTGGCCGAGGCCGGCGGCGTGGACCTCCAGCTGCTGGGCATCGGCACCGACGGGCACATCGGCTTCAACGAGCCGTGCTCCTCCCTCGCCTCGCGCACCCGGATCAAGACGCTGACCGAGCAGACCCGGGTGGACAACGCCCGCTTCTTCGACGGCGACATCGGCCAGGTGCCGCACCACGTCATCACCCAGGGCATCGGCACCATCCTGGAGGCCCGGCACCTGGTGCTGCTGGCCACCGGCGAGGGCAAGGCGGAGGCGGTCGCCGCCACCGTCGAGGGCCCGGTCGCCGCGGTGTGCCCGGCGTCCGCGCTCCAGCTGCACCCGCACGCCACCGTGGTGGTCGACGAGGCCGCCGCCTCCGAGCTGAAGCTCGCCGGCTACTTCCGCCACACCTACGCCAACAAGCCGGAGTGGCAGGGGCTCTGACCACCGCCCGTGGTCTGGACCATCCCTGGTCACAGGGGTATACAAAAGGGATCACGGAGCGTGCGGAGGGACCGCCCCCGCCCGGAGCCGTGCCACGATGTCAGCCGCGGCCGACGGTCTGTCGGCCGCTTCGGCAGCCGGAGCCGGGAAGGCAGAGCATGAGCACCGACGTCAGCAGTACGGAGAACGAGGGTGGGACCGCGGTCCGTACGGCACGCGTGCCCAAGTACTACCGGCTGAAGAAGCACCTGCTCGACATGACCGAGACCGCGCCTCCCGGCACGCCGGTCCCGCCCGAGCGCACGCTGGCGGCCGAGTTCGACACCTCGCGCACCACCGTGCGCCAGGCGCTCCAGGAGCTGGTGGTCGAGGGCCGTCTGGAGCGTATCCAGGGCAAGGGCACGTTCGTCGCCAAGCCCAAGGTGTCCCAGGCGCTCCAGCTGACCTCGTACACCGAGGACATGCGCGCGCAGGGCCTGGAGCCGACCTCGCAACTGCTGGACCTCGGGTACATCACGGCCGACGACCGGCTCGCCGGCCTGCTCGACATCACCGCGGGCGGGCGTGTGCTGCGCATCGAGCGGCTGCGCATGGCCAACGGCGAGCCGATGGCCATCGAGACCACCCACCTCAGCGCCAAGCGCTTCCCGGCCCTGCGTCGCAGCCTGACCAAGTACACCTCCCTCTACACCGCCCTCGCCGAGGTGTACGACGTCCATCTCGCGGAGGCGGAGGAGACCATCGAGACGTCCCTGGCCACGCCGCGTGAGGCGGGCCTGCTGGGCACCGACGTCGGCCTGCCGATGCTGATGCTGTCCCGGCACTCGCTCGACCGGGACGGACAGCCGGTGGAGTGGGTGCGGTCGGTGTACCGCGGCGACCGGTACAAGTTCGTCGCCCGCCTCAAGCGCCCCCAGGACTGAGCCCGGCGGTGACCGGGCGGCCGGTCGCCCGGCCGCAAATCCCGGCATTCCGGGTGGTTGACAGGATTTTCGTTGCTGTTGCCTCTCGGTTGCGCTGCTGCTGCATACCGCCCCTCTCACGGGGGGTTCCGAGGTCACCGCACCCTCACCTACATTGCCGCGAGCCAACGTCGGCGATCAGTGAGGGGACGGGAGCCGTCTGATGTCGCAAACCCCGCAAACTACTCCGGGGCCGGTGGTGACGCCTGTGCGCGTCGTCATCGGCCTCTGCCTGCTCGCACCATTCGTCGCCATGCTGTGGGTCGGGTCCTACGCCAAGACCGACCCGGTGGTGATCGGCATCCCCTTCTTCTACTGGTACCAGATGCTGTGGGTGCTGATCTCGACCGTCCTGACGATGGTCGCGTACAAGCTCTGGCAGCGTGACCAGCGCGCCCGCTCGGACCGGAAGGGCGGTGCGGAGCAGTGAACGACGGCGTCAACGGCGTGGCACTCGCCGTCTTCATCTTCTTCTTCCTGCTCGTCACGGTGATGGGCTTCCTGGCCGCGCGCTGGCGCAAGGCCGCGAACGAGCACACCCTCGACGAGTGGGGCCTGGGCGGGCGCTCGTTCGGCACCTGGGTCACCTGGTTCCTGCTGGGCGGTGACCTGTACACGGCGTACACCTTCGTGGCCGTCCCGGCGGCGATCTACGCGGCGGGCGCGGCCGGCTTCTTCGCGGTGCCGTACACGATCCTGGTGTACCCGCTGATCTTCACCTTCCTGCCCCGGCTGTGGTCGGTGTCGCACAAGCACGGCTATGTGACGACCTCCGACTTCGTACGCGGGCGGTTCGGCTCGAAGGGTCTGTCGCTGGCCGTCGCGGTCACCGGCATCCTGGCGACGATGCCGTACATCGCGCTCCAGCTGGTCGGCATCCAGGCCGTGCTGGACGTGATGGGCGTCGGCGGCGGCGAGAACACCAACTGGTTCATCAAGGACCTGCCGCTGCTCATCGCCTTCGGCGTGCTGGCCGCGTACACCTACTCGTCGGGTCTGCGGGCGCCCGCGCTGATCGCGTTCGTCAAGGACACGCTGATCTACATCGTGATCGCGGTGGCGATCATCTACATCCCGATCAAGCTCGGCGGCTTCGACGAGATCTTCGCCAAGGCGACCGAGGCGTACAGCCAGACCAACCCGGCCACGGGAGCGCCGCGCGGCGCGACGGTGCCGGGCGAGGCGGGCCAGTGGACCTACGCCACGCTGGCGCTGGGCTCGGCGCTCGCGCTGTTCATGTACCCGCACTCGATCACCGCGACGCTGTCCTCGCGCAGCCGTGAGGTGATCCGCCGCAACACCACGATCCTGCCGCTGTACTCGCTGATGCTGGGCCTGCTGGCGCTGCTCGGGTTCATGGCGATCGCGGCCGGGGTGAAGGTGGACAACGGCCAGCTGGCCATCCCGCAGCTGTTCGAGAACATGTTCCCGGACTGGTTCGCCGGTGTGGCCTTCGCGGCCATCGGCATCGGCGCGCTGGTGCCGGCGGCGATCATGTCGATCGCGGCGGCGAACCTGTTCACCCGCAACATCTACAAGGACTTCATCAAGCCGGACGCGACGCCCAAGCAGGAGACCGCCGTCTCCAAGGCCGTGTCCCTGCTGGTGAAGGTGGGCGCGCTGGTCTTCGTGCTGACCATGGACAAGACCGTCGCGATCAACTTCCAGCTGCTGGGCGGCATCTGGATCCTCCAGACGTTCCCGGCGCTGGTGGGCGGCCTGTTCACCCGCTGGTTCCACCGCTGGGCGCTGATCGGCGGCTGGGCGGTCGGCATGATCTACGGCACGGTCGCCGCGTACGGGGTGGCCTCGCCGACGCAGAAGCACTTCGGCGGGTCCTCGGACGAGATCCCGGGCATCGGGGAGATCGGCTACATCGGTCTCACCGCGTTCGTGATCAACGTGCTGGTCACGGTCGTCCTGACCTTCGTCATGCGGGCGGTCAAGGCGCCGGAGGGCGTCGACGAGACCACGCCGCAGGACTACACGGCGGACGCCGGCGACCCGGGCGTCCAGGTGGAGCTCCCGCCGGCCACGGCGGGCAGCACGCACTGACGCCGTCGCGTCCAGGGCAGCGGGCCGCCGGTGGAAACCGGCGGCCCGCTGTCGTACCCGTCCGGCAGACTCCCCCCATGGACATCGTCATCCGGCCGGTGACCGCCGGCGAACACGCGGAACTCGGTGAGATCACCGCGCAGGCCTATCTCGGCGACGGGCTGCTGGACTTCGGGGAGAGCGACAGCTACCTCGGCGAGCTGCGGGACGTGGCGAAGCGGGCGGCGGCGGCCGAGGTGCTGGTCGCCGTGGAGCACGGCGCTCTGCTGGGCGGGGTGACCTTCGTGCCGGGCCCCGGGCCCATGGCGGACATCGCGGAGCGGGGCGAGGCGGAGATACGGATGCTGGCGGTCTCCGGCGCCCACCGCGGCCGGGGCGCCGGAGAGGCGCTGGTGCGCGCCTGCGTCGACCGGGCGCGGGCGCTCGGGCGGGAGCGGATGGTGCTGTCCACCCAGCGCACGATGCACGCGGCGCACCGGGTCTACGAGCGGCTGGGCTTCACGCGCAACCCGGCGCGGGACTGGAATCCGCTGCCGGAGCTGGACGACATCATGCTGGTGGTCTACGAGCTGACGCTCTGACGGCTCCGCCGGGCACCTCCCCTGGCCCTCCCGTACGACATCACCCGACTCGCGTGCGACACAACATATGGGTCTGTCTGCGGCGCCCGGCACAAGATGTATGCTCGTGCTCGCTGTCGTCGCAGGGGAATCCGGTGCGAATCCGGAACTGTCCCGCAACGGTGTACCCATGCCTGCCCACGGGCGCGCACGGGAGTCAGTCCGAGGACCTGCCGACAGTGCGCCCGGCCCTTCCGGTCCGGGTGCCCTGACGTCCGGGCCTCGTGGAATGGGCCGGTGGACGCGACGCCCCGTGCGTTCGTGTGCTGCCCCCTGCGCTCTTCGAGGCCCCCGTGCCGAGCGAGGGAGAGCCACACGTGACCATCGCGCCAGCCGATCCGGCTTCAGCGACCCGCGTGACCGAGGAGAGCGACGGTCCCGGTGCCGCGCTGCTGCGGACCCTGACCCAGCTGACCGCCGACCTGCCCGACGCCGACCCCGGCCGAGTGGCCGCCGCCGCCCTGCGCGGCCGGTCCGCCGCCGCCGACGAGGCGGAGCTGCGGGAACTGGCCACCGAGGCGGCCGCCGGGCTGATCTCCGAGGACCCCGCCTACTCCCGGCTCGCCGCCCGGCTGCTGACCCTCGCCATCCGCGCCGAGGCCGCCTCGCAGGGCGTCACGTCGTTCACCGGGTCGGTCGCGACCGGGCACCGCGAAGGGCTGATCGCCGACCGGACCGCCGCGTTCGTCCGGCTCCACGCGGCCCGTCTGGACGCGCTGATCGACGCCGGCGCCGACGACCGGTTCGGCTACTTCGGGCTGCGCACCCTGCACAGCCGCTACCTGCTGCGCCACCCGGTCACCCGCAAGGTCGTCGAGACGCCCCAGCACTTCCTGCTGCGGGTCGCCTGCGGGCTCGCCGAGGACGACAGCGCGCGGGCGCTGGAGGAGGTCGCCGCGCTGTACGGGCTGATGAGCCGGCTGGACTACCTGCCCTCCTCCCCCACGCTGTTCAACTCCGGCACCCGCCACCCGCAGATGTCCTCCTGCTACCTCCTGGACTCCCCCGCGGACGAGCTGGACTCCCTCTACGAGCGCTACCACCAGGTCGCCCGCCTGTCGAAGCACGCCGGCGGCATCGGCCTGTCCTTCTCCCGCGTCCGGGCCCGGGGTTCGCTGATCCGCGGCACGAACGGGCACTCCAACGGCATCGTCCCGTTCCTGAAGACGCTGGACGCCTCGGTCGCCGCCGTGAACCAGGGCGGCCGGCGCAAGGGCGCGGCGGCGGTCTACCTGGAGACCTGGCACGCGGACATCGAGGAGTTCCTCGAACTGCGCGACAACACCGGTGAGGACGCCCGCCGTACGCACAACCTGAACCTGGCGCACTGGGTGCCGGACGAGTTCATGCGCCGGGTCGCCGACGACGCACCGTGGTCGCTGTTCTCCCCGGTGGACGTGCCCGAGCTGGTCGACCTGTGGGGCGAGGAGTTCGACGCGGCCTACCGCGCCGCCGAGGCGAAGGGCCTGGCCCGCAGGACGCTCCCGGCGCGCGAGCTGTACGGCCGGATGATGCGCACCCTCGCGCAGACCGGCAACGGCTGGATGACGTTCAAGGACACCGCCAACCGCACCGCCAACCAGACCGCCGAGCCGGGTCACGTCGTCCACTCCTCGAACCTGTGCACGGAGATCCTGGAGGTCACCGACGACGGGGAGACGGCGGTCTGCAACCTCGGCTCGGTCAACCTCGCGGCCTTCGCCGACGGGGACGGCATGGACTGGGAGCGTCTGGACGCGGCGGTCCGCACCGCCGTGACGTTCCTGGACCGGGTGGTCGACATCAACTTCTACCCGACCGAGGAGGCGTCCCGGTCCAACAGCCGCTGGCGCCCGGTGGGCCTGGGCGTGATGGGGCTCCAGGACGTGCTGTTCCGGATGCGGCTGCCCTTCGACTCCCCCGAGGCCAGGGAACTGTCCACCCGGATCGCCGAGCGGATCATGCTCGCCGCGTACGAGACGTCGGCCGCGCTCGCCGAGCGGCACGGCCCGCTGCCCGCGTGGGAGAAGACCCGCACCGCGCGGGGCGTGCTGCACCCCGACCACTACGGCGTCGAGCTCGCCTGGCCGGAGCGCTGGGCGGCGCTGCGCACCCGGATCGCCGCCACGGGCCTGCGCAACGCGCTGCTGCTGGCGATCGCGCCCACCGCGACCATCGCGTCCATCGCCGGCGTGTACGAGTGCATCGAGCCGCAGGTGTCCAACCTGTTCAAGCGCGAGACGCTGTCGGGGGAGTTCCTCCAGGTCAACTCCTACCTGGTGGAGGACCTCAAGCGGCTCGGCGTGTGGGACGCGCGCACCCGGGAGGCGCTGCGCGAGGCGGGCGGCTCGGTGCAGGACTTCGCGTGGATCCCGGAGGACGTACGGCGGCTGTACCGCACGGCGTGGGAGATCCCGCAGCGCGGTCTGATCGACATGGCCGCCGCCCGCACCCCGTTCCTGGACCAGGCGCAGTCGCTGAACCTGTTCCTGGAGACGCCGACCATCGGCAAGCTCTCCTCGATGTACGCCTACGCCTGGAAGCAGGGGCTGAAGACCACCTACTACCTGCGCTCCCGCCCGGCGACCCGGATCGCCCGCGCGGCCCGCGCCGCCGTCCCCGTCCAGCAGCCGGCCGACCCCGAGGCCGTCGCCTGCTCCCTCGAGAACCCCGAATCCTGCGAGGCCTGCCAGTGACCACCAGCGCGACCAAGAACCTGCTCGACCCCGGCTTCGAGCTGACCCTGCGCCCCATGCGCTACCCGGACTTCTACGAGCGCTACCGGGACGCGATCAAGAACACCTGGCACGTCGAGGAGGTGGACCTGCACTCGGACGTCGCCGACCTGGCGAAGCTGACGCCCGAGGAGCAGCATCTGATCGGCCGGCTCGTGGCGTTCTTCGCCACCGGCGACTCGATCGTCGCGAACAACCTGGTGCTGACGCTGTACAAGCACATCAACTCGCCCGAGGCCAGGCTGTACCTGTCGCGGCAGCTGTTCGAGGAGGCCGTGCACGTCCAGTTCTACCTGACCCTGCTGGACACCTATCTGCCCGACCCGGACGACCGGGCGGCGGCCTTCGCGGCCGTGGAGAACATCCCGTCCATCCGGGAGAAGGCCGAGTTCTGCTTCCGGTGGATGGACTCGGTGGAGACGATCGACCGGCTGGAGTCGCGGTCCGACCGGCGCCGCTTCCTGCTGAACCTGATCTGCTTCGCCGCCTGTATCGAGGGCCTGTTCTTCTACGGCGCGTTCGCCTACGTGTACTGGTTCCGCAGCCGGGGGCTGCTGCACGGTCTGGCGACCGGCACCAACTGGGTGTTCCGCGACGAGACGATGCACATGTCGTTCGCGTTCGACGTGGTGGACACCGTGCGCAAGGAGGAGCCGGAGCTGTTCGACGAGGAGCTCGGACGGCAGGTCACCGACATGCTGCGCGAGGCGGTCGAGGCGGAGCTGCAGTTCGCGCGGGACCTGTGCGGCGACGGGCTGCCCGGCATGAACACCGCGTCGATGCGGCAGTACCTGGAGTGCGTGGCCGACCAGCGGCTGGTGCGGCTGGGCTTCGCTCCGGTGTACGGCTCGGAGAACCCGTTCTCGTTCATGGAGCTGCAGGGCGTCCAGGAGCTGACCAACTTCTTCGAGCGGCGTCCGTCCGCGTACCAGGTCGCCGTGGAGGGCACGGTCGACCTGGACGAGGACTTCTGATGCCCGGGCGCCGGGGCCGTCTCACGCCGCCCGTGCGGAGTGGCGTGGGGCGGTCCCGTGCGCCGGGCGGGACACGGCCGGCGGGTCGGGCGGTTCGGTGACGGGGACCGCCCGGGCCCGCCGGATCTGCCTCTCGATGCGGCGGTCGCGCAGGATGCCGATCACGGCGGGCGCGACCATGAGGACGAACAGGCCGAGTACGGCCACCAGGGAGATCAGGGCTTCTGTCTGCGTCGTGTTCATGGACACCACTGTCGCGCCGGACGCTCCTGACCGGGAGTGGCAGGACTGCCGTAGACCCTCGATTTACTGCCAACGGCGAGGCACACTGGTGCCATGCTCCGTAATGTGGCGGCCGTCCTCCTCGACGGTGTGAATCCCTTCGAACTCGGCGTGGTCTGCGAGGTCTTCGGCATCGACCGCAGCGACGACGGGCTGCCGGTCTACGACTTCGCCGTCGCCTCGGCGGAGGGGGCCTCGGTGCGCGCGAGCACCGGTTTCACGCTCCAGGTGGAGCACGGCCTGGAGCGGCTGGAGACGGCCGACCTGATCACCGTGCCCGCCGGCGCCTCCTACGCCTCCCGCGAGTTCCCGCCCGAGCTGCTGGACGCGCTGCGCCGGGCGGTGGACCGGGGCGCGCGGGTGCTGAGCGTGTGCTCGGGGGTGTTCGTGCTGGCCGCCGCCGGGCTGCTGGAGGGGCGGCGCGCCGCGGTGCACTGGAAGCACGCGGAGGAGCTGAGCCGCCGCCATCCGCATCTGACGGTCGAGCCGGACGTGCTGTACGTCGACGAGGACCCGGTGATCACCTCTGCGGGCACCGCCGCGGGCATCGACGCCTGTCTGCACCTGGTGCGCAAGGAGCAGGGCCCCGAGGTGGCCAACCGGATCGCCCGGCGGATGGTGGTGCCGCCGCACCGCGACGGCGGGCAGGCCCAGTACATCGAACGTCCGCTGCCCGAGCCCGGGGGCGACTCGGTCGCCGGGGTGCTGGTGTGGATGGAGCGGCATCTCGACGAGGAGGTCACCGTCGAGCAGCTCGCGGCCCGCGCCCTGATGTCCCCGCGCACCTTCGCCCGCCGCTTCCAGCAGGAGACCGGCACCACGCCCTACCGCTGGATCCTGCGCCAGCGGGTGCTGCTCGCGCAGCATCTGCTGGAGCGGACGGACGAGACGGTGGACGCGATCGCCGGCCGTACCGGCTTCGGCAACGCGGCCGCGCTGCGCCACCACTTCGTGCGCGCGGTGGGGACCACCCCGCAGTCCTACCGGCGCGCGTTCAGGGGCCCGGAGGCTGCCTGACCGCGCGCCGGGCGGCAGGGCGTCAGCGGGCCAGCGCCCGCAGCATCAGCCGACGGGGCCGCAACGTGATGCCGATGCGGGGCCGGGCGTCGGAGTGCGCGGCGTGCTCGAAGCGGTACGCGTGCGCGACCGCGGCGGTGAGGAGCGTGAGCTCCGCCATGGAGAAGTGGTCGCTGGGGCACTTGCGGTTGCCCACGCTGAACGGGCTCATCGCGTACTTGGGCACGTCCTTGGACCGCTCCGGGAGCCAGCGGTCCGGGTCGAAGTCCTCGTTCCGCTCGTAGGAGCGCCGGTCGCGCTGGATCGCGTACGGGCTGTAGATGAGGTCCGCGCCCTTCGGAATGCGGTATCCGCCGAGTTCCGTGTCGGCGACCGCGCGGCGGGTCAATATCCAGACGGCCGGATACAGCCGCAGGGTCTCCGTGACGACATTCGCGGTGTACGTCAGCTTCCGTACGTCCTCGAATGCGACCGGGCGGTCGCCGACCACGGATTCCACCTCGTCGCGGATCTTGTCACCGAGTTCCGGGTGCTCCGTGAGAACCAGGAGCAGCGACATGACCGTGGATCCGACCGTTTCGGCGCCGGGGGTCAGGATGGCGATGACCTGATCGTGGATCTCCTGTTCCCCGATGGGGTCGCCATTGTCGTCCTTCGCCTCCAGCAAAGCCGTCAGCAAATCGTCCGGTTTTTGACCGCCTGCCCGTCGGTCGGCGACGATCTCGTCGACCAGGACATGCAAATCGGCCAGTGCGCGGTTGAATTCCCGATTGGCCGGAAGCGGAACCTTGTAGAGGGGTCCGAGCGGCACCACCATCCGCTGGTACATCCCCGCGAACAGGGTGGTGAGGTCCGCGCAGATGCGGTCGGCGCGGGCGTCCATGTAGCTGCCGCGCATCAGGCAGCGGGCGGCGACCCGCACGGCCACGCGGAACGACTCGTACGTGATGTCCAGCACCCCGCCCGCGGCCCGCCAGCGTTCCACCAGCGCGTAGGACTCCTCGGCCATGATCGGCCCGTAGGCGGGGATCGCGTCCAGCCGGAACGCCGGCTGGATGGTGCGCCGCTGGCGCCGGTGCAGCTTGCCGTTGGCGGTGGCCACGCCCTCCTTGCCGAGGAGGCTCTCCAGCGACTCCCACAGGGGCCCGGCGATGATGTAGTCCGGGCTGAGCGCCACCGCGCCGGTGAGGGCGGGGGTGGTGACGGCGTAGACGGTCTTGGGGCCCAGCTTCAGGCGCACCACGTCGCCGTGGTCGCGCAGCTGGGACAGGAAGGCCAGCGGATCGCGCACCAGGCGCCAGCCGTGGCCGAGGAGCGGGACGGCGCCGCCCGCCACGGGCGGCTCGGCGGACGCGGTGGTGTCCTTCGGGCGTACGGACTCGACGGTCATTGCTCACCTTCCGCTGCGTTGTTGACGTACGGGGGCGTGGACCGGTCGTCCCAGCTGTCGACCCGGTACCGGCCGGACTCGTGGTGGAACCAGTAGACGGAACTGAACCAGTTCCGCATGTTGCCGACGCAGGCGCGCACGGCGGTGCTCGTCTCCTTTCCGCCCACCGTTCCGTCGTCGAGCCGGTCGGCGAACCGTAAGGCCTCCTGTTCCGCGTCCAGGAATTCGCTGATGCATTCCTCCACGCGGCGCCGCACCTCGGCTATCGCCTCTTCGAGGGTCATGTTCTCGTGGATGACGAGACTGATGCCGAGATTGTGCACCTCATTTCCCGCGATTTCCTTGGGCAGCGAGCAGAGGTCGTTGTACCAGGCGGCGAATTCCTGGCTGAGCAGCGCCGGTTTCCGGTAGGCCGGGTTCTTCCGCACCGCGTCCGGGAGTTCGTGTCCCGCGCTCGGTTCCAGAAGGTCCGTCCAGATCCAGTGCGCGAACGTCAGGCGGCGCAGTTCGAGGTATTCCTCGACGGTCGGGACGATGCCTTCGGTGCGGTTGTGGAACTCCCGGTCGTACGCCTCGATCACGGTGTGGAAGTGGCGCGCGAACCGCGCGTTCCAGGTGTCCGGAAGGAACGCGTAGAGCCGCAGCACGCTGTCGGCGAGACCCGCGACCACGGGGTCCTGGTGACGCAGGTGGTCTCCGGGGCGGTCGAGGGCGCTGTGCAGCAGGTCCTTCAGCCGCCGCCAGGCGGCGGGACGGCCGTGGACGATGTCGCGGTCGTGACGGTCGTCCCAGACGAAGAACCAGGCACTGTAGTCCGCTATCGCCTGGAGGACCTCGTCGGGGGCGCCTATGTAGTAGCCCGCCATGAGGTCCGTGTAGCACAGGCCGTCGGCATATGACTCCACCTTCTCCGGCGTCATGAGCCGCTTTTCGAGCAGCCATGCCCGGGTCTCCCTCTGGAGCTTCGGCCAATACGGGTGGAGTTGCCGGGGAAACGCCGCCTCGATCACCGGAAGAGACAGCGCCGGTGGAACTGCGATGGTGGTCGGTGTCGATGTGGAGCCGTGTGACAAAGCATGCACGAACATTCCCCTCTCAGCCGCCAGTTGAGCGCCCGTCCCCCGAGCCGGGCGTACGCCGTGCGTATCCCCGCACCACCATTCAGCACCACAAGTGACCGTTGTGGGAACGGATTTGCTTCTTTCACTACCTCTGGATGCGCACAGACGAACGGCGCCCGTCCGGGATGTGCCGGATCGGGCGCCGTGTGCGCGATGTGAAGAAAGCCGTGCGGGCGGTCAGTCGTTGGCGACGACGGGGTACCGCGGCTCGTTCTCCGCCATCTGCTGGAGCGCGGCCTTGCGCTCACGCTTCGACAGACGGTCGATGTACAGGTAGCCGTACAGGTGGTCCGTCTCGTGCTGGAGGCAGCGCGCGAAGTAGCCCGTTCCGCGTACCCGGACCGGGTTGCCCTGCTCGTCCTGACCGGTCACCTCGGCGTAGTCGGGCCGGGCCAGCGACGCGTACGCGGTGGGCACGGACAGGCAGCCCTCGCTGCTGTCGTCCAGCCGGCGCAGCTCGGCGGGCAGTTCGACGAGTTTGGGGTTGCACACCACGCCGACATGGCGCACGCCCTCGTCGTCCGGGCAGTCGTACACGAAGACCTTCAGGTCGACACCGATCTGGTTGGCGGCCAGGCCCACGCCCTCGGCGGTGCGCTGGCTGGCGAACATGTCGGCGACCAGCTGCTGGAGCTCCTCGCCGAAGTCCGTGACGTCCTTGCACTCCTTGTGCAGCACCGGGTTGCCGACCACGGTGATCGGGCGCGAGGTGCCACGCTCCCGCCACGCCGCCTCGCGCTCCTCGCAGTCCTCCGTGTCGATGACGTAGCCCTCGTCGTCGACGGGGAGCACGCCCGTGTGCTGCTGATCGGTGTCCTGCTGAGCCATGACCGACGTGTGCCTTCCTGAGAAAACCGGAGGTGGTGTGACAAGGGTAAGCCGCAGCGCCCCGTAAGGGACGCGGGACAGTTTCGATGTGCGGCCCTAACACACCTCTTCGAGATCCCGCCAGTCCCGGGAGTCCGGACTGTCCGCGACCCACCCGTCCAACAACCCCCGGACCAAGGAAGCCGGGGCAGCGATGCCACACTCCCGCTCCGGCACCCACAACTGCCCGTCCGTACGGTGCCCGAGGGGCCCGGGATGCCCCGGCTCACTGTGATCGTGAGGATCGAGATGCTCACCGTCACCCTCGTCGGACGGCATCCGCGACTCCGAGCACATGCGGCACAGCAGCCGCACCGACGACGACCAGTCCTCCGCCGCGAACCCGGCGTCGGAGGCGAGCTGCTCCAGCGCGTCCCGGTCGGCCTCGGACGCGGCCTCGAGCAGCACCACCCAGGTCGGCACCGGCGAGGGCGCCCACAACTCGATCTCGTCGAACACCGGGTAGGTGTGCCCGGCGGCGGTGCTCCGCTCGCCGTGCGGCACCCCGTCGTGCAGCACGACCTCGCCCCAGCGGCGCCCGGAGGACGGCAGCGGGATGGACAGCACCTCGATGCGGGCGGGGTCGAGCCGCCGCCCCCACACCACCTCGGCCTCCCCCTCGGGGGACAGCCGTACGGCCGCGCTGCCCAGGTCCATGCCGAGGGGCTCGCCCGAGTCGGTCGCGGAGCCGGGCACCTTGAGCCCGTACGCCTGCCAGGCGCGGCGCGCCAGCGGCCAGTCCTGGAGAGCGGTCGCGGCGATGCCCACGTTCCACCAGTCCGGCGCCCCGGTGTCCCGGTCGAGCAGGGCGACGGCGCGCAGTCCGGCCGCGCGCGCCTGCTCCCAGTCGTGCCGGAACTTGTGCAGCAGCGCGAGGTTGAACCAGGACTCCGACAGCCAGGGCTCCAGGTCGGCGGCCCGGGTCAGCAGCGCGCCCGCGTCCTCGTACCGGCCGTCGCCGATGAGCGTGAACGCGCGGTCCGTGGCCTGCCGCCAGGAGGCGGAGGGCCGGTGACGTCCCTTGCCGAAGATCCTCACGATTCCCGCCTGCCAGTTCCGTTCGGTGGGCCGGCCGCAGCGATCGGCGCCCCCGGACACCCTCTCCTTCGCATCCAACCACGTACGGCCGCGAGGGCGCTCATTACCCATGGGTTACCCAGCTCGGCCGGGAACCAGACCGCCGGGTCCGTCCCCTCACCACGACCGGTCCACCTGTTCACGTGTCCCCTCCGTGTCCCGGGACAGAACCCTGGCCAGGGCCTCGACGACCTCCGGCGCGTACTCCCCGGCGGCCTCGAGCCGCAGTTCCTCCAGCGCGGTCAGCGGCCCCCCGGGCCCTCCTTCCCTGCACTTCTCGTCGTACGCGTTCACCACCCGGACGATCCGGGCGGCCAGGGGCTGCTCCGCGTGCGGGTCGGCCTGGCGTTCGACGATCCCGGCGACCCGGGGGTCCACCCCGGTCTGCCGCACCACCGCGCCGCCCAGGAGCGCGATCCGCCGCTGCTCGGCGGGCGGCAGCCCGGCGGTGGCGCCCTCGGGCACCGGGTCGACGAGGCTGAGCTGCCCGATGTCGTGCATCAGCGCCGCGTACTCCAGCACGGTCAGCTCCGGCTCGGTCAGCCCGAGGTCCCGGCCCACCGCCTGGCTGAGCGCGGCGACCCGGCGCGAGTGCCCGTGCGGGGTGTACCCGGCGATCTCGGTGGCCCGCGCCAGGGACGCGATGGTCTGCCGGTAGGTGGCGCGCACCGCCGTGTACCTGCGGTGGGACAGCTGCGCGAGCAGCAGCGGCACCGAGAACACGGGCAGCGCCCACAGCCCCGCGACGGCCGTGCCCAGCGCCATCACCGCGCCGGTGGCCACGACGGCGGCGCCGATGCCGGGCACCGCCCGCAGTTCGTCGCGCAGCAGCGGCGGGAAGGGCCAGCCGGTGCGGGAGTGGGCCAGCGCGGCGGCGAGCACCGCGTCGCACAGCGCGGTCAGGGTCAGCAGGACGAGCAGCAGCAGCGCGTGCCCGGGCCCGCCGAGGCCGTCGAACGCGCCCCGGGCGTGCAGCGGGTGGAAGCACACGGCGACGAAGCCGACGGTCAGCACCCGGCGGGTCACCGGGTCCAGGGCGGGCCCGTCACCGCGTCCGACGTGCGGGACGCTGCCCAGCAGCGACGCGGCGAGCACCACGGTGACGACCTGGGCGGCGCCGTGCTGGGCGGGCCGCCCCGCGACCTCGCCGAGCAGCGCGTACGCCAGCGCGCCTGCCGCGGCGAGCGGCGCGGGCTCCCGGATCCCCCGGCCGCCGCGCCGGGTGAGCTCGCCGACCGCGACGAGCGTGCCGAAGGCCAGGGCGGTGGAGCGGTCCTCGACGCCGTGGTACAGCGTGGTGCCCAGCGATCCGGCCGCGAAGGCGGCGGCGCACAGGTGCACGACGGTGTGCAGCCGGGGCCTCACCGGCGCGCCCCGGGACGACCGGTGACGGGCTCGGCGGGACCGGGGACGGGCGTCCGCAGGGGCTCGTCGGCGGTCACGGCCGGGTGCCAGCCGGTGCGGCCGATCGCGCGGACCAGCGCCTTCACCATCCGCGGGTCGAAGTGCGTGCCCGCGCACCGCTCCAGCTCCTCCAGCGCCACGGGCACCGGGCGGGCCCTGCTGTAGCTGCGGGTGGACGTCATCGCGTCGAAGGCGTCGGCGACCGCGACGACCCGCGCGGACTCGGGGATCTGACGGCCCGCCAGCCCGTAGGGGTAGCCCTTGCCGTCGAGCCGCTCGTGGTGGTGCAGCACGGCCGCGCGGGCCTCGCCGAGGAAGGAGATGCCGCGCACCATCTCGTGCCCGTACTCGGGGTGCAGTTCGATGACGCGCCGCTCCTCGGGGGTGAGCGGGCCGTTCTTGGTGAGCAGCCGGGTGGGCACGCCGAGCTTGCCGACGTCGTGCAGGATGCCGGCGAACCGCAGCATCTCGACCCGCTCGTCGTCCATGCCGAGTTCGCGCGCGATCAGCATGGACGCCCGGCCGACGCGCTCGCTGTGCCCGCGCGTGTAGCCGTCCTTGATGTCGACGGCCTGCACCAGCGCGCGGATCGTGGCCTGGTGGGCGGCGCGCTCCCGGTGGTACTGGGCGAACGCCCACCAGGAGACGCCCATCGGCAGCAGCACCAGCAGCGCCGCGACCGGGCCGTACGGGCTGCGCCACAGCAGGGCCGTCATCAGTCCGGCCAGGCCGTGCACGGTGAGCGGCGCGAGGGAGCCGAGGAACAGCCGCCACCAGGCGGCCACGGGACGGCCGCGCGGCACCCCGCCCGGCGCGGGCGCCAGGACGCCGCCGTCGAGGAGCGTGAGGACGAGGCAGAACGCGAGCACCGCGGCGCCCGCCGTGGCGAGGGCGCCGGGCATGTCGCACTGCGCCACCGCGTCCCGGCCGCCGGTCTTGAGGTGGACGAGGCTCGCGGCCCACACGGCGACGACGAGCCGGCCGGTGCGCCACAGCCTGCGCGCGAGACGGGGGCCGTGCTCGACGGGGAGCAGCAGCGCCCCGGGCAGCGCGACGAGGGCGGCGGCGGTGGGCGGGAGCAGGAAGGCCCCGGCGAGCAGCACGGGGTGGAAGGTGCCGCCGGGGTGGGGGCCGGCGGCGAGGCGGGAGCGGGCGAGGCGCTCGCAGCCCGCGTACACGGCGGCGAGCAGGACCACCGGCCACCAGGGGACGCGCGGGTCGGGCAGGGACGCGAGCACCCCCGGCCGGGGAACGCCCGGCAGGGGGAGCAGACAGCACAGTCCGAGCAGGGTGACGCCGACGAGATACACCCGGGCCCGCGCCGGTAACGCCTCCATGAGCCCCTCCCCCGACCGTGCCGCGCGCATCGTCCGTCGCCCGTCGGCTCCTGGAGCCTAGGACGGGCGGAGGCGCCGCCGGGGGCGGACCGCCCGCGGATTAGCACAATCGGGTGACGCGGCCCCTGGGGAGGGGGAGGTCAGGACTCCTGCGGGGCGGCCGTGACGTCCTGGTCGGGCACGGTCTCGCCGGAGCGGATCAGCTCGATCCGGCCCATGACCTTGGAGCGCAGGTCGCCCGGCACGTCGTCCTGGCCGCAGCACCGCTTGACGAGCTTCTTCACCGCCTGTTCCAGCCCGTACTTCTCCAGGCAGGGCGAGCACTCCTCGAAGTGGTGCTCGAACTTCTGGCAGTCGGCATCCGGCATCTCACGGTCGAGGAACTCGTAGAGATGATCGAGGATTTCGCTGCAATCCGTCTCGTGCGGCTCTCCGCAGCTCATGACCCCGAGCCTTTCGCTTCGTTCGACTCTCCGGCACCGGCCGGGACCAGTCCGCGCTCGCGCGCGTAGTCCTCGAGCATGCCGCGCAGCTGGCGACGTCCACGGTGAAGCCGGGACATCACCGTTCCGATGGGTGTCCCCATGATGTCGGCGATCTCCTTGTAGGCAAAGCCCTCGACATCGGCGAGATAGACCGCGATACGGAACTCCTCCGGGATCGCCTGCAGGGCTTCCTTCACGTCCGAGTCCGGCAGGTGGTCCAGCGCCTGCGACTCGGCGGAGCGCAGACCCGTGGACATGTGCGACTCGGCGCGCGCGAGCTGCCAGTCCTCGATCTCCTCGGCCGCGGAGCGCTGGGGTTCGCGCTGCTTCTTGCGGTACGAGTTGATGAAGGTGTTGGTGAGGATCCGGTACAGCCACGCCTTGAGGTTGGTGCCCTCGCGGAACTGGTGGAAGGACCCGTACGCCTTGGCGTAGGTCTCCTGCACCAGGTCCTCGGCGTCGGCCGGGTTGCGCGTCATGCGCAGCGCGGCCGAGTACATCTGGTCGAGGAACTCGAGTGCGTCCCGCTCGAAGCGCGCGCTGCGCTCCGCGGTCGTCTCCGCTCCCCTGCTGCCCTGGCCCTCGGGCTGCTCCGCCTGGCCGTGTTCGGTCCCTGCGTCGGTACCGGGAACCGGACCCACCTCCTCCAGAGTTGTCGCGAGGCCGAGACCGGCCTCACCCGAATCGGAGGATAGACGACGATCCGGTCCGCCCGCCGCCCGAATCGGGGCGGTCTTGGCCGCGTGCAGCACCGTCCAGTCGAGGTCGGCGCGGGCACTGCGGCTCGGGCAGAACGTGGAACCCATGCGGTGGACTTCCTCTCCTACGGCGGCGGTGCCGTTCGACCGGCACGTACGCACCCCACAACAGCGGGGCCCGCCGTCGCATTCCCGCCTCAGTGAAGGGCGGCCGTCCACCGCACGACCGCGTCCGTGATCACCCGGAGCGCCTCCTCCTGCGTGAGGCCGGCGCGCTTCGGCACGGCGAAGCCGTGGTCCGCCTGCGCCACCTCGACGAGTTCGTGGCCGCCCTCGGGGAACTCGGCGGGTTTGCCGAAGGGGTCGTTGCCGCCCTGGACGACGAGTGTGGGGACGCCCGCGTCCAGCAGTTCCCGCGCGCGGGACTTCTCGGGCCTGCCCGGCGGGTGGAGCGGGAAGCTCAGCGCCAGCACGGCACGGGCGCCGAGTTCCCTGGCGGTGCGGCAGGCGACGCGGGCGCCGGCGCTGCGTCCGCCGGAGATCACCGGCAGGCCCGGGGCGGTCAGCGCCGGCCAGACGCCGCGCCAGCCGGTGTCCAGGGTCTTCGGCGCCGGGGCGACCTTCTTGCCGGCCACCCGCCAGGGCTGCTCGACGAGGGCGACGGTCACGCCGTGCGCGGGCAGGACGGCGGCGAGCGCGGCCAGGTCGCGGGCCTCGATGCCGCCGCCGGCGCCGTGGCTCGCGGCGAGGACGAGGCGCGGCTTCGCGGCGGGGTGCCAGGTGACGCGGGCGTCGCCCGCGTCGGTGGTGATCGTCTCGGTGGTCACGTCAGAAGAGTGTGCCCTCTTCCGGGGCGGCCAGCTCCTTCAGCAGCTCCGGGCCGTTGTTGCGGACGTTGCTGACGGCGGTGGTGACCGGGTAGGCGCGCATCAGGCCGGGCGGCGGCGGGGCGAGCAGTCCGCGCAGGTCCCCGGGGTCGGTGCGGGACGGATCGAGCCAGGCGTCCCAGCGGTCCGGGGTGAGCATCAGCGGCATCCGCGGGTGGATGTCGGCGAGGGAGTGCGGCCCCTCCTCCGGGGCGACGGCCAGCGGAGTCGTCTCGGCCTCGGTGGTGATCACGGAGCAGGTCACCCACCAGGCCAGGGGGTGGTCGTCGGGCAGCGTGCGGTCGCGCCAGAACTCGTACAGTCCGGCCATCGCGAAGACCGAGCCGTCGGCCGGCGTCACGAAGTACGGCTGCTTGCGGGGCCGCTTCTTCTTGCCCTCGACCTCCAGGTCGCGCTCCTGCTTGCCGGTGACCCACTCGTAGTAGCCGTCGGCGGGGAGGATGCAGCGGCGGGCGGCGAAGGCGCGGCGGTACGACGGCTTCTCGTGGACGGTCTCCGCGCGCGCGTTGATCATCCGGGCGCCGCCCTCGGGGGTCTTGGACCAGGACGGCACCAGTCCCCACTTCAGCGTGCGCAGCTGCCGAACCGGGCGGGGGTCGTCCGCGTCCTTCAGTGGACGGGAGAGGACGGCGTGGACCTCCTTGGTCGGCGCCACGTTGTAGTCGGCCTCCAGGGTCTCCTCGGGCTCCCACTTCTCGATCTCGAAGATCCCGGCGAGGTCCTCGGGCCTGCGACTCGCTGCATACCGTCCGCACATACGTGCAACACTGCCAGACTCCGCACGCGTACAGGGAGCGATCCGAAACACATGACGAGCATGGTCACCACCGCGTCCGTGTCCCTGATGTCCCTCGGCTCCCTCTGGGACGAGGTCTCGGGCACCCAGCCCGACCCGGACCTGTGGGTGGTCGTCGCGACGCTGGTGGCGGCCGCCGCCGTGGTGGTGCCGCGGGCGCCGTGGCGGATCGCGCGCAACGCCGTCACCATCGCTCACGAGGGCGGGCACGGCCTGGTGGCGCTGCTCACCGGCCGCACCCTGACGGGGATACGCCTGCACTCGGACACCAGCGGCCTGACCGTCAGCCGGGGCAAGCCGACCGGCATCGGCATGATCCTCACGGCCGCCGCCGGCTACACCGCTCCCCCGCTGCTGGGCCTGGGCGGGGCCGCGCTGCTCGGCGCGGGACGCATCACGCTGCTGCTGTGGCTGGCCACCGCGCTGCTGCTGGCGGTGCTGGTGATGATCCGCAACGCCTACGGCGCGGTGTCGGTGCTGGTCACCGGGAGCACGTTCGTGCTGGTGTCGTGGCTCGCGGGACCCCAGGTGCAGGCGGCGTTCGCGTACGCCGTGGTGTGGTTCCTGCTGCTGGGCGGGGTGCGCCCGGCGTTCGAGCTCCAGGCCAAGCGGCGGCGCGGGGGCGCAGGGGACTCGGACGCGGACCAGCTCTCCCGGCTGACGCACGTGCCGGCGGGGATGTGGCTGTTCCTCTTCCACGCGGTGTCGGTGTGCTCGCTGCTGGGCGGCGGGCGCTGGCTGCTGGGTCTGTGACCGCGGGCGGCGGCGACCGGGCAGCCGGGGCGCGGCCCGCGCCGGGCGGTGTTCCGCCTGGCGGGCACGGAACGGCCGGCCTCCTCACCTCCTTATAAAGTGGCCCCATGGCCCCGAATCCCACGCACACCGCCCTCTGGCCCGCCCCGCACGCGAGCGGAGCCGTCGACGCGACGGTCCACGTGCCCGGGTCCAAGTCGGTCACCAACCGCGCCCTCGTGCTGGCCGCCCTCGCCTCCGAGCCGGGCTGGCTGCGCCGCCCGCTGCGTTCGCGGGACACGCTGCTGATGGCGGGCGGGCTGCGCGCCCTGGGCGTGGAGATCGAGGAGGGCGTCGGCCCCGACGGGACGGGCGAGGCCTGGCGTGTGGTGCCGGCCGGTCTGCACGGCCGGGCCACCGTGGACGTCGGCAACGCGGGCACGGTGATGCGCTTCCTGCCGCCGGTGGCCACCCTGGCGGACGGTCCGGTGCGGTTCGACGGCGACCCGCGGTCGTACGAGCGTCCCCTGAACGGCGTCATCGACGCGCTGCGCCGGCTGGGCGCCCGGATCGACGACGACGACCGGGGCGCGCTGCCGATGACGGTGCACGGCGGGGGCGCGCTGGACGGCGGTCCGGTCGAGGTGGACGCGTCCTCCTCGTCGCAGTTCGTCAGCGCGCTGCTGCTGTCGGCGCCGCGCTTCAACCAGGGCGTGGAGGTGCGGCACACGGGCGCGACGCTGCCGTCGATGCCGCACATCCGGATGACGGTCGACATGCTGCGCGCGGTCGGGGCCCAGGTCGACACCCCCGAGTCGGGCGGCCGGCCGAACGTCTGGCGGGTCACCCCGGGCGCGCTGCTCGGCCGGGACCTGACGATCGAACCGGACCTGTCCAACGCGCAGCCGTTCCTGGCGGCGGCGCTCGTCACCGGCGGCAAGGTGGTGATCCCCGACTGGCCCGCGCGGACCACCCAGCCCGGCGACCGGCTGCGGGAGATCTTCACCGAGATGGGCGGCTCCTGCGAGCTGACCGAGTACGGGCTGGTGTTCACGGGCTCGGGCGCGGTGCACGGCATCGACGTGGACCTCGGCGAGGTGGGCGAGCTGACGCCGGGCGTCGCGGCCGTCGCGGCCCTCGCGGACTCCCCGTCGACCCTGCGGGGCGTGGCGCATCTGCGGCTGCACGAGACGGACCGGCTGGCCGCGCTGACCAAGGAGATCAACGAGCTGGGCGGCGACGTCACCGAGACGGCGGACGGTCTGCACATCCGCCCGCGCCGGCTGCACGGCGGGGTGTTCCACACCTACGAGGACCACCGCATGGCCACCGCCGGTGCGATCATCGGCCTGGCGGTCGAGGGCGTGCAGATCGAGAACGTGGCGACCACGGCGAAGACCCTGCCGGACTTCCCCGAGCTGTGGACCGGGATGCTCGGGGCGTAGGGGTTCACGATGCGCCGCTACGGCAAGCACACCGACGAGGACGACATCCGCTCCCGCCCCAACCGCAGGGGCAACCGGCCGCGCACCCACATCAGGCCCAAGCACGAGGACGCCGCCGAGGGCATGGTGCTCACGGTCGACCGGGGCCGGCTGACCTGCCTCGTCGAGGACCGCGTCGTGACCGCGATGAAGGCCCGCGAGCTGGGCCGCAAGGCCGCCGTGGTGGGCGACCGGGTGGCCCTCGTCGGCGATCTGTCCGGCAGGAAGGACACCCTCGCCCGGATCGTGCGGATCGCGGAGCGCACGTCGGTGCTACGCCGCACCGCCGACGACGACGATCCCTACGAGCGCGTGGTCGTCGCCAACGCCGACCGGCTGGCCGTGGTCACCGCCCTCGCCGACCCCGAGCCCCGGCCGCGCCTGATCGACCGCTGCCTGGTCGCCGCCTACGACGGCGGCCTGGAGCCGCTGCTGGTGCTCACCAAGTCCGACCTGGCCCCGCCCGACAAGCTGCTGGAGCTGTACGGCGACCTGGACATCCCGTACGTCGTGACCAGCCGCGCGGAGCTCGAGAGCGGCGAGGCGGTGGAGCGGGTGCGCGAGCAGCTCGACGGCCGGATCACCGCGTTCGTGGGCCACTCGGGCGTCGGCAAGACGACGCTCGTCAACGCGCTGGTGCCCGAGGAGCGGCGCCGCACCACCGGTCATGTCAACGCGGTGACCGGGCGGGGGCGCCACACCACGACGTCCGCGCTGGCGCTGCCGCTCGCGGGCGCCGAGGGCTGGGTGATCGACACCCCGGGCGTGCGGTCGTTCGGGCTGGCCCACGTCGATCCGTCGCGGGTCATCCACGCCTTCCCCGACCTGGAGCCTGGCACGGAGGGGTGTCCGCGCGCGTGCAGTCACGACGAGCCGGACTGCGCCCTGGACGACTGGGTGGCCCAGGGCCACGCGGACCCGGCGCGGCTGTACTCGCTGCGGCGGCTGCTCGCCGCGCGGGAGCGCACCGACGGCGACTGACCCCCGTCGTGTTTGCCCTGCGGTGTCACCGGTAAGTGCATAATCGCACCGAGCCGGACACGAACCAGACGAAGCGGTCACTGTACGCGGGGAATGCGGGAGGACACACATGGCGTGGCTGCTGGTCATCGTCGCCGGGTTGCTCGAGACCGGTTTCGCCGTGTGCCTGAAGCTGTCGCACGGGTTCACCCGGCTGTGGCCGACGGTCGCCTTCTGCGCCTTCGCCCTGGGCAGCTTCGGTCTGCTCACCCTGGCGCTGCGGAAGCTGGACGTGGGACCGGCGTACGCGGTGTGGACGGGCATCGGGGCGGCGGGGACGGCCATCTACGGGATGGTGTTCCTCGGTGACCTGGTGTCCACGCTGAAGATCGTCTCGATCACCCTGGTGATCGTCGGGGTGATCGGGCTCCAGCTGTCGGGCTCGGCGCACTGAGCCTGCACGGGGGCCGTACGACGGGCCGTCCTACGGCACCGGCTGCCGGTGCAGGGCGCCGCGGACCAGCTCGGCCACGCCGTCTTCGGGCGAGGGCGCGACGACGCAGGACAGGGCGAGTCTGATCACCAGCTCGCAGGACCGGGCGAGATCGGCGGTGTCGGCGCGCGCGGGTCCCGGACCGGCGAGCGCGGCGACGGCCCGGTCGCGGACCAGGTGCACGAAGTCGGCGGGCGAGGGCAGCGGCCCGTCGGCGCGGCGCTGCGCGGGCACCGGGGAGCCGGACGGCACGGCCGCGAGGGGCGGCGCGGGCAGGCGCTCGTTCCAGCAGCCGGTGAGCATGGCCCGCACCAGGGCGTTCTCGCGGGCGCTCAGCGTGGTCCACTCGGCGGTGGCGGTCAGGCGGTCGCGGGGATCGGCGTGCGCGGTGAGGGCCCGTTCGACGCCGGCCAGGTAGCCGTCGGCCTCCCGGCGGACCAGGGCGCGGGCGAGACCGTCCTTGCTGCCGAACTCGTTGTAGAGCGTCTGGCGGGAGACCCCGGCCGCGGCGGCGACGTCCACCATCCGCACGGCGGACCACGGCCGGCGGGCGAGTGCGGTGTAAGCGGCGTCCAGCAGTGATTCCCGCGCTGCAGGCATCATCGCCTCCCTCGGGGCGAGCGGCCGACCCTGCGGTTCAGATTTGACGGGGTGCCGGGCACTGTCAAGGGGTCGCGGAACCGGCCCCCGGTGGCCTGGAACCGATCCCGGCCGATACCGTTCGTGCCATGCCCGACTACCTCGACGACCTGCGTCTCGCCCATGTCCTCGCGGACGCCGCCGACGCCGCGACCATGGACCGGTTCAAGGCTCTCGACCTCAAGGTGGAGACCAAACCCGACATGACGCCGGTGAGCGAGGCGGACAAGGCCGCCGAGGAGCTCATCCGCGGCCACCTGCGGCGGGCCCGCCCGCGCGACGCCGTGCTGGGCGAGGAGTACGGCGTGGAGGGCACCGGTCCGCGCCGCTGGGTGATCGACCCGATCGACGGCACCAAGAACTACGTGCGCGGCGTGCCCGTGTGGGCCACGCTGATCGCGCTGATGGAGGCGGGCGGCGAGGGGGGTTTCCAGCCGGTCGTCGGCGTGGTGTCCGCGCCCGCCCTGGGCCGCCGCTGGTGGGCGGCGAAGGGCCACGGCGCCTATGCCGGACGCAGCCTGTCCTCGGCCACCACGCTCCAGGTCTCCCGCGTCTCGCGGATCTCCGACGCCTCCTTCGCGTACTCCTCGCTCACCGGCTGGGAGGAGCAGGGGCGGCTCGACGGCTTCCTCGACCTCACCCGCGAGGTGTGGCGCACGCGCGCGTACGGCGACTTCTGGCCGTACATGATGGTCGCCGAGGGCTCGGTGGACGTCTGCGCGGAGCCGGAGCTGTCGCTGTGGGACATGGCGGCCACGGCGATCGTGGTGACGGAGGCCGGCGGCACCTTCACCGGCCTCGACGGCCGCCCGGGCCCGCACAGCGGCAACGCCGCCGCGTCGAACGGCCTGCTCCACGACGAGCTGCTGGGGTATCTCAACCAGCGGTACTGAACCGGCCGCGCTCGCGTCGCGCGCCCCCGGCCGGCCGCGCGCGCCCTCTTGTTGACCTGTGCTTTGCCTGCCACTCTGGGAGCTCCCCCACTTGTGAACTTGTGAAAGCGCGAACGAACGGGCCCACGCGCCCGTGACGTGGCGTTTTCCGGTAGGAGGTGGCTCCATCCATGCTCGTCCGTGACGCCATGAGCACCGTGGTCCTCACCATCGGCCCCGCCCACACGCTCCGCCAGGCCGCCGCCCTGATGTCCGCGCGCCGGGTGGGCGCGGCCGTGGTCCTCGACCCCGACGGCACCGGGATCGGCATCCTCACCGAACGGGACGTCCTCAACTCCGTGGGTCTCGGCCAGGACCCGGACGCGGAGCGCGCCCATGCCCACACCACCACCGACGTCGTCTTCGCCGACCCCTCCTGGACCCTGGAGGAGGCGGCGGCCGCCATGGCCCACGGGGGCTTCCGGCATCTGATCGTCCTCGACCGGGGCGGCCCCGCGGGCATCGTCTCGGTCCGCGACATCATCCGCTGCTGGGCGCCCGCCCGGCAGCGGGCCCCGCAGGTGCCCGCCTGACGGCACGGCGACGGGCCGGACCCCCGGGAGGGGATCCGGCCCGTCGGTCGGCAAGCGGTCCAGCGCTGGTGATCAGCCGCGCAGGGCCTGCACCGCGGCCTCCAGCCGCTTGCCGAAGTCGCCGTCGGCCTGACGGAAGTTGTTGATCGCGCGCTCGGCGATGTCGTCGCGCGTGACACCCGAGATGGCGTTCGCCAGGTTGTTCACCAGGCGCTCCTTCTCGTCCTCCGACATCAGCCGGTAGAGGTTGCCCGCCTGGACGAAGTCGTTGTCCTCGGCGTGGACGGGCGTGACCGACTCGCCGGTGACCCCGGTGACCGCGACGGGCTGCCACAGCGGGCGGTCCGTCTGGAAGGGGCCGCCGAAGCTGTTCGGCTCGTAGTTCTTCGCGCCCTTGTGGCGGCCGTCGTACAGGTAGCCGTCACGGGAGTTGGTGCGCGCCTCGGTGGCGTGCGGGCGGTTCACCGGCAGGTGGTCGGCGTTGATGCCGACGCGGTAGCGGTGGGCGTCGCCGTACGCGAAGAGACGGCCCTGGAGCATCTTGTCCGGGGAGGGACCGATGCCCGGCACGAAGTGGGCGGGGCTGAAGATCGACTGCTCGACCTCGGCGAAGATGTTCTCCGGGTTGCGGTTGAGCTCCAGCTTGCCGAACTCGACCAGCGGGTAGTCCGCGTGCGGCCAGACCTTGGTCAGGTCGAACGGGTTGAAGCGGTAGGTGGCCGCCTCGGCCGCCGGCATGATCTGGACGTACACGGTCCAGGACGGGTACTCGCCGCGCTCGATGGCCTCGCGCAGGTCGCGCTGGTGCGAGTCGGGGTCCTTGCCCGCGAGGATCTCGGCCTCCTCGGCGGTCAGGTTCTTGATGCCCTGGTCCGTCTTGAAGTGGTACTTGACCCAGAAGACCTCGCCGGCCTCGTTGTTCCACTGGTAGGTGTGGGAGCCGAAGCCGTCCATGTGGCGGTAGGACGCCGGGATGCCGCGGTCACCGAACAGCCAGGTCACCTGGTGGGTCGACTCGGGCGACAGGCCCCAGAAGTCGAAGACGTTGTCCGCCTCCTGCGAGCCGGTGTACGGGTCGCGCTTCTGGGTGTGGATGAAGTCGGGGAACTTGATCGCGTCGCGGATGAAGAACACCGGGGTGTTGTTGCCGACGAGGTCGTAGTTGCCCTCCTCGGTGTAGAACTTCACCGCGAAGCCGCGCGGGTCGCGCACGGCGTCCGGGGCGCCGAGGTTGCCCGCGACCGTGGAGAAGCGCAGGAAGACCTCGGTCTCCTTGCCCACCTCGGACAGGAACTTCGCCCGGGTGTACGGCGTGACGTCGCCGGTCACCGTGAAGGTGCCGTACGCGCCGGCGCCGCGGGCGTGCACCACGCGCTCCGGGATGCGCTCGCGGTTGAAGTGGGCCAGCTTCTCGAGGAGGAGCTGGTCCTGGACGAGGACCGGGCCGCCGACGCCCGCGGTCTCGCTGTTCTGGTTGTCGGCGACCGGGGCTCCGGCCTCCGTCGTAAGCGGTCCCTGCGTCACGTGCGCCTCCTGCGTCATCACTGCACCTTGCATCTTGGCCAAAGCCGAGCTCGATCCTACAATGGACATTGTCTAAGTCAAGTAAGACTCCAAAGTCACACCCGTTCGGAGCACGACTCCCCTTGCTGTTAGGCTGGTGCCTATGAGTGACCTTCTGGAACGACTTCGCGGACGCGGTTGGCGGATGACCGCGCAGCGCCGTGTGGTGGCCGAGGTCCTCGACGGCGAACACGTCCACCTGACGGCCGACGAGGTGCACGCCAGAGCTGTCGCCAAGCTGCCCGAGATCTCCCGGGCGACCGTCTACAACACCCTGGGCGAGCTGGTCTCGCTCGGCGAGGTGCTGGAGGTCGCGACGGACAAGCGGGCCAAGCGCTACGACCCGAACGCGCACCGTCCGCACCACCACCTGGTGTGCGCACGGTGCGGGGCGATCCGCGACGTCCACCCGACCGGCGACCCGCTGGCCGACCTGCCCGACACGGAGCGGTTCGGTTTCACGGTGTCCGACGTCGAGGTGACGTACCGCGGCCTCTGCCCGAACTGCGCGTCGGCCTAGCAGGCACCCAGGGCCTCGACAGAGCCCCGGCCACTTCCGAGTGCCCGGGGCTCTTCGTGATGCCTGCACGCAGGCCGCATCCCCTTGGGAAACGACCGAGGGCCGGAACCCTGTCGGATTCCGGCCCTCGGCCATCAGTAGCGGGGACAGGATTTGAACCTGCGACCTCTGGGTTATGAGCCCAGCGAGCTACCGAGCTGCTCCACCCCGCGGCGATGTCTTCAACCTACGTCAAGGTGCCCGGCAGAAGCAAATCCGTCAGGGACGCGGGGAACTGCGCGAACGGGGGTCCGGGGCGGAGCCCCCGAAAACGGGCCGAGGGAGCCCCCTCACTTACTCAGCCGCGCCCCGCACCCACTACGCCGACAACTCTTCACGCAGCGCGTCCCTCAACCGCACCGCCCGCTCCGTGACCGCCGGAGGCCCCAGCTCGGCGGCCCGGTCGGCCCACCGCTGCCCCTCCGCCAGCTCCCCCCGCCGGGCGTGGACGAGCGCGAGCCGCAGGGCCGCGCGCCCGTGGCCGGCGTCGGCCGCGCGGGTCCACCACACCGCCGCCTCCGGCTCGCTGCCCTCCCGCGCCAGCAGCAGCCCCAGATTGAAGGCGCCGTTGCGCGAGCCCGCCTCCGCGGCCTCCCGGTACCACCGGGCCGCCTCGACGACGTCACCGCGGGCCGCGGCCAGCATGCCGACCCGGACCTGGGCGCGCCGGTGCCCCTGGGTGGCCGCCCGCTCGTACCACTCCTCGCACTCGCTGCGCCGGTGCACCGGCTCCCCCAGCTCGTGCGCGGGCTCCGGCGGCCGACGGGCGTCCAGCACGGTCGCCAGCCGGTACGCGGCCTCCGCGCTGCCGCCGCCCGCCGCGCACCGCAGGAACCGCTCGGCCTCGCCCTCCTCGCCGTCCCGCAGCCGCGCCATGCCGACCTGGAGCGCCGCCTCGGTGTGCCCGGCGGCCGCCGCGCGCTCGTACCAGCGCAGCGCGGCCCGCTCCTCGCCGCGTCCGGCGTGCAGGATGCCGAGGTTGAAGGCGGCGTCCACGCTGCCCGCCTCCGCGGCCTTGGAGAACCACGGCTCCGCGCCGGTCTCGTCCCCGGCGCGCAGCAGCAGGATCGCCAGCGCGTTCGCCGCCTCGCGGTGCCCGGCGTAGGCGGCGCGGCGGTACCACTGCTCGGCCTGGGTGACGCGTCCCTGGTCGGCGCAGAGCAGGCCCAGGTTGTACGCGCCGTTGTTGTCGCCGGCGTCCATGGCGGCCCGGTACCACCGCTCGGCGGTCTGCGTCTCGCCCCGCTCGGCGTGCAGGGCGCCCAGCGCGTTGGCGGCGTTGCCGTCGCCGTCCTGGGCGGCGCGCAGCCACCACATGGCGGCGTTCTCGGTGTCCCCGGCGTCGCGCAACAGGAAGCCGAGGGCGCACGCGGCACGCGGCTCGCCGTCCTTGGCGGAGGTCAGGTACCAGCGCCCGGCCTCCTTCAGCTCGCCGCGCTTCTCCAGGATCGTGCCCAGGTGCAGGGCGGCCCGGCGGTGTCCGCGCGCGGCGGCCTGCCGGTACCACTGCTCGGCCTCCTCGACCAGCGCCGCGCCCCTGTCGCCGGACGCGCGCGTGGCCTTGCGGTCCAGGGCGCGGGCCAGCCGGTAGGCGCCCTCGCGGTGCCCGCGCTCGGCGGCGGCCCGCATCCAGCGCTCGCTGCCCTCGGCGTCTCCCCGGTGCTCCAGGAGGTCGGCGAGGGCGTACGCGCCGAGGGTGTGGCCCTGCTCGGCGGACTGGCGCAGCCAGTACTCGGCGGCGGGTTCGTCGCCGCGCTCGCGGTGGTGGCGGCCGAGCGCGTGGGCCGCGGCCGTGGAACCGGCGACGGCCGCGATCCGCCACCAGCCGGCGGCCTCGTCGGGGTAGCCCCGCTGGTGCAGCAGGACGCCCAGGTTGTTGGCGGCGGCGCGGTCGCCCGCGGCGGTGGCGGCACGCAGATGGGGTTCGGCACCGTCGAGGTCACCGCGGCGCAGCAGCATGGCGCCGAGGACGCTCATCGCCTCGACGTCCCCGGCCTCGGCGGCGAGCCGGCGGCTCAGCTCCTCCGCGGCCTGGTCGGCCGCCTCCCCCGCGTCGTGGGGATGCTCCTCCCGAGGGGAGGACTGCACAAAACGCCCTGACTCGAACAGAGTTGCCTTGTCCCCCATAACATCCATCGTCGCACCACCTGCAACCTGGGTACACCTGGTATACCGCAGTCAGTGAGGTCACTACAGCGTTTTGTCGACATGCCCACAGAGAGACAAGTCAAACACAGATCGCTCAACTCCCGTCGGCGGCAGGGCCGTCGGGAGGGCGGGTACATGCGTTCGCCCACCACAAAGGCCCGGATTCCCTTGGGAATCCGGGCCTTTGGTGTCGCTGTCGTGCGACGTCAGTAGCGGGGACAGGATTTGAACCTGCGACCTCTGGGTTATGAGCCCAGCGAGCTACCGAGCTGCTCCACCCCGCGCCGTTGTGCTGCAACCGTAGCACGGCGCGGGGTGGGCTCCTGACCAGGGCGTCTGGTCAGCCGTTCGAGCGGGGGGTCGAGCCGGGGCTGCTGCTCGGACTCGCGCTCGGGTTGCTCCGGGCGCCGCCGGCCCCGCCGGGCTGCGCCTCCTCGGCCCTGCGCAGCGCGTCCTCGAGGTCCTTCTGCGCCCGGCCGTAGGCCTCCCAGTCGTTGTTCTTGAGGGCTTCCTGGCCGGCCTCGAAGGCCGCCTGCGCGTCGTTGAGCGCCTCCTGGACCGTCGCCGGCTGCTCCGTGCTCGGCGGGGGCGTGGTGCCCTCGTCCTCGTCGGTGCCGTCGTCGGCCGGCGGTTCGACCGGGGTGCCCTCGCCGCCGAAGACCTTGTCGAGCGCCTGCTCCAGCGTGTCCTCGAACGCCGTCTGGCCGCCGTAGGTCACCAGCACCTTGCGCAGCAGCGGGTACTTCAGTCCGCCACCGCGTACGTAGACCGGCTCCACGTAGAGCAGTCCGCCGTCCAGCGGCACGGTCAGCAGGTTGCCGTACTCGACCTCGGAGTCGCCGCCTCTCAGCAGCCTGATCGTCTCGGCGATGTCCTGCTGGGAGTTGAACTGGCTCTGCACCTGCTTGGGTCCGGAGACCGTGGTGCTGGTCGGCAGCTTCAGGACTCTGATCTTGCCGTAGTCCTCGGTGCCCGGATCGGCGTTGACCGCCATGAACGCGCTCAGGTTGTCACGGCCGTTCGGTGTGAACGTCGTGGTGAGCGAGAAGACCTGCTCGTCCTGGTCGGGCATCTTCATGCTCAGGTAGTACGGCGGAACCGCGTCGCCCGTCTTGTTCGTCGGGTCGTCCGGCACCTGCCAGACCTCGCTGCCGGAGAGGAACGTGTTGGCGTCCTTCACGTGGTAGCGGGTGAGCAGCTCGCGCTGGACCTTGAACAGGTCCTGCGGGTACCGCAGATGGGCCATCAGGTCGCCGGAGATCTCGCTCCGCGGCTCCACGGTGTCCGGGAACGCCTTCATCCACGTCTTCAGGACGGGGTCCTGGGTGTCCCACTGGTAGAGCTTGACCTCGCCGCTGTACGCGTCGACGGTCGCCTTCACCGAGTTGCGGATGTAGTTGACCTGGTTCTGCTGCGCGACCACCGCGCGCTGGTCGTTGGTGGCGGTCAGCGAGTCGGCCGTGGTGTCGCCGAGCGTCGTACGGGACGCGTACGGGTAGCCGTTGGTGGTCGTGTAGGCGTCGACGATCCACTGGATCCGGCCGTCGATGACCGCCGGGTAGGCGTCGCCGTCGATGGTCAGCCAGGGCGCGATCGCCTCGACGCGCTCCTTGGGCGTGCGGTTGTACAGGATCCGCGAACCCTCGCCGATGGCGCCGGAGTAGAGGATCTGGGGCTCGCCGAACGCGACCGCGTAGGCGGCCCGGTTCACCGGGTTCTCGAGGTTGACGCCGCTGTCGCCCTGGTAGCTGTACGTCTTCTCGCCGCTGTCGTCGGAGTAGTCGATCTCCTTCTGGGGACCGCCGACGATCGAGTACGTGGTCGTGCGCTCGCCGTAGTAGACGCGCTGTTCGTACGAGCCGAGGTCGCCCTTGGAGGGCAGGTCGGACTCGGTGAACGCCGGGCGTCCGCCGGAGTCGGCACTGGTGCCGTCGGCGGCGACGACGCCGTAGCCGTGGGTGTAGCGGAAGTGGTCGTTGATCCAGTTCCGCTTCGGGATGCCCGCGTAGTTCAGCTCGCGCAGGCCGATGACGGTGTCCTGCTCCTTGCCGTCCTTGGCGTACCGGTCGACGTCCAGGTTGGTCGGGAACGCGTAGTAGTTCCTGATCTGCTGGAGCTGCTGGAACGTCGGCGAGACGATGTTCGGGTCCATGATGCGGATGCTGGCCGCGCCCGCCACGTCGTCCCGCAGCTTCGCCTGGTCCTTGGTCTCGGCGACGCCCGGGTACTCGGTGACCTGGGAGTCGTCGATGCCGTAGGCCTCACGCGTGGCCTTGAGGTTCTTCTCGACGTACGGCGCTTCCTTGGCCTGCTCGTTCGGCTGGACCTGGAACTTCTGCACGATCGCCGGGTACAGGCCGCCGATGAGGATCGCCGACAGCACCATCAGGCCGAAGCCGATGACCGGCAGCTGCCACGTGCGCCGCCACAGGGTGGCGAAGAACAGCAGCGCGCAGATCACGGCGATGCAGAACAGGATCGTCTTGGCGGGCAGGTAGGCGTTCGCGTCGACGTAGCGCAGACCGGTCCAGCTGTCGGTGGCCTTGAAGTCGCTGGACTTCACGGCCAGTCCGTACCGGTCGAGCCAGTACGCGACCGCCTTCAGCGCGACGAAGATGCCGAGCAGCACCGACAGGTGTCCGGTGGCGGCGGCCGTGGCGCGCGCGCCCGGGCTGGTGACGCGCAGCCCGCCGTACAGGTAGTGCGTGAGCGCGGCGGCGATCAGCCCCAGGATGGCGGCGGCGAAGCCGAAGCCCAGCAGGAACCGGTACCAGGGCAGGTCGAAGGCGTAGAAGGAGACGTCCAGGTGGAACTGCGGGTCCTTCTGGCCGAAGGACACGCCGTTGACCCACATCAGCCACGTACGCCACTGGCTGGAGGCCGAGGCGCCCGCGATCAGGCCCACCAGCGCGGTGATGCCGAGCAGCAGCCACTTCTTGTACGGCGCGATCCCCATCCGGTACCGGTCGAGGTTCTGCTGCTCCATCGACATGGCGCTCAGCGGCGGCCGCAGGCGGTGCGCCAGCCAGATGTTGAAGCCGACCGAGACGGCCATGAGCAGGCCGAAGACGAGGAACAGTCCGATCTTGGTCGACAGCGTCGTCGTGAACACGGACGAGTAGTTGACCGACCGGTACCAGAGCCATTCGGTCCAGAAGCCCGCGAACATGGTGAACACCATGCCGAGGACGGCAAGGACGCCCAGTGTCATGAGCAGGGTCCGGACCCGCCGCGACGGCCGGCCGACTCTGATCCGTGGCCCCGTCGGGCCTCCGCCGCGGTCCGGCATCTGGAAAGCCAAGGTAGGCACCTCGAAGTTCGCTGTCGATTCGTCGAGCCCGCGTCTTCACGGACCGTCGTGGTCCCCCGTGATCGCGGGCCCACACCCTATGCAACTTACTCACGCTTTACTCGGTTCCCGTTTCCGGCCAGGAACGAGAGAGGATTGTGACCATGTCCAACACACCCATGGCCGCGAACCCCCTCACCCGGGCCGTGCTCGAGATCGACGAGTACGTGTCCGGACTGGGCTGGGACCAGCCCGCCCGCCTGTTCGCCCTCGTAGACACCGCCCGGCTCCGGGCGGAACAGCCCTCCCTCGCGGACCGCCTCGGCCTGGACGGCGGGGAGGAGTCCGCCGCCCTCACCCCGATCGAGCAGGAGGAGATTCCCGCCGGCAAGCCGCTCGACGAGTTCCTCGGCACCATCGCCTGGCCCGACGCGGTCACCGGCTGCGCGCTCACCGTGGAGCGGCTGATGCTGCCGCCGTCCGCGGAGGCGCAGGTCCCGAAGGACCTGGACGAGGCCGCGCTCACCCGGTGGGTGGCCGGGCACCCGGAGCGTCAGGAGGTCCGGATGACGGTCGCGGTGCTGCGCGACGGCTCCCGCGACTCGGCGCTGCGCCTGCGGGAGAAGGACTCCCCGACCGAGGTGCTCACCGGCTCGGATCTGGTGCCGGGTCTGGCGCAGGCGCTGACGGCAACGTTCGAGGAGTAGCCGGCCCGGTCAGGACGTGGTGCACGCCGGCAGGTCGGCGGTGTCGCCCGCGCGGATGTCCTTCAGGGCGTCCAGGGCGTCGTCGATCGTGCCGACCTTCACCAGGGTGAGGCCGTCGGGGGTGTCCTTGGCGGCGGCGGCGCAGTTCTCGGCGGGCGTGAGGAAGTACTCGGCGCCCTTGTCGCGCGCGCCGACCGTCTTCATCTCGATGCCGCCGATCGGCCCGACCTTGCCGTCGTCGTCGATGGTGCCGGTGCCCGCGACGAACTCGCCGCCCGTGAGGCTGCCCGGGGTGAGCTTGTCGTAGATGCCGAGCGCGAACATCAGTCCGGCGCTGGGGCCGCCCACGTCGGCGAGCTTGATGTCGACGTCGAACGGGAAGGTGTGGTCGGTCCCGGCCGAGATGCCGACGACGGCGCGCTTCTCGCCGGCGTCGTCGGAGGTCCGGGTGGTGATGGTGACCTTCTCGGTCTTCGTCGCCGTCCGCTTCTGCTTCTCGGCGGCGGCCTGCTCCTTGGCGGGCACGATGGTGAAGACGACGTCCTCGCCCGGCTTGTGCTCGGTCACCAGGTCGGCGACGTCGGAGGGCTCCTTCACCGGCTTGCCGTCGACGGCCTTGATCACGTCGCCGGCGTGCAGCTTGCCCTCGGCGGGCGCGTCCTTGACGACCGTGGAGACGATCACCCAGGACTTCACCGGGATGTCCAGCTCCTTCAGGGCCGCCACCTTGGCGCTCTCCTGGGACTGGCTGAACTCCTCGGCGTTTTCCTGGGTCGACTCCTCCTCCGTCTTGCCGTCCGGGTAGAGGGTGTCGTGCGGGACGACCTTGGTGTCGTGCGCGAGCCAGCCGTACACGGCCTCGACGAGGTTCATCCGGTAGTCGGCGCTGGTGACCCGCACGGTGGTCATGTTGAGGTGACCGTCCGTCGGGTACGTCTTGTGCCCGGAGATCTGGAGCACCGGCTCGCCGCCGTGCTCGCCCAGTGTGTTCACCGTCGGCCCCGGCGACATCTCCGCGTAGGGCACGGGGATGAAGACTCCCGCGCACAGGAGCGCGATCAGCATCAGGGTGGAGGCGAGCATCGTCGCCGTACGGCGTGGCATGCCTCGACAGTACGGGACGGACCTGTCAGCGCACCGTCAGGGCCGCCCGGTCGAGCGGCCCTGCCCCCGTCGCAGGCCCTGGCCTGCGGTTTCCCGGCTCAGCTGCCCGCGCGCTCCCGCTCCATCGCCTCGCGGAAACGGGCGTACCCGATGAGTTCGGGACCGTCGCCGCGCACCTTGCGGGTCCGGTTGGCCCAACTGCCCCACAGTCCCGCTCCGATCGCGGCCACCAGCGGAATCAGCAACCAGGCAAGCGCCGCCATGCCGACCTCCCAACCCCATGAGCGTCCGCAACACTGACTGATCAGCAGATTAACCATCCGCAGTGACAACGCTCACCTCAGGGGTGCGGTTACGCAACCGCACGGAACGGGTGTGCTAGACGCCCACCCACTCCTCGGTGCCGTCGGAGAAGCGCTGGTGCTTCCAGATAGGAACCTCGTGCTTGATGTCGTCGATCAGCTTGCGGCAGGCCTCGAACGCCTCGCCCCGGTGCGCGCACGACACGCCGACGACCACGGCGAGGTCCCCGACCCTCAGGTCCCCCACCCGGTGGGCCGCGGCCAGCGCCCGCACGGGAAAGTCCGCGACGACCTTCTCCGCGATCCGCCGCATCTCGTCCTCGGCGCTCGGATGGCAGGAGTAGCCCAGCTCGTTCACGTCGGCGCCGCCGTCGTGGTTGCGTACGGTCCCCACGAAGAGCGCCGTCCCGCCGGCCGCGTCGTCGCCCACCGCGCGCAGGATCTCGTCCACCGACAGCGGGGTGTCGCGGATCGCGATCAGCTTGACCGGGTCCTGGGCGGGCTGCTCACCGGGGTGGTCCGTCATGGGTGCCATGCACCCCATCGTGCCCCACCTCGCCGACGGCGCGGAACAGCGGTGTCGCTCACAACCCGCGCGTGGGGCTTCGGAGACTCCTCCAAGGGGGGCCGGCCGGCGTCAGATGCGGCGGCGCGCCTTCCGCGCCCGGCGCACCACCGCCGCCGCGCCGAGCAGCGCGACCGTCGCGCCCGCCGCGCCCGCGGCCGTCGCGTCCTTGCGGCCGAGCCGGCGGCCCGCGACCGTGTGCCGGCCCGACACCTCCTCGAGCAGCTGCGCGAGCACCTCCTCGTTGGTGTACGAGGGACGCCACCCGGCGTCGTGCAGCCTGCTGCCGCTGACCACCCAGGGGTACATCGTGTACGCCAGGTCCCCGGCCGGGGACGGGGTGAGCCCGATACGGTGCAGCCGGGCCGCCGCGCCGAGCGCCACCGCCGACGGCAGCTCCATCCGCCGGATGCCGCTGAGCTCCTCCACCTCCTCCTGCTCCAGCCAGCCGTCGCAGCCCACGGCCAGCTCACCGTCGACCTTCTCCAGCACGGCGTACTCCAGGGCGCTGCACAGGTCCTCGACGTGGCAGAACTGCCAGGCGGGCCGGGAACCGGCCACCACCAGCAGCCGGGGCGACTCGAAGTACCTGGTCAGCGCGGTGTCGGTGCCGCCGACCAGCACGGCGGGGCGCACCACGGTGACGTTGAGCCCGGGGTGCGCGCGGGGCGCCCGACGGGCCAGTCGCTCGATCTCCAGGAGGTCGCCGACACCGGTCGCCTCGGCGGTGGCGCGCAGCTCCGCGTCCTCGGACAGCGGCAGCTCGTTGTCGGGCAGCGCCCCGTAGACCATGGTCGAGGTGCACAGCACCACCCGGTGCACGCCGGCGGCCGCGGCCGCGGTCAGCACGGTCTGCGTGCCGCGGACGTTGTAGGCCGTCCGGGCGGCCGCGTCGGTCTCCAGATCCAGGTCGAGGGCCAGGTGGACGACCACGTCGGCGCCGCGCAGCCGGTCCGCGATCGCGGGGTCGCGGACGTCCAGGATGTGCCACTCGGCCTCGGCGCACTCGCCGCGCCGCTCGTCGACGGCGACGACCTGCTTGACCTCCTCCGACGCGGCGAGCCGTGCGGTGAGCAGGGCCCCGACGCCGGAGGCGGCACCGGTGACCGCCACGACGGGCCCGCGGGGCGGAGGACTGGTTGACTTGTTTCGCGCTGCGCGAACCTGCGGATCTGGGGAACTCACCGGGCGTCTCCAGCGGTTGTCTTCAGTACGGGCGCGAGCGACGCGTACGTACCAGGTGGCATCCATCCTGCCGCAGGCCTCCTGTCGGCGAAGCACCGAGGCCCGAACCGTCTCAGGTGTCTACGCTGGGTGGTGTTGTCGGGCAGCCGTGCCGCCGGAAAGAACCGGTGGCCCTACAAGCCGAGGAAACCCGTGAGTGACACCCCATTCGGATTCGGCCTTCCGCCGGAGGAGCCGGACGACGGCGACGAAGGCAAGAAGAAGGACCCGCAGGGCGGCGGTGGTCAGGGCCCGGCCAACCCGTTCGGCTTCGGCACGCCCGGGGCGGGCGGCTTTGGCGGCTCCG
This sequence comes from Streptomyces pseudogriseolus, assembly GCA_002154585.1. GTDB lineage: Bacteria > Actinomycetota > Actinomycetes > Streptomycetales > Streptomycetaceae > Streptomyces > Streptomyces pseudogriseolus. The sequence goes on from MUNG01000077.1 coordinate 52,220, forward strand.
GCGCGGACAATCCGTTCGCCGCGATGTTCGGGTCGATGAACCCGGGCGATCTGGGCGCCGCGTTCCAGCAGCTCGGCCAGATGCTCTCCTACGAGGGCGGGCCGGTGAACTGGGACATGGCCAAGCAGATCGCCCGCCAGACGGTCGCCCAGGGAACCGCGCAGGGCTCCAAGGACGCCAGTGTCGGCCCCGCCGAGCGCCGGGCCGTGGAGGACGCCGTCCGGCTGGCGGACCTGTGGCTGGACGACGCCACCTCCCTGCCGTCCGGTGCGAACTCGGCGCTGGCCTGGAGCCGCGCGGAGTGGGTCGAGGCGACCCTGCCCGCGTGGCGCGAGCTGGTCGACCCGGTGGCGGAGCGCGTCGGGAACGCGATGGGCGACGTCCTGCCGGAGGAGATGCAGGCCATGGCCGGCCCGCTGATCGGCATGATGCGCTCCATGGGCGGCGCCATGTTCGGCACGCAGATCGGACAGGCCGTCGGCGTGCTCGCCGGCGAGGTCGTCGGCTCGTCCGACATCGGCCTGCCGCTGGGCCCGGCCGGCAAGGCCGCGCTGCTTCCGCTGAACGTCGAGAACTTCGGCAGGGACCTGGGCGTCCCGCAGGAGGAGGTGCGGCTGTACCTCGCCCTGCGCGAGGCCGCCCACCAGCGGCTCTTCGCGCACGTCCCGTGGCTGCGGTCGCATCTGTTCGGCGCGGTCGACGGCTACGCCCGCGGCATCAAGGTCGACACCGGCAAGCTGGAGGACGTGGTCGGCCAGTTCGACCCGCAGAACCCGGAGCAGCTTCAGGAGGCGCTCCAGCAGGGCATGTTCCAGCCGGAGGACACGCCCGAGCAGAAGGCGGCCCTGGCCCGGCTGGAGACGGCGCTCGCGCTGGTCGAGGGCTGGGTGGACGCGGTCGTGCACGCGGCGGCCAAGCCGCGGCTGTCGTCGGCCGACGCGCTGCGGGAGACGCTGCGCCGCCGCCGCGCCTCGGGCGGTCCGGCCGAGCAGACGTTCGCCACGCTGATCGGCCTGGAGCTGCGTCCGCGCCGGCTGCGCGACGCCTCGCGCCTGTGGGCCTCGCTCACCGACGCGCGCGGGGTGGACGGCCGGGACGCCCTGTGGGCGCACCCGGACATGCTGCCGACGGCCACCGACCTGGACGACCCGGACGGCTTCGTGCACCGGGAGCAGATCGACTTCTCCGAGCTGGACAAGATGCTCGGCGAGGCCGCCGACAAGCCCGACCTGCGCAAGAAGGACGCCGGGGACGCCGACGCGGCGGACAAGGGCGACCAGGACGGCAAGGGCGGCAAGGGCGACGAGAGCAAGGGCGACGGCGCCGAGTGAGCCTGCACGACGACGCGGTGCTGGTCCTCAAGACGTACGAGGACCAGCCCGAGCTGAGGGACGCGTACCTGGAGCATCTGGCCGCGCATCCGGACGGCCTGTGGAAGGCGTGCGGGGCCGGCCATCTCACGGCGAGCGCGCTGGTGGTCGACCCCGAGCGCGGCCGGGTGCTGCTGACCCTGCACCGGAAGCTGCGGATGTGGCTCCAGATGGGCGGCCACTGCGAGCCGGGCGACGCCTCGCTGGCCGCGGCGGCGCTGCGCGAGGCGACCGAGGAGTCCGGCGTCGCGGGTCTGACGCTGGTGCCGGGCGGCCCCGTCCGGCTGGACCGGCACCCCATCCCGCCGCCCTGCCACTGCCACTTCGACGTGCAGTATGCGGCCGTGGCCGCCCCGGACGCCGTGCACACGGTCAGCGACGAGTCCCTGGATGTGCGCTGGTTCCCGTACGCCGAGGTGCCGGACGTGGCGGACGTCTCCGTCGTACGGCTGCTCGACGCCACGCGCGCGAGGCTCGGAGCCTGAGCGCACCCGAGACGTACGAAAGGGGCCGCGCCTTCCGGGAAGGCGCGGCCCCTTTTCGCGGTCCGGGGGTGGTCAGCTCCAGACGTTGCCCTGGTTCTGGCCGCGGGCGCCCTGCTGGCCCATGCCGTACTGCGCGGCGAGGCCGGAGCCGATCTGGGCGTTCTGCGGGGGCAGCAGTTCACTCGGCTGGACCAATGCGAAGCCGCTGCCCATGAAGCTCAGCTCCCAGCCCTCGCCGGTGTTGCCGCGGCGCCGCCACACCCCGGAGGAGTGCGTCTGGGCCTGCATCTGCACCCGCAGCGAGGTGGACCAGGCGACGATCGCGTCGGCGTCGCAGTTGACGTACTTGTCCGGCGTCACCTGGAGCAGCAGCGGCATGCCCGAGGTCATCAGCGCGACCTTGCCCCGGCCGGTGATGTTGAGCTGGTACTTCCCCGAGCCGGAGATGCCGTAGAGGCTGTCGACGGCGATGACCTCGTGGTGCAGCGAGGAGTCCATGGCGAGGACGTAAGCGCTGTCGACCGTCAGGCCGTCCTGCTCCACGTTCATGATGTGGATGCGTTGGGCGAGGTTGGCGAAGTAGACGGTGCCCTGCCCGTGGCAGCGCATCAGGTCGAGGCCCTCGCCGGTGTGCACCCGCGCGCGTGCCGCGCTGTTGCCCTGGTACTCGGCGTCGAACTCGACGAGCCCCTGGTAGGCGACCATGGAGCCCTTGCGGGCGAGGATGTCGTCGTGGCCCTCGAGGGCGACCCGGAGCATCTGCGGGTTCTGCAGACCCCAGCGTTCCTGGGTCTGCTGCTCGTTGTGCGCGAAAAGCGGACTCTGCATGGTGTGCTCGCTCCCCCTCAGCCCCGGACCCGGAGACGGTCGGTGCTGTCCTCACTGGGCTGGACGACGACGATGCCCTGACCGGAGAAGGCCATCTGGTAGGCCTCGCCGCTGCCGCGGCCGATCAGCGACTGGGCGCGGAAGCTGCGCTTGCCCTTCACCTTGAGGTTCGGGGACCAGGCGACCAGCGCGTCCGGGTCGACGTACGTCTCGTCCTCGCCGCCTCCGCAGTCGACGACGATGGGCTTGCCGCGCGAGGTCAGCGCGACCCACCCCTGCCCGGAGATCTTGGTGTTCCACAGGCCCTGCCCTGCGAACTTCGCCAGGCCCTTGATCCGCTCCACGCCCCAGGTGAGGTGCGCGTCGAAGGCGAGCAGATTGGTGGCGTTGACGGAGATGCCCTCGCCGTTGAGGTTGATCACGACGACGTTGGCGCCGTAGTCGGCGAGGTACAGCAGGCCGTCGCCGGAGCACTTCATCAGGGGCGCGCCCTCACCGGTGAGCCAGTCCTTGGCGATCTGGCGGACGGCGGGCGGGTTGGGCTCGTACTGGACGAAGCCCTCGTAGGCGACCATCGAGCCGACGCGCGCGAGGAGGTCGTGCCCGGACTGCATGGCGACCTTCAGCATGTGGTTGCCGTGGTTCTCCATGCGGGCTGTGACGGGTGCGGGGGCGTAGCCCGCGAGTGGCTGGTTCATGACGGGCTCCCTCAGATCTCGTACGGCTGGACGACGATGAAGTTGCCGGGCGCTCCCCGGAACTGCAGGTTGACGCTCTCCCCGGTGGCTCCGGGGTAGGAGTTGCGGCGCATCCGCACCTGGCTGGAGACCACCACCTGTGCGGCGGCCGACCACGCGACGACGGCGTTGGCGTCGGCGAACGTGGTGGGCGTGACGGGCAGCACCACGGGGATGCCGTGCGTCTTGACGACGATCGTGCCGGTGCCCTGGAACTGCATCGTGAACAGCGCGCCGCCGGGGATGCCGTGCCCCTCGATGCGGCGGACCTCGTACTGGAGGGTCTCGTCGAAGGCGAGGACGTTCTCCGCGGAGACGCAGACGGCGTCGCCCTGGAGCTCGATCGGGTGCAGCATCGTGGAGTTCTCGGCGAAGAACACCTGGCCCTGACCGGTGCAGCGCATCAGCTGCATCTCCTGGCCGGTGGCGTTGCCGACGAGACGGCCGCTGAAGCCGGCGCCCTTGTAGCTGAAGTCGACCTTGCCCTGGTACAGCACCATGCTGCCCTGGCGGGCCAGCACGGGCGTGCCGCCGATGCCCAGGTCGGCGCGGACCAGCTTCTTGTTCTGCTGGGTCCAGCGCTGTCCGGTGGGCGTCTCCTTGAACTGCTGGAGCGCGCCGAGGACTCCGGCCGCCTGCGGTGCGCCCTGCGGCATGCCCTGGGGCATCCCTGGCGGCATCCCTTGGGGTGCGCCGTAGGGGGCCTGCTGGTGGGGCATCTGGCCGGGCGGGGGCTGCTGTCCGT
>MUNG01000768.1 GCA_002154585.1 Streptomyces pseudogriseolus
CCCGGAGCTGGCGGAGTTCCTCCGCGTCTACGGCGCCGGCCGCACGGCCGACGCGGTCACGCACTACCAGGCACACCAGAGCTGAAGCACCGCCCGGCGGCCGAAGAGGGTCGGCCGCCGGTGACACGGGGGGCCTGATGCGGGGGTTCGTCGCGGGGGACCTGTCACGGGGGCGGAGGACAGCGGGCCGCAGGACAGCGGGCCGCAGGGGGAGTCGTATCGCTCGTCGTGGGGGAGAGACAGGGGGACACCTCAGGGGGAGGAGCGACGCACAGCCATGGGTGAGGTCTTCGCCGGCCGGTACGAGCTGGTCGACCCGATCGGACGCGGGGGTGTGGGCGCCGTATGGCGCGCCTGGGACCACCGCCGTCGCCGTTATGTGGCGGCGAAGGTGCTGCTCCAGAGCGACGCCCATTCACTGCTGCGCTTCGTGCGCGAGCAGGCGCTGCGGATTGACCACCCGCATGTGCTCGCCCCCACCAGCTGGGCCGCCGACGACGACAAGGTCCTGTTCACCATGGACCTGGTGGCCGGCGGTTCCCTGGTGCACCTGGTCGGCGACTACGGTCCGTTGCCGCCCGCGTTCGTCTGCACCCTGCTCGACCAGCTCCTCTCAGGACTCGCGGCCGTGCACGCGGAGGACGTGGTGCANNCCCGCCAACGTGCTGCTGGAGGCCACCGGCCGGGGCAGGCCGAAGCTGCGGCTGTCGGACTTCGGCATCGCCATGCGGCTGGGCGAACCCCGGCTGACCGAGACCGACCTGGTCGTCGGCACCCCCGGATATCTGGCCCCGGAGCAGATGATGGGCGCCGAACCGGACTTCCCCGCCGACCTCTTCGCCGTGGGCCTGGTCGCCCTGTATCTGCTCGAGGGCGCGAAGCCGGACGCCAAGGCCCTCATCCAGTATTTCGCCGACCACGGGACGCCGGGTGCGCCTCAGGGCATCCCCGAGCCGCTGTGGCAGGTGGTGGCCACCTTGCTCCAGCCCGATCCGGAGGCGCGTTTTCGCACAGCGACGGGGGCGCGCAAGGCGCTCGCCGCGGCGGCNNACGAGCTGATCGAGATCTTCGACCAACTCGGCCCGCTCCCGCCCGGGTTCGCCGAGGACGGCCCGGAGAAGAGAGCCTCCGGACTCCCCGCGGGGCCGGGAGGTCCGGTGGGCGAGGGCGGGAGCACGGGCGGGACAGCAGGGCAGGGCGTCGTCGAGGGCAGCGGCGAGCCCGTGCCTCACCCCGTCC
>MUNG01000769.1 GCA_002154585.1 Streptomyces pseudogriseolus
CCGCCCGCGTCGCCGCCGCCGGTGGCCGGCTGGGTGCCGACGCCGCCGGCCGGGGTGGTGGCCGGGGCGTCGGCGTCCGGCTGCCGCACCGTGCCGCCGGTGCCGCCCGCAGCGGGGGCGGAGGCGCCGGCCCCGGGCAGGTCGGAGGCGCCCGGGGTGGGCGTGCCGACGCCGGGGTCGAGGCTGGTGCCGGCGCTGGGCGCGGGGTCGGTCGCGGAGGGCCGGGACGTGGTCTCGACCTGCTCGGCGGGCTTGTCCTCCTGGCCCGGGACGGGCATCCAGGGGGCGTCGGAGTTGCCGGACAGCAGGGTGGCGACCATGACGACGGCGTAGCCCGCGCAGGCGAGTCCGACGGCCAGGCCGATACGGCGGTAGAGCCGGTTGCGGCGGCCCGACTCGTCGACGAACACGGGGGCCGCCTCGGGCGCCGCGCCCGCTCCGGGGGTACGGCTCAGCACACCGCCGGCGCCGATCTGCACGGCGTCGAGCTGGACCGTCACCTCGTGCGGGTCGTGGGTGGCCTCGAGGGTGCCGGGCTCCTCCTGCCACGGGTCGCGCACGGCGGTGCCGGTGTCGCCGGGGCCGGGCGCGTCGGCGGCGGGGACACGGGTCGTGGCGCCGGCGTCGGCCGTGCCGG
>MUNG01000770.1:0-257 GCA_002154585.1 Streptomyces pseudogriseolus
TGTCGGGGCGTCCGTCGCGTCGGGCATGAGGAAGGCGTCCGCGAGGGACTCCCTGATCTCGCGGGCGCGGCGGTCGGCGGCGCGGTCGCCCCGCGTGGTGCGCGGAACGCGGGGCGCGGGGTCGCGGCGGGGGCGCTTCGCCTCGTCCACCTGCTCCCGCGCGCGGGCCCGTGCCCGTTCCTCGCGGGCGGCGCGCAACGCCTCCCGCGCGATGTCCCCGGGACGAGAGGAGGGGCCCCCGGCCGCCCCGGCCGCCT
>MUNG01000770.1:282-536 GCA_002154585.1 Streptomyces pseudogriseolus
TCCGCTCCCCCGTCGCCCGCGTCCGCAGCGTCCGGTGCCGCGGACACCCCCCGCCGCTCTCGCAGCGCCCGGTGCAACGCCTCCCGCGCCGCGTCCGACGGGCGCGGTGTCCGGTCGGCCGGGGACGCAGGGGGTACCGAGGCGGCCGGACCAGCCTGCGCCGGCTCCTCACCCGAAGCACTCGAAGCACTTGAAGCACCTGAAGCACCCGGACCGCCCGAACCCGCCGACGCCGCCGCGCCCCGCCCCCTCGC
>MUNG01000771.1 GCA_002154585.1 Streptomyces pseudogriseolus
TCCCCGGCGACCTCATCGTCCGCACCACGCCCGACATCCGGCTCCGGCACGGCATGCAGGTGCCGCTCCTGGTCGACCTCGCCCACCTCTTCGTCTTCGACCAGCACGGCCGGCGGATCTGCCCCAGCCCGGACCGGCTGCCCGACCTGGAGGAGTGAGCAGGCACGCGGCCGGCCCTCCCGGCACACGCGGCCGACCCCTGGCGCGGAAAAACTAACATCGCTAGTTTAGGTGTCGCACAGGACGCCCCCGCCCCGGAGGAACCGCGATGAAGGCATACGACGGCATGTACATCGACGGCGCCTGGCGCCCCGCCGCCGGCTCCGGCGTGATCGAGGTCGTCGACCCGGCCGACGAACAGGTGATCGCCACCGTCCCGGCGGGCACCGCGGAGGACGTCGACGCCGCCGTGCGCGCCGCGCGCGCCGCCCTCCCCGCCTGGGCCGCCACCCCGCCCGCCGAGCGCGCGGCCCGCCTCGCCGCGCTGCGGGACCAGCTGCACGCCCGCCGGGACGAGATCGCCGCGACGG
>MUNG01000772.1 GCA_002154585.1 Streptomyces pseudogriseolus
GCCGAACCGTGCACCGGCGCCTGCGGGTTCGCGGTGCTGGGAGTCCGGCGGGGGGCCCGCCCCGCCTCGGGTCAGTGAACCCCTGCGCCGGGTCGGCGAGCCTGCCCCGGCTCCCTCCCTGCGCCTCGCCCCCTGGTCTTCTGGCCGCCGACGCCTGCGAGTGCGCGTTGCCCAGCCCCCGGCTGGGGGCCGCCCAGGGCCCAGGAACCTGCCTCGGTTCCGTGAGCCTGCCCGTGCCCCGGGCCGCGTCGCCGCCGCCGAACCGCGCACCAGCGTCTGCGGGTTCGCGGTGCTGGGAGTTCGGCGAGGGGTCCGGCCCACCCTGGGTCAGTGAACCCCTGGCGCCGGGTCGGCGAGCCTGCCCGTGCCCGGGGCCGCGTCGCCGCCGCCGAACCGTGCGCGCGCGCCTGAGCGTTCGCAGTGCTGGGAGTTCGGCGGGGGGTCCGGCCCGCCCCGGGCCGGTGAAACCCCTGCGCCGGGTCGGTGAGCGTGTCCCGCCTCCCCAGCCTTCGCCCCTGGCCCTTCTGGCCGCCGGCGACCGTTGCGCGAGCGCCTGCGCGTGCGCGTCGCTCGGCGTCCGGCTGGGGGCTGCCCAGGGCCGGTGAACCTGCCTCGGTTCGGTGAGCCTGCCCGTGCCCGGGGTCGCGTCGCCGGCGCCGAATCGTGCTCAGGCGCCCGCGGGTACGCGTCGCTCGGGGTCCGGCCAGGACCCCGAGCGACGCGTACC
>MUNG01000773.1 GCA_002154585.1 Streptomyces pseudogriseolus
GCGGTGTACGACCCGGTGGCCCGGCGCTGCTCGCTGGCGCGCGCGGGTCATCCGCCGCCGGCGCTGGTGCGGCCGGACGGGCGGGTGGAGTTCCCGGACGCGCCCGTGGGGCCGCCGCTGGGTCTGGGCGGGCTGCCGTTCGAGTCGGCGGAGCTGGAGCTGCCGGAGGGCAGCAGGCTGGTGCTGTACACCGACGGTCTGGTCGAGGACCGCGAGCACGACATCGACGTGGGCCTGGAGCGTCTCCGGCAGGCGCTGGCCGGCGCCGGGGAATCCCCGGAGGAGACGTGCCGGTCCGTGCTGGAGTCCCGGCGTCCGGGGAAGGCGGCCGACGACATCGCGCTGATCGTGGCGCGCACCCGGGCGCTGCCCGCAGGGCGGATCGCCGAGTGGCCGGTGCCGTCGGACCCGGCGGCGGTGGGCGAGTTGCGGGCTGCGGTGGTGCGGAAGCTCGCCGAGTGGGGGCTCGAGGAGCTGTCGTTCGGCACGGAGCTGATCCTCAGCGAGCTGGTGACCAACGCGATGCGGCACGGGGCCCCGCCGATCCAGGTGCGGATGCTGTACGAACGTCATCTGATCTGCGAGGTGTACGACAGCAGCAGCACCGCCCCGCATCTGCGGTACGCGACCATGACGGACGAGGGCGGGCGCGGTCTCTTCCTGGTGGCGCAGCTCGCCGAGCGCTGGG
>MUNG01000078.1 GCA_002154585.1 Streptomyces pseudogriseolus
CTCCACAACTGGCTCGCGGCCCTGGCCGCGGTGATCGCCTCCCTGGCCGCGATGGCCGTCATGGCGACCCTCGGCCTCTGGGCGGCCGGCGCCGCGGACCTCCCGGACGGCGCGTTCGCCCCGGTCCTCGCCGCCGTCCTCGTCCTCGCCGTCGGCGGCACCGTACGCCTCTCCGGGGACGCCGGCGGTCTGGCCGGAACGGAGGGCGGCCTGACGGTGATCCCGCTGTCGGTCACCCTGACCGGCGCCCTGCTGCTCGGCTGGTGCTTCCTGCGCCCCCTGCACCGCCGCACGGTGGCCGGCGCACCCGGGCTGGCAGCCTGGGCGGCGCAGATCGCCGTGGTGTGGATCCTCGCCGTGCTCGGTCTGGCGCTGGCCGCGCGCCGCACGTTCGAGGTGTCCCTCGGGGAGGATCTGCTCGGCGACCTGGGCGAGCTGTTCGGGGTGACTCCGACGGTCGGCTTCGCCGCGGACGTGCTGCCGACCGTGCTGATCGGCCTGGTGTGGCTGGCGGGCGTCCTGCTGGTGGCGCTGCTCGTGTCGCACGGCGCGCCGCTGCCGCCGGAGCTGATGCGGTTCCAGGCGGGTGCGCGGCCCGCGGCGCGCGCGACGCTGGGACTGCTGCTCGTCGCCGTGGCGGTGGCGCTCGGCGTCGCGCTGGCGGTGGCCGCCACCCGGGGACACGCGGCCGAGACGTTCGCGGTGATCCTGCTGGGGCTGCCCAACGTGGCGTGGCTCGCGCTGACGGTCGGGCTGGGGGCGACCTGGGAGGGCAGGGTGGAGGGCCCGTTCGGGCTGCCCATGCCGCGGGTGCTGGACGAGGTGCTGCGCACCCCGGACGTCTCCGAGCTGAACCTGGGCTCTCTCGCCGAGCACGACGGCGCCCGCTGGTGGTGGCTGCTGGTGATCGCCGCCGTCCTGGTCCTGGCCACGGCCTGCTCCATGGCGGCCACCTCCCCCGCGCGCGTGCCGCCGTGGCAGCACGCGCTGCGGCTGGCGGTGGCGCTGGCCCTGGCGGTGCTGACGGTCGGACCGACGGCCCGCGTCTCCGCGCGGATCGGCCTGTCGGTGCTCGGCATCGGCGACCTGGGCGAGGGACTGACCGGGCAGGTGCTGCTGGAGCCACGGCTGTGGGGCGCGCTGGGGCTGGCCCTGCTGTGGGGCCTGGCGGCGGGCTTCGCGGGCGCGTGGGCGGTACGGGTCCTGCGACGGCGGAGGCAGTGAGACGCCGGGGCGTTGAAACGCCGGGGCGGTCTCAGGCGACCGGGACCCCGAGCACACGCGCCGCCCGCTGCATCCGCAGCGCGTCGACGGACTCGGCGAGCAGTTCGTACTCCGTGGTGTCGTCGCCGGTGGCGACCCGCACCATCCGTCCGGCGGCGAGCGCCTCGGCGACTTCCTCCTGCCGCTCGAGGTCACCGCACCAGGTGCGCAGCACGGTGGGCACGTCGGGGACGCCCTCGGGGACGGGGACGAGCGCGCCCGGGGGTAAGTGCTCGGCGTCGGGCTGCGGGTCGAGGCGCTCGGCGATCCACAGGGCGCGGTCGCGCAGCCACCAGAGGGCGAGCGCGAGGGTCGGGGCCCGGTAGGTGCCCAGGGGCACCCCGATGCGCCGGCCGTCGCAGACCCCGTACGCCGTGACGTGGCACAGGAATTCGTCGTGCACGTTCCCTCCCCCGCTGCGTGCTCGCCCGCCGGTTCCGGGCCGGCTGCCCGCTCCGTGGCTCGCGTGCTGTGCGTGAGGGCGCCGTCGCTCGGTGTGAAGCGCTCTCGTGTCGAGTATGTTCACCGCTGAAACACTGTCACCATGTGTTTCCGGCCAGTCTCCTGGCATATGCGGAGCCCGTCCTGGCCGAAACGACGCGGGTGTGCGCGTCGTACGAGGTGACCGGCGTGCGGCCGTGCCCGAAAACCGTGCCCGGAGAGGGAGGGCGCACCCGCCGACGCCGGTACGGACGCGACCGGCCGCCGCCCCGGGAGGGGACGGCGGCCGGTGACGGGTGAGGCTACTGCTGGACGATCGCGTCGATCCGCGCCAGCTCCTCGTCGGAGAAGTCGAGGTCGCGGGTGGCGGCGACGCTGTCCTCCAGCTGCTGCGGGCTGCTCGCGCCGACCAGGGCGGAGGTGAGACGGCCGCCGCGCAGCACCCACGACAGGGCCATCTGCGCGAGGCTCTGGCCGCGGGCGGAGGCGATGTCGGCGAGCGCGCGCAGCCGGCCCACCAGCTCCTCGGTGAGGGCGTCGGTGTTCAGGAAGGGGCTGTCGCTCGCGGCGCGGGAGTCCTCGGGGATGCCGTCCAGGTAGCGGGAGGTCAGCAGGCCCTGCTCCAGCGGGGAGTAGGCGATGGAGCCGACCTGGAGCTCGTCGAGGGCGTCCATCAGGCCCTCGTCCTCGGGGCGCCGGTCGAGCATCGAGTAGCGCGGCTGGTTGATCAGCAGCGGGGTGCCCAGCTCGCCGAGGATGCGGGCGGCCTCCCGGGTCTGCTCGGCGTCGTAGTTGGAGACGCCGACGTAGAGCGCCTTGCCCTGCTGCACCGCCGTGTGCAGGGCGCCCATCGTCTCCTCGAGCGGGGTGTCCGGGTCGAAGCGGTGCGAGTAGAAGATGTCGACGTGGTCCAGGCCCATGCGGCTCAGGCTCTGGTCCAGCGAGGACAGCAGGTACTTGCGCGAACCCCATTCGCCGTACGGGCCCGGCCACATCAGGTAGCCGGCCTTGGTGGAGATCACCAGCTCGTCCCGGTACCGCGCGAAGTCGGCCTTGAGCGCCTCGCCGAGGGCGGTCTCGGCGGCGCCAGGCGGCGGGCCGTAGTTGTTGGCGAGGTCGAAGTGGGTGACGCCCAGGTCGAAGGCGCGGCGCAGGATGGCCCGCTGGGTCTCGGCCGGGCGGTCGGGACCGAAGTTGTGCCACAGGCCGAGCGAGAGCGCGGGGAGCTTCAGGCCGCTGCGTCCGGTGCGCCGGTAGGGCATGTCCGCGTAACGGTCGGGGTGTGCGGTGTACAACGCGACTCCAGAGGGGTTGGCACACGTCTTGACGTTGGTCGTGGCGGCTCGTCGGAGCGCCGGGTCCACTCTGTCGTGACCTGCGGGGAGTGGTCCAACAGAAGAATCCGATGGAATTCAGCGGCTACGCTTCTCAATCATGGAACTGCGCCATCTCCAGCATTTCGTGGCCGTCGCCGAGGACCAGCACTTCACCCGTGCGGCGGAGCGGCTGATGGTTTCCCAGTCGGGTCTGTCGGCGTCCATCCGGGCGCTGGAGCGCGAGCTGCAGACGCCGCTGTTCGTGCGGACCACCCGCAGGGTGACTCTCACCGAGGCCGGGCGGGCGCTGCTCGCGGAGGCCGAACGCATCCTGGCACAGGTGCGGGCCGCGCACGAGGCGGTGGCCGCGGTGCAGGGGGTGCTGCGCGGCACCCTCGCGGTGGGGACGGAGCAGTGCATCGCCGGGGTGAACGTGGCGGAGCTGCTCGCCGCGTTCCGGCGGCGCCACCCGGACGTGGAGATACGGCTGCGGCAGTGGGGCTCGGCCGCGCTCGCCGAGGAGGTCGCGGCCGGACGGCTCGACCTCGCCTTCGCCTACCGCACCGACGCCGACCCGGACCAGCTGCGTACCGTGCCGCTGACCGGCGAGCCGATGACGGTGCTGTGCCACCCCGACCACCGGCTCGCCCGCGCCGGAGCGCCCGTCACCCCGCGGGACCTGGCCGACGAGGTGTTCGTCGACTTCCACCCGGACTGGGGGCCGCGCCGGGCCACCGACGCGGCGTTCGCGCTCGCGGGCGTACGGCGCACGGTGGCGCTGGAGGTGAACGACGTGCACAGCCTGCTCGACCTGGTCGACGAGAACCTGGGCGTCGCGGTGGTGCCGCGGCACTTCCGCCACAAGCGGCCCTCGCTCACCGACCTGCCGCTGAAGGACACCGGCGAGGCGGCGTACGAGACGGTGGCGCTGGTGCCGTCGCCGCGCGCCACGAGTCCGGCGGCGCGGGCGCTGATGGAGCTGCTGGACACCGGGGGCGCGTGACGCCGGAAGGTGAGCGAGTCTGGAGGCATGCATGCCAAGGACATCCTCATCGACGGCTACGGCCGCGTCCGCGAAGAGGTCCACGCCGCCGTCGGGGGCCTCGGCCCCGACGAGCTCGCCGCGCGGCCCACGCCGGAGGCCAACAGCATCGCGTGGCTGGTGTGGCACCTCACCCGGATCCAGGACGACCATGTCGCCGACGCCTTCGGCCTGGAGCAGGTGTGGCGGGCCGAGGGCTGGGACAAGCGGTTCGATCTCGGCCTGCCGCGCGGCTCGACCGGGTTCGGGCACTCCCCGGCGCAGGTCGCCAAGGTGCGCGTCGGCTCCCCCGACCTGCTGATTGGCTATCACGACGCCGTGCACGCGCAGACCCTGGACGCGCTGAAGTCGCTCACCGCGAAGGACCTGGAACGCGTCGTCGACGAGAACTGGGACCCGCCGGTCACCCTCGGCGTACGGCTGGTCAGCGTCCTGTCCGACGACCTCCAGCACGTCGGACAGGCCGCCTACGCCCGCGGGCTGCTTCAGAGCGCGGCGTCGTAACCCGGCAGGACGACGTCCCGGATCAGCGCGACGCGCTCGTCGTACGGCAGGAACGCGCTCTTCACGGCGTTCAGGGTGACCGTGCGCAGGTCCTCGGCGCTCCAGCCGGCCTGCTCCACCAGCAGGGTCATCTCGCGGGTCATGGTGGTGCCGGAGACCAGACGGTTGTCGGTGTTGACGGTGACGCGGAAGCCGAGGTCCTTCAGCGGGGTGATCGGGTGCTCGGCGATCGAGGTCGCGGCGCCGGTCTGGAGGTTGGAGGTGGGGCACATCTCCAGGGCGATGCGGCGGTCGCGGATCCAGGAGGCGAGCCGGCCGAGCTTGCCGCCCTCGAGGTCCGGGATGCCCTCGGTGAGGCGCACGCCGTGTCCGACGCGCTGGGCGCCGCACACCTGGACGGCCTGGTGGATGCTGGGCAGTCCGTGGGCCTCGCCGGCGTGGACGGTGAACGGCACGCTCTCGCGGCGCAGATACTCGAAGGCGGCGAGGTGGTCGGCGGCCGGGAAGCCGTCCTCGGCGCCGGCGATGTCGAAGCCGACGACGCCGGCGTCCCGGAAGGCGACGGCCAGGTCCGCGGCCTCGCGGACCCGGTCGAACATCCGCATGCCGCACAGCAGCGTGCCGACCCGGACTGGCGTGCCGGCGGCGGCCGCCTTGGCCATGCCGGCGGCGAGGCCCTCCTGGACGGTCTCGACGACCTCGCGCATGGTCAGCCCGCCGCGGGTGTTCAGCTCGGGGGCGTAGCGGACCTCGCCGTAGACGACGCCGTCGGCGGCGAGGTCCAGGACGTACTCCTCGGCGGTGCGCAGCAGGCCCTCGCGGGTCTGCATCACGGCGAGGGTGTGCTCGAAGGTGGCGATGTAGCGGACCAGGTCGCCGGAGTTCGCGGCCTCCACGTACCAGGCGGCGAGCTCGTCCGGGTCGGTGGTGGGCAGCGTGTGCCCGACGGACTCGGCCAGCTCCACGACCGTGGCGGGCCGCAGGCCGCCGTCGAGGTGGTCGTGCAGGACCGCCTTGGGGAGGCGGCGGATCGTGTCGGCGTCTATGCGCGTAGATGACATGGCGGGCGGTTCCTCGGCGTGTGGTTCGGTGTGGTGAATCGCAGTAAATCGCAGTGAAGCGCGGCGGATCGGGGTGGATCGCGGTGGTTCAGGCGGCGGGCTGGAGCAGGTCCCAGCGGTTGCCGTAGAGGTCCTGGAAGACGGCCACCGAGCCGTACGGCTCGTGGCGCGGCTCCTCCAGGAAGGTCACCCCGGCGGCGGTCATGCGGGCCTGGTCGCGGGCGAAGTCGTCGGTGTGCAGGAAGAAGCCCACGCGTCCGCCGGTCTGGTCGCCCACCCGGGCCCGCTGCTCCTCGTTCGCGGCGCGGGCCAGCAGCAGGGCGGCGCCGGCGTTCCCGGCGCCGGGCTCGACGACGACCCAGCGGCCGCCGTCCGGCCGGGGAGCGTCCTCGATGAGCCGGAAGCCGAGGGCCTCGGTGTAGAAGCGGATCGCCTCGTCGTAGTCGTGGACGACGAGGGTGACCAGGGCAATGCGTCTCATCGTCACCTTCTCGCAGGGGTTGACCGGAGAGGTTATACGTAAAACTGCCGGGAACGCCAGTCCCGCCCCGGTGGCCGTTCCGGGGCGGCCTTGACCTGCCGACGGACAGGCGCTGCGGGTGCTACGGGTAGGTATAGGTGTTCAGCGCGTCGACGGCGGCCGTGGGGCTGCCCAGGTCGTAGCGGTCGACGGCGAGATAGGTGGGCTTCTTGCGGGCGGCCGGCTGGCAGAAACGGCGGGCGCGGTCGGCGAGCTTGGCGTTGTCGGTGGCGGCGGTGGAGGCGACGGCGGCGTCACGGAAGTGGTTCATGACGAAGAGGGGGCGGAAGCCGGGTTCGGTGCGGGTCAGCGGGATCGTGGTGTTCGCGTCGTACCAGCGGCTGTAGCAGGACCAGTCGGAGGAGCCGATGCCCGGCCCCATGGACCAGTGGTTCTCGACGGTCCACTCCCGCTGGTACATCACGCCGAAGGCGTCCCGCGTCAGACCGGCGGAGCGGTCCGCGTCCCGGCTGTGGTCGGTGAAGATCAGCAACCGGTGTCCGTCGGCGGCCAGTTCGCCCATCGTGGGCCAGCCGTTCTCCCGCACCCCGGTGCGGTCCGGGCGGTACAGCACGTCCGACAGCCCTTGCACGCGGTCGAGTTCGGCGCGCAGCACGCCCGGGTCGACGTAGTCCTCCAGGAAGACGGTGACGAACTCGTCGGGGTGGGCGCGCAGGAAGTCGACGATGCGCTGGAGGTCGACCCACAGGGCGACGGGTCTGCGCACCAGGGTGCAGCTGTTGTGGCAGAGGATGGCGCCGTCCGGCGTCTGGTGGATGTCCAGCATGAAGCCGCGTACGCCGTCGGCGAGTTGCTGCTGGATGCCCCGGTTCTGGTTGGGGAAGAGGTCGACGAAGGGCGGGGCGAAGCCGCCGTCGACGCCGTTCGCGTAGGCGTTGTGGGCGGTGAGGAACGTGACCTGGTCGAGGGTGCGCCGCTCCCGCGGCGGCATCGGGCCGCCGGGCGCGTCGGCCGGGGTGAGGTACCAGGCGGCGAGGTCGCCCACGCCGCTCGCGACGGTCAGCGGGGCGGGGTGGACGGCGCCGGCGGGCTTGGGCGCGACGGCGAGGCGCCGGTCGGTGCCGGGGGCGGCGAGCGCGTACCGGTCGGCGCCGAGCGGGGTGATCCGCCAGCGCGCCTCGGCGGCCGCGCAGGAGACGGTACGGGCCTGGTCGCCCGCCCGTCCGAGGCAGACGCCGGGGCTGTCGGCGCTCTCCAGCAGGTGTCCGTCACCGTCGGGGCGCAGGGTCCACTGCTGGCGGTCCTCGTTGCCGCGCGGGCGGTGCTGTTCGACCGTGCCGGAGACGTCGGCGGCGTTGAGGCCGGTGACGGCGGACTGGACGTAGTACGTGCCGGACGGCGGCACGGCATCGGCGCCCGCGGCGGGCGCGGGTGTCACGGTCGCCGCGGCGAGCGCGGCGGCCGTGACGGCGGTGACGGCGGCGGCGAGCAGGGCGCGGGGGGTGCGCATGCGGTTCCCTTCGTCCGTGCGGGCGGGCCGTGCCCACGAGGACGCGGCCCGCCCGGAGTTAGGTCAGGTGCATGACACCATGCGGAGCCGTTCGCGTCAGCAGTACAGGTTGCCGCCGGGGGTGGTCCCCAGAATCTGGGTGAACTGCTGGTACTTCGTCACCCGGCTCTGGACCTGCGCCGGGTTCCTGCCGTCGCACTCCAGGGAGCCGTTGATGCTGCGGATCGTCTGGCCGAAGCCGGCCCCGTTCACCATGGCGGCGTGCGGGGTCATGCTGCCCGGGCCGGACTGGGTGTTCCAGTACCAGAGGGCGGTCTTCCAGGCCACGGCCGCGTCGTTCTGCACCAGCCAGGGGTTGCCCAGCAGGTCGATGCCCAACGCGTCACCGGCGGCCTTGTAGTTGAAGTTCCAGCTCAGCTGGATGGGGCCGCGCCCGTAGTAGGCGGCCTGGCCGGCCGGGCAGCCGTACGGCTGGCTCCAGTCGCAGTAGTGCGGGTAGTTGGCCTGGTTCTGCTCCACCACGTGCACCAGACCGCCGGTCTCGTGGCTGACGTTGGCGAGGAAGGCGGCGGCCTCCTGCTTCTTCACCGTGTCACTGCCGGTGTTGGCGAAGCCGGGGTAGGCACTGAGCGCGGCGGTGAGGCCGCTGTACGTGTAGAACGGGTTCCGGTTCGGGAACATCTGGTTGAACTGCGCCTCGGTCACGACGAAGTTCCCGACGGGCGTCCCGGGCCCGTTGTCACAGGCGTAGGGCTCCCAGTACCAGGTGCTGATGATCGGGTCGTAGCCCGGGTTGGCGTGCTCGGCGATGTAGGTCTTGCCGTCGGTGTAGCGGACGACGGCACCCGCCTCGTACCACTGTCCGGCCACCCAGGCGGGGTAGCTGGAACACGCGGCCGCAGTGGCGGCCGAGGCGGTCGTGGCCGCGGCGGGCAGCAGCAGCGGGGCGCTGCCGGCGAGCACGAGGGCGGCGGTCACGGCGGCGATACGGCGTCTCGACAAGGGATCAACTCCTTCACGGAACACGGCCGCTCCCGCGACGAGGACATGCCGGGGCGAGGCCTCGCCCGCACGCGCCGGCGGGGCCGGTCACGGCGTGGGCGCGGCCGTGGTGGGGGGTGTGGAGCACACTCAAGCGCTTTGGTCTGTACCAGTCAAGGGTTTAGACCAGTCACGATGGCGCATACGCGTCGACCCGGCGGCGGCACCGGCGGCCCACCCCGGCGCGCGCCGCCGCACGGGCGGTCCGGGAGGCCGCCGCCCGACTACACATAAAGGGGGAATAAGCGCACAATGGTACGTACGCGGCGCTTACCGCACACCGCACCCAGACGCGGTCAGGCCTGCTAGTCAAAGGAGACGACCATGGCCAACGTCTCACACCAGCGTGGAGATCTCGCCGGCCATCCCGATGCACCGGAGATGCGGGCACGCTACGAGCGCGTCCTCGGCAGCCGTGACGTGGCTTTCGTGGACGGGCCGGTGTTCCTGCTCGGTCTCTACTGCGCGGTGTCACCGTGGATCCTTCACTACACGACGAGCCAGCCGCCGCTCGTGACGCACAACCTGATCATCGGCATCGCGATCGGTCTGCTCGCCCTCGGGTTCACGGCGGCCCCCTCGCGCATGTACGGCCTCAGCGGAGCCATGTGCGCGCTGGGCATCTGGATGATCATCTCTCCATGGGTCGTCGGCACCGATCCTGACGCCGGCGTGATCTGGAACAACGTCGTCATCGGCGCACTCGCCGTGATCCTGGGCACCGCCTGCGCCGCCACGGCGGCCAGGGCGGCATCCAAATCGTCATAGGGGGCCCGAGGACTCACGAGGACTCCCTCCCTCTCCCCCTCCGGCCGGTCCGCAGCACCTCGCGGGCCGGTCCTTTCGTGGACGTGCGCCGTCCCGCGTGCGCCGTCCCGCGTGTGCCGTCCCGCGTGCGCCGCTCCCTCGCGCCTACCGGGCCCGGGCCGGCTCGTACACGTACGGCGTCGTCACCGTCAGTTCCGTGAAGCCCAGGCGTCGCAGGATCGGGCGGCTCCGGGGCGACGCGTCCACGTGCAGGTGGCGGTAGCCGCGGGCGGCGGCGATGCGGGCCCGGTGGGCGATCAGCGACCGGTAGACGCCGTGGCCCCGCCACTCCGGTACCGTGCCGCCGCCCCAGAGACCGGCGAAACTCGTCCCCGGGGTCAGTTCCATGCGGGCCGCGCTCACCGGGACGTCGCCGGCGAGCGCGACGACGGCCACGACCGTGTCCGGGGTGGCTGTCAGGGCGTCGAGCAGGAGGCGGCGGAGGCCGGACGCGTCGTCGCCGAAGGCGCGTTCGTGCACCTCGGCGACCTGGTCGGCACCGGCCGGGTCGGTGACCGGGACGAGGCGTACGCCGTCCGGGACAGCCGCGGTCAGGGCCGCCTCGTCGATCTCCGTCACCATCAGCGTCTCGTCCGGCCCGGGCGTGAAGCCGGCCGCCACGAGACGCCTGCCCAGGTCCGCCGGGGCGTCGTGGGCGTACAGCTTCCACTCGAAGGACAGGCCCCGGGAGGTGTAGTGCGCGATCTGGTCGGCGATCGCCGTGTCCGCCTCGTCGGCCGAGGTGAAGCCGGACCAGACGACTCCGTTCCAGCCGTGCGCGGGGGCGGTGCGGCGCACCACCCTGCCCACGCGTTCGACGACGTCGTCGGGGCCCTCGGGGCGGGCGCCCCGCCGCACCTCACGGTCGTAGAGGGCGAGCAGGGCGGCGGCCGGTGCGGTGGTGGGTGGCATGCCGGGAGTGCATCACCCGGCGGTCGCGGCGGCAACGGATTAAGGTGGCCGCCGATCATGCCGCCGGAAAGACGGCCGGAGGGACGGGACGAGGGTCATGGCTGTACGGGACGACGAACTGCCGTACCTGCGGCGCTGCGTGGAGCTCGCCGCCGAGGCGCTGGACGCGGGCGACGAGCCGTTCGGCTCCGTGCTGGTGTCCGGGGACGGCACCGTGCTCGCCGAGGACCACAACCGGGTGGCGTCCGGCGACCGCACCCGGCACCCCGAGTTCGAGCTGGCCCGCTGGGCGGCGGCGCATCTGACGCCCGGGGAGCGGGCCGCGGCCACCGTCTACACCTCGGGCGAGCACTGCCCGATGTGCGCCGCCGCCCACGCCTGGGTGGGCCTCGGACGCATCGTGTACGTCGCCTCGTCGGAGCAGCTGACGTCCTGGCTGGCGGAACTGGGCGTGCCCGCGCCGCCCGTGCGGCCCCTGCCGGTGTCCGCCATCGCCCCGGGAGTCACCGTGGACGGGCCGGTGCCCGAACTGACCGAAGCAATCGCGGCGTTGCACCGGCGGTTCCATCGGGGTCGCGACTGACGCGGCCCGCCCGGCCGCCCCGCCCGGGTCCGACCCACAGGGCGGACCCGTGGGGGGCGCGACCAGCGGGAGGCCCTTCGGCCGCGCGCCCTCAACCGGTGCATGTCCGCGTCCTGGCACGGCCGGCCGGCCGAGGCGGAACCCGGGCGGGCCCGGAGGCGGAGGAACCCGTCCCCACCCCGGACGAATGGCACACCCGGCCAGCCGCAGCAAAACCCGGACGGGCCCTGGGCGGAGGAACCCGTCCGGGCCGGGGCGTCCGTAGCCGGACGGGCCCCGCGGCGGAACCCGGACCGACCCGCGGGAGGCGAAGGAGCGGTTCCGCCGGGGCGCGGGGCCGTCGGGCGCCCGTGCGGGCGCGGCGTGGTCAGACGCCCGCGCGGAGCCGGGCGCGGCGGTACAGGGCGACTCCGCCGAGGAACAGCGCGGCGCCGGTGGCGAGCACCGGGGCCGTGTGGTCGGCGCCGGTCTCGGCGAGCGCGACCTGCTCGGCGGGGGCCGCGTCGTGCGGTGCCGGGGCGGGCAGCGTGTGCGCCGGTACGGTGCGCTCGGGTGCCGGCTCGGGGCGCTCACCGGGGGTGTTGGCGGAGCTGTTGTCCGTCGCGGGGTTGCCGATGCCGACCACGTTCACGCTGTTCCCCGTCACGTTGACCGGGACGTGCACCGGCAGTTGCACGCCGTTGCCGGACAGCAGGCCCGGCGAGCCGTGCGCGTCGCCCTCGGCCGAGGCACCGGACGCGCCGGACGTCCCGGACGTGTCGGACGCGCCCTTCGAGGAGCCGGAGGCGCCGTGCGACGCGTCCTCGTGCCGTGCGTCCTCGTTGACGCAGGTGTTGCCCGCGGCGGGGTTGAGGAGGCCCACCACGTTCACCGTGTTCCCGCACACGTTGACCGGGACGTGCACCGGGAGCTGAACGCTGTTCCCGGACACCGCTCCGGGCGATCCGGCCGCGACGCCCTCCGCCCCGGAATCGGCGTACGCCGGCATCGCCACGGCCATCGCGCCGGACGCGGCGGCGACGGCGATCACACCGTTTCGGGTAACCCTTCGCATAGGTTCCCTGCCCTTCCAGACTTGGTCAGACTTGGTCGCGAGCGTTCGCCCGCCACCGGATAGAACGCGGACGCGGCATCCGGGTTATGGCTCCCCCGTATGCCGCAGCCGGTTCACCCCATAGGGGGCCCCAGGGCTCGAACGCCGGGCAAAGACCGTCGAACTCACGGTGCACGCACGCACGGACGCGGGTGCGTCGCCGGCGCCCCACGGCCGACGGGCGGGCTCGGCAGGGCCCGCTTATGGTGGGCGAGGGCGCCGGTCGGGGCGCCTTGGGAGGCTTCGATGCTGGGCGAGCTGTCCGAGCGACTCCGGGGCGGTCACCAGGCCGACGGGCTGCCGCCCTCCTTCCGGCGCGGCGCGGCGGCCGGGGCCGTCGGACTGGTCCTGCTGGCGACGGGCCTGGCGGCCACCGGGAGTGACGAGCCCGACCTGGGCCGGTTCTACGACCAGAGGATCGAATGGGCCGCCTGCGAGGGCACCGAACTGCCGAAGGACCTCCAGTGCGGGACGGTCACCGTGCCGCTCGACTACGCCGACCCCGGCAAGGGCACCCTGGAGCTGGCGCTCGCCCGCTACCGCGCGTCCTCCGGCGACCCGCGCGGCTCGGTGGTGCTGAACTTCGGCGGTCCGGGCGGCTCCGGGGTGCAGGGCCTGGCCTTCGGCCGCGAGGACTTCCTCGGTCTGACCGACGACTACGACGTGGTGTCGTTCGACCCGCGCGGCGTCGGCCGTTCCTCCCCGGTGAGCTGCGGGGCCGACGCCACCAGCCGTGCGCTGGAGGCGACCGGCGGCGAGGGGACGGGCGATCCCCGGGACGCGCTGCGGCAGTTGCGCGAGGTGGCGGCCGAGTGCGAGAAGCACTCCGGGCCGGTCCTCGCCCACATGGGCACCGTGGACGTGGCCCGCGACCTGGACGTGATGCGCCAGGCGCTGGGCGACAAGAAGCTCAACTACCTGGGCTTCTCCTACGGAACCCGGCTCGGCGCGGTGTACGCGGCCCGGTACCCCGACAAGGTCGGCCGGATGGCGCTGGACGGCGTGGACACGCTGACCGAGCCGCTGGCCGAGCAGGGGCTGGCCGGCGCGCGGGGGCAGCAGAGGGCGCTGGACAACTTCCTCACCTGGTGCACGGAGGAGCTCGCCTGCCCGTTCGGGCAGGACGCGCGCACCGCCCGCGAGCAGGTCGTGGACCTGGTCCGCTCCCTCGACGACACCCCGGTGCCGACCGACTTCGGCTACGAGTTCACCGGCCAGGACCTGGCCGGCGCGATCGCGCAGGGCCTCTACACCAAGGAGATGTGGCCGGTGCTGCAACGGGCGCTCGCCCAGCTGACGGAGGAGGGCGACACGAGCGGCGTGGAGGCCCTCGCGTCCGGCGGGATGTCCCCCGCGCCCGCCCCGCCGCCCGCGGACGAGCGGCCCGCCGGGAAGCCGCGCGACGACGAGCCGCTCGCCGACGAGGAGGACGTGCCGCTGGACAACCTCCCGGCGGCGCTGATGGCGGTGAACTGCGCGGACGACCCCGACCGTCCGGACGAGGAGCGGCTCATCAGGGATCTGTCCCGCATGCGCGCCGCGTACGAGGAGGCCTCGCCGGTGTTCGGGCCGTACCGGCTGGCACAGGTGGTGCTGTGCCACGGCCGCCCGAAGGGGACCGACTACATCCGGGAGAAGGTCAAGGACCTCGACACCCCGAAGATGCTGCTGGTCGGCACCCGCGGCGACCCGGCCACCCCGTACCTGTGGACCGAGCAGACGGCGAAGCGGCTGGGCCCGTCGGCCGTGGTGCTGGACAACCGTGGCGAGGGCCACACGGGCTACGGTTCGTCGGACTGCGTCCACCGCACGATCGACGACTTCCTGCTCTACGGTTCCCTGCCGCCGAGCGGCAGTTCGTGCGGCGCGGAGGACGAGGACCGGATCTGACCCCACCCCCCTCCAGCCGTACGCCCCCGCTACCCGGAGGCCGCCTCCGGACCGCTCTCCTCCTCCGCGTCCCCGCCGGGCCGCAGCGCCCTGGCGGCCTCCCCCGCGTCCGGCACGGACACCGCGAGCCGCGCGAACGGCGCCGCGGGCCTGAGGTCCAGGACCAGCACCGGGACGCCCGCCCGTACGGCGACGAAGTCGCGGCCCCGCACGTGCTCCCGCTCCCCCACGCAGAACCGCCCCGGCCGGCAGCGCCCGACGACCGGTGTGCCGCGCATCGCGCGCCACCAGTCGGGCTCCACCCCGGTCGCCGCCACCCACGCCCGCGGTACCCGCACCACGCGGCGGCGGGCGAGCAGCGCCTCCCACCACGCCAGCCGGACGACGACGGTCCCCCCGTCCGCGTCCCGCTCCACGACCAAGCGCGCCATCGGCGGTCACCTCCCCCACCAGCGTGCACCCGCGGCCCGCCGGACCGTCGCCCGCCCGGCGGGCGCTTTGCCCCGAATGCCCTACCGCGGATTCCGCCCTATGGTGCTGTCATGGAGCACGATCTGAGTCCCTCCGCCCTTGCCGAACTCCGCCGGCCGCGCCCCTATCCGGCGGTGTCGGTGCTGACGCCGACCCACCGCCGCGACCCGCTGAGCACCGAGGACGCGGTGCGGCTGCGCACGATGGTGGCCGAGGCGAAGAAGAAGCTGGAGTCCGATCCCGCGGTCCCCCGGGAGCGCCGCGCCGACGTGGCCGCCCAGCTGGACCGGGCCCTGGCCGAGGTCGATCTCGCGCACGCCGAGGACGGTCTGGTCATCTTCGCCGCCCCGGGCGAGCACCAGGTGTGGTCGCTGGCGCGCAGCGTCCCGGAGCGTGTGGTGCTCTCGGACACCTTTCTGACCCGCAACCTGGTCTCCGCGCAGACGGCGGAGCGTCCGTTCTGGGTGCTGTCCGTCGCCGCCGACCGGGCCACGCTGTGGAGCGGCGGCCAGGACCGGGTGTCGGAGGAGCGGACCGGCGGCTTCCCGCTGGTCCGCGAGGAGCCCAACTTCGACCCGGAGCGGGAGATGCGGGTCGGCGACCAGCCCAGCAGCTACCGCGACGAGGACACCCGCCGCTTCCTGAAGGAGGCGGCCACGGCGCTGACGTCCCTGGTGCGCGCCCACCCGAGGCCGCTGTACGTCACCGGCGAGCCGGCGGCGCTGTCGCTGCTGTGCGAGTTCGGCGGCGCCTGCAAGGACGCCGTGCAGGTGCCGCACGGCGGACTGGCCCAGGGCACACCGGAGATGGTGTGGCAGGCGGTGCGGCCGGTGCTCGAGGAGCAGGACGGCAAGCGCGCCGAGGAGGTGGCGCGGGCGCTGGAGAACGCCCGCAGCCGCAAGGAGTTCGCGGCCGGCGTCGACGAGCTGTGGCAGAGCGCCCGCGAGGGGCGGATCCGGCTGCTCGCGGTCGAGGAGAACTACCGGATCACGGTGCGCGACGACGGCGAGCATCTGATCGTCGCCGAGGACGGCGACCTCGACACCCGCGAGGACATCGTCGACGAGATCGTCGAGCAGTGCCTGGAGACGGGCGCCGACGTGCGGTTCGTGCCGGACGGCGCGCTCGGGGACGCGCAGGGCATGGCGGCGGTGCTGCGCTACTGACGGGCGGGGGCGGAACGCGGACCGGACACCGCACACCGCCTTCGAACGGAAACCCGAGTTTCGAACAGGTGAGTGGACCGGCGAGAACCGGCTGACACCTCGTCAGTTCACTTGCGTACCATGGATGTTGGGGCGTCCGGCGGACACCAGGTGACTACCTCGCGGTAACTCCGTGAAGACGGTGGCATATGCCAATGGCACCACCTTATCGTGTGTTGCCGAATCCCTTACAGGGCGTGGCGGGCTGTGCCACAGTCGTAACGGTCCCTCCGCCCGCCCGAAGGCCGTACCGTCCCGCATCGGAGTGCGTCATGCCGTCCCCTCTCTCCGCGGACCGCCCCGCCGCCCGGCCGCCGGGAGGCGGGGCGGTCCGCGGAGAG
>MUNG01000079.1 GCA_002154585.1 Streptomyces pseudogriseolus
CCGGGCGCCGCGCACTCCCGCCGACCGTCCCACGGAGGAGCGCGATGGCCGCCCCGATCCGACCACCCGCCGCCGACCGGCGGACCGACACCCCCGCCGGCGAGACGGCCCCGCGGACGCGCACCGGGGTCCNNGCGGACTCGGCATGTCCGCCGGCGACGCCTCCCTGCTGTACGGCCTGTACATGGCCTCCGTGTTCCTTGCCTCCGTCCCCGGCGGCTGGATCGGCGACCGTGTCCTCGGCGCGCGCCGCGCCGTGCTGCACGGAGGTGTGCTGATCGCGCTCGGGCACGGCTCCATCGCCGTGCCGGTGGACTGGGCCCTGTACCCCGGCCTCTTCCTCATCGCCTGCGGCACCGGCCTGCTCAAGCCCAACATGGCCGGCCTGCTCAGCGCCTTCTACGACCGCGAGGACCGGGCGGGGCGCGACGCCGGCTTCGCCGTCTTCTACATGAGCGTCCAGGTGAGCGCCCTGCTCGCACCGGTCGTCGTGGGCGCGCTCGGCGAGGGCGTCGACTGGCATCTCGGCTTCGGCGTCGCCGCCCTCGGCATGGCGCTCGGACTCGCCCAGTTCGTGCGCGGAGCACGGCACTTCGGCGACACGGGACGCGCCCCCGAGCGGTCCGCCACCCCTGAGCAGCGTCGGCGCGTCCTGCGCGTCACCCTCGCGCTGACCGCGCCGGTCGTCACCGTGTACGCCGTGGACGCCGCGGCCGGCGCCTTCCGTGTCGCCCACCTCATGGCGCTGGTCGGTCTCCTGTGCGTGGTTCTGCCGGTCACCTGTTTCTGGCGGCTGCTGCGCAACCCCCTGCTCTCGGCCGGCGAGCGGCTCCGGGTGCGCACCTACATCTGGCTGTTCCTGGCCTCCGCCGTCTTCTGGGCGCTGTTCCTCCAGGGCGGCTCGGCGTTCGCGCTGTTCGCCAGGCACGCCACCGACCGCGAGCTGTTCGGCCGTACGGTGCCCGCCAGTTGGTTCCAGGCGGCGATCCCGCTGTTCGTCCTGGCGCTGGCGCCGGTGTTCGCCTGGCTGTGGACGCGTGCGGGGAACCGTCTGCCCACGGCCGCCAAGTACGCGATCGGCATGGGCGCCACGGCGGCCGCCTACCTGGTGATGGCGCTGGCCGCGACGCTCGGGGGCGACGGGGAGCTGGTGTCGCCGCTCTGGCTGCTGCTGGCGTTCCTGCTCCTGGCCGCCGGCGAGGTGTCCTTCGCGCCGGTCGGGATGAGCGCCACCACCGCGCTCGCGCCGGCCACGTTCACCAGTCAGATGGTGGCCCTGTTCTGGCTCTCCGGGGCACTCGGCGGAGGTGTCGGGGGCAACGCGCTGAAGGTGTCGGGCGACCGGGTGCCGGGCGCGGGCTACTTCCTCGCCCTGGGCGCCGCGGCCCTGGCCACGGGGGCCGCCCTGCTGCTGTGGCACCGTGCGCTCACGCGCAGGCTCGGCGTCTGAGCGCGGAAGCCGGACCCGCACCGGAGTGCCGGTGCGGCAGCCGTTCCACCCGCCGGTGTGCACCCGCGGTCCCGCGCGGGCCCACCCCCAGCCGGCGGTGTGGAACGGCTGCCGCCTCCCCCCTGGATGTGGCTCGACGGAAGGCCGCTGCCTCAACTGTGAAGCTTTGGTGGAGACGAGTTGAGCATAGATCCACCACCGGCCGCAATGGGTCGGATGCGTTAATTCCGATTGTGGGGATCACGGTTCGCCGACGGGGCGTGACGCCTCAGCCCCGTCCCACGTACGGCATCCCCGTCGCCAGCACCGTCGCGAACTGCACGTTCGCCTCCAGCGGCAGCTCCGCCATGTGCCGCACCGTGCGCGCCACGTCCGCGACGTCCATCACCGGCTCCGGCGCGATCTCCCCGTTGGCCTGGAGCACTCCGGCCCGCATGCGCTCCGTCATCTCCGTCGCCGCGTTGCCGATGTCGATCTGGCTCACCGCGATCCGGTACGGACGCCCGTCCAGCGCGAGGGACTTGGTCAGGCCGGTCAGCGCGTGCTTGGTGGCCGTGTAGGCGACCGAGCGGGGGCGTGGGACGTGCGCCGAGACCGAGCCGTTGTTGATGATCCGGCCGCCCTGCGGGGACTGCCCCTTCATCTGCCGGTACGCGGCCTGCGCGCACAGGAACGCCCCGTTGAGGTTGGTGTCCACCACGTGCCGCCACGCCTCGTACGGCAGTTCCTCCACCGGCACTCCGCCGGGCCCCGACGTACCGGCGTTGTTGAACAGCAGGTCCACCCGGCCGAAGCGCCCGACCGTCGCCGCGAACAGCGCCTCCACGTCCGCCGGTCGTGACACGTCCGTCGGCACGATCAGGGTGTCCCCGCCGGCCTCCTCCGCCGTCTCCTCCAGCGCCTGAGCCCTGCGCCCCGCCAGCACCACCGACCAGCCCCCGCGCAGCAGTTCACGGGTCACCGCGCGTCCGATGCCGGAGCCCGCCCCGGTGACCACCGCGACCCCGGTCCGCCCGGTCCGTCCGTTCGTTTCCTCGGCGTTCATGGGCCCGCAGCGTACGGGAGGGTTCGCCATACGGACCTCATGCGACCGTCATCCGGATGCTGTGTGCGCGTCAATGCCGCGTCGTTCCCGGCCACTGCAATTCCTCCCGCACCCACATGTCCGCCAGGGGAGGACCGATGACGCAGGACCCGCAGGACCCGACGACATCCGGGGCGCGCCCGTCCCACGCGCCCGAACTCCGCGCCGCCGCACGTCACATCGGCCGCCGCCGCTTCCTGACCGCGACCGGCGCCGCCGCCGCGCTCGCCTTCGCCGTCGGCGTGCCCGGCGCGGGCACCGCGGCCGCCGCCGAACTCGACGGCGCGCGGCTCACCGACGACCCCTTCACCCTCGGCGTCGCCTCCGGCGACCCGCACCCCGACTCGGTGCTCCTGTGGACCCGCCTCGCGCCCGTCCCGTACCAGGCCGACGGCGGGCTGCCCGCGCGCCGCGTCACCGTCGAGTGGGAGATCGCCCTCGACGCCCGCTTCCGCAGCGTCGTCAGACGCGGCAGGGCCACCGCGCACCCCGAGTTCCACCACACCGTGCACGTCGAGGCCGGCGGGCTCGCCCCCGGCCGCGTCTACCACTACCGCTTCCGCGCGGGCCGCTTCACCAGCCCCGCCGGCCGCACCCGCACCGCGCCCGCCGCCCGCAGCCGCGCCGCCGGCCTCACCTTCGGCGTCGTCTCCTGCCAGCGCTACGACCAGGGCTACTACACCGCCTACCGGCACCTCGCGCAGGAAGACCTCGACGTCGTCTTCCACCTCGGCGACTACCTCTACGAGTACGCCGTGAACGACGTCGCCGGCTCCCGCGCCTACCCGGCCGGCACCCTGCCCTCCGGGCTGTTCAACAGGGAGACCGTCACGCTGGAGGACTACCGGCTGCGGTACGCCCTCTACAAGTCCGACCCCGACCTGCTGGCCGCGCACGCCGCGCACCCCTTCGTCGTCACCTGGGACGACCACGAGACCGAGAACAACTACGCCGACGACACCCCCGAGAACAGCGTCCCGCCGGAGGAGTTCCTGCTGCGCCGGGCCGCCGCCTACCGCGCCTACTGGGAGAACATGCCGCTGCGCCGGCCCCAGCTCCCCGAGGGTCCCGACCTGAAGCTGTACCGGCGGCTGCACTGGGGCCGGCTGGCCCAGTTCGACGTGCTGGACACCCGGCAGTACCGCTCCAACCAGGCCTACGGCGACGGCTGGCAGTACCCCGGCGCGGAGTCCGAGGACCCCTCGCGCACCCTCACCGGCGCCGCCCAGGAGCGCTGGCTGATCGACGGCTGGCGCCGCTCCGACGCGGTGTGGAACGTCGTGCCGCAGCAGGTCACCTTCTCCCAGCGGCTGGACAGGACCACCCCGCCCGCCAAGGTCTCCATGGACTCCTGGGACGGCTACCCGGCCTCCCGCGAGCGCGTGCTGGCCGGCGCGCAGGCCGCCGGTGTGGAGAACCTGATGGTCCTCACCGGCGACGTGCACGTCCACTACGGCTTCGACATCAAGCGGGACTTCTCCGACCCCGGCTCGAAGACCGTGGGCACCGAGATCGTCACCACCTCGGTCACCAGCGGCGGCAACGGCTCGGCGAAGCCCGCCAACTGGGAGACCATGACCGCCGCCAACCCGCACATGCGGTTCTACAACGGCCTGCGCGGCTACACGACCGTCACGCTCGGCCGGGAGCAGGCGCGCGCCGACTTCAAGACGGTCTCCCACGTCACCACGCAGGGCGCGCCGCTCACCACCGCCGCCTCCTTCGTCACGGAGGCGGGGCACCCGGGACTCAAGCCGGCGTGACCGCCGCGCGGTCCGGGTCCGCGTCCTCGCCCGGGTAGCGGACGCCGACGCGGTCCCGGATCGCGTCGAGCGTCCGCATCACGGCGAGGGTGCCGTCCAGCGGCACCACCGGCGACTCCGTCTCCCCGGCCCGCAACGCCCGCATCACCTCCGCCGCCTCGTGCTTGAGGCTGCCGCGCGGGCCGTCGGCCGGGTCGGCGGCGAACTCCTCGGCGTCCCGCCCGTCCCGGTGCAGCACGAACCGCTCCGGGAAGAAGAAGCCCTCGGGCACGTCGATCCGCCCCTTCGACCCGGTCACCGACGCGGAGGTGGCCGTACCGCCCACGATGGAGCAGTGCACCGAGGCGAGGGCGCCGCTGTCCCAGGACAGCAGCGCCCCCGTCTGGAGGTCGACGCCCTCCTCGGAGAGCATCGCCCGCGCCACGACGTCCGACGGCTCGCCGAGCAGCAGCTGGGCGAACGACACCGGGTACACCCCGAGGTCCAGCAGCGCGCCGCCGCCGAGCGCGGGGTCGCGCAGCCGGTGCGTGGCCGGGAACGGGCCCGCCAGCCCGAAGTCCGCCTGGACGTGCCGTACTTCGCCGATCGCGCCGTCGGCGACCAGCGCCTTGAGGCGGCGCACCATCGGGTGGCAGTACATCCACATGGCCTCCATCAGGAAGCGCCCGCCGTCCCGCGCCGCCGTGACCAGCTCGGCCGCCTCGCGCACGTTGAGCGTGAACGGCTTCTCGCACAGCACGTGGTGCCCGGCCTCCAGCATCATCCCGGCCGCCGCGCGGTGCGCCGCGTGCGGTGTGGCGACGTAGACCACGTCGAGGTTGTCGTCGGCCGCGAGCGTCTCCCAGTCGCCGTAGGCGCGCGGGATGCCGAACCGGTCGGCGAAGGTCTTGGCCGACTCCACCGAGCGGGACGCCACCGCGACGACCTCGGCGTCGGGCATGTCCACCAGGTCCGCCGTGAACGTCGCGGCCATGCCGCCGGTCGCCAGGATCCCCCAGCGCACCTTCTGCTCTGTCATCCGTCCCACCCTGATCGTGTCGTTCGCCGTATCGTCGACGAGGTCCATGGAAGCGCTCCCATGACATCGTCGTCGACGCCGAGCACTCCGTACGAGCTGAGAGCATAGGGAGCCGATGGCATGAAAAGGGAGGGGCACATGCCCGAGGGTGGGGCGTCCATATCGAAGCCGTCGGCCGGACCGGCCGACGCGAGGGCGGCGGAGGGGACCCCGGACACGGCGCCGGGCGGCACGGCGGCCACGAGAGGCGGCACGGCGGGGGCGGCGCGGGGCGCGGGCGCGGCGGCCCCGCCGTGCCGCCTCT
>MUNG01000008.1 GCA_002154585.1 Streptomyces pseudogriseolus
CCCACCCCGACGACCACGGGGGAACCGGCCCATCCAACCGACGGGAACGGCGTCGGGCAAACCGAGCCGGTTTACCCGGCGCAGGGCGGGCTACGCGGCTGGCACGGGGGTCACTCGAAGAGCGGACGGGACGTCCGTCGGTAGCGCCCCGTGTTCGCGACCTCGCACCGGGAGGTGTCGTCATGACCACCCGCATACGTGACGTGATGTCCGCGCACACCACCTCCGTGGAGCCGATGACCTCCGTGTCGCAGGCGGCGCGGCTGATGCGGGAGCGGGATGTCGGGGATGTGCTCGTCGCCTACGACTGCGATCTGTTCGGTGTGCTCACCGACCGTGACATCGTGCTGCGGGGCGTCGCCGAGGGGCACGATCCCGAGGCGACGACCGTCGGGTCGCTGTGCACCCGCCCGCCGCTGGTGACGCTCGACCCGGACGACACGACCGACCACGCCGTCGCGCTCATGCGGGAACACGCCGTGCGGCGCCTGCCCGTGGTCGAGCACGGCGGCTGCCCCGTGGGCGTGGTCAGCCTCGGCGACCTCGCCGCCGAGGAGGACCCGCACTCCGCGCTCGCCGACATCAGCCGCGCGACGCCGACCCACTGAGCGCGGCGACCGGGCTCACCCGTCGACGGTCACCGCGCACGACCAGCCGTACGGTCCCGGCGACAGCCGCAGGTCCTCCCAGCCGACGTCCGTCGGCACCTCCCCGGTGACCCGCACGTCCGCCAGACCCGCGACCGCCAGCCGCACGTCCAACCCGCCCTCGGCCTCGTCGGCCTCCACGTCCACCGGCACCTGGCCGTACGCCTCCAGCCGGTACAGGATCTCGTCGAGCAGCGCGGCCAGCAGGTCGTCGTCGCTCGTCTCGGCCAGCCGGATGCGGTCCACCCCGGTCGGTCTCACACCGGACACGTCCGCGAAGCACTCCACCATCGCCACCACGGCCTCGGCCAGGCAGTGCTCGCGGCTCGCCGCCCAGGCCTCGATGCGTACGTCGTCCTCCTGCGCCACCGAACGGTGCCCGCTGCGGTCCCGCCGTGGCGCCTGCCCGGGGTCACTCGTGTCACCGACCATGCACCACGACTGCCCGAGCGCGCCGCCCCCATGCCCCGCGGCGGTGCTTCGCGCACCCGGGGAAGGGGTACGCGGGTGCCGACCGAGGTCGTGACCGCTCGGGAGGAGGGCATCGTCATGCGGTTCCGTGATCGCCGGCAGGCCGGACGCGAACTGGCCGCGCGGCTGCGGGAGAGGCAGGACGCCGGCGCCCTGCCCGACCCCCTCGTCCTGGCGCTGCCCCGCGGCGGCGTCGCCGTCGCCGCCGAGGTCGCCGAGGCGCTGGGCGCGCCCCTCGACGTCCTCGTCGTCCGCAAGGTCGGCGCCCCCCGCCACGAGGAGTACGGCGTCGGCGCCATGGCCGGCGACGGCGTCCCCGTGTACGACGAGGAGGCCCTGCGCGGTCTCGGCCTGACGCATGCCGACCTCGCGCCCGTCGTCGAACGGGAGCGCGCCGAACTGCTCCGGCGCGAACAGCTCTACCGGCAGGGCAGGCCCGCACCCGACCCGCGCGGCCGCACGGTGGTCGTCGTCGACGACGGCCTCGCCACCGGTTCCACGGCCCGCGCCGCCCTGCGCGCCCTCCGCGCCCGCGGCCCCGCCCGCCTGGTCCTGGCCGTCCCGGTCGCCTCCCCGGAGGGCGCCGTCGCCCTCCGCTCCGAGACCGACGAGCTGATCAGCCTCCAAGAACCGGCCGCCTTCATGGCCGTCGGCCAGTGGTACGACGAGTTCGACCAGCTGACGGACGAGGAGGTGCTGGAGGCGCTGCGCCGGCATCAGCCGCGGAAGCAACAGCAGCAACAGCAGCAGCTGTAGCTCCGGCCCCGGCGAGCCCGTCGGAGCGGTCAGATCACCTCGTCCGCCCGCAGCGCCGCGATGTCCTCCGGCGTGCGGCCCAGCTCCCGCAGGATCGCCTCCGTGTGCTCGCCCACCGCCGGCACCGGGTCCATACGGGCCGGGACGCCCGCGAGGTCGGCGGGCGGGAGCAGCGCCTGAGCCGTGCCGCCCGGCACCCCGACCTCCCGCCACCGGCCACGCGCCGCCAGCACCGGGTGGTCCAGGAACGCCGCGACGTCGTTGACCCCGGTACAGGCGATGCCGGTCTCCTCGAGGTCCTTCAGCAGGTCCGCCGCGTCGTCGCGGGCGCAGCGGTCCGCCACGATCGCGTTCAGTTCGTCCCGGTGCGCCACGCGGAGCGAACCGGTGGCGAACCGCGGGTCGTCGGTCAGATCCGGCCGGCCCAGGAACTCCCGGCACAGCGCCGCCCACTCCCGTTCGTTCTGGACGGAGAACAGCACCTCCCGCCCGTCCGCCGCCCGGAACGTGCCGTACGGGGCGATCGTCGCGTGCTGCGTGCCCATCCGGGGCGGCTGGGCGCCGCCGTACCGCGTGTACGAGGCGGGCTGCCCCATCCACTCCGCCAGCGCCTCGAACAGGGACACCTCCACCGGGTGCACCTCGCCGGTGGTGGCGCGGGTGTAGAGGGCGGTGAGGACACCGCTGTAGGCGTACATCCCGGCGGCGATGTCGGCGACGGAGATCCCCGTACGGGCGGTTTCCTCGGGGGTGCCGGTGAGCGACACCAGACCCGTCTGGCACTGCACGAGCAGGTCGTACGCCTTGCGGTCGGCCCACGGCCCCGTGGTGCCCCAGCCGGAGACGGCGCACGGGATCAGGCGCGGATGGCGGCGGGCCAGGTCCTCGGCGCCCAGCCCGAGCCGGCCGGCCGCGCCCGGCGCGAGGTTCTGCACGAACACGTCGGCGTCCGCCAGCAGTTCGTGCAGGATGTCCAGGCCGCGCGGGTCCTTCAGGTCGAGCGTGAGGGACTCCTTCGAGCGGTTGATCCACACGAAGTAGCTGGACGTGCCGTGCACGGTGGTGTCGTAGCGCCGGGCGAAGTCGCCCTCGCCCGGCCGCTCCACCTTGATGACCCGGGCGCCGAGGTCGGCCAGCTGCCGGGTGGCGTAGGGCGCGGCCACCGCCTGCTCCACGGTCACCACCGTCACCCCGGAAAGGGGGAGTCTCCGCACGTCCACGCCTCCTCGCCCGCACCCGGGTCCCCGGTCACCGGCCGCCTCCGGCCGGTACGCGATCACTACGCCATGACTACGGCCGGGGCGAACCGCCTGTCAACGCCCGCCCGGCCGCGCCGGTGCGTCAACGCCCGCCCGGCGCCGGTACGTCGGCGGGGCGGCTGCGCGACATGACGCGCATGCCCCGCTCGTCCACCGCGCGGACCTGCAGCGACCCGCATCCGCAGCGCGTCCACACCGTGCTGCCCGCCGCGGTGGCGTGCCGCGAGACGACCTGGAACGGCTCGGCGTGGTCCGGCCACCCGCAGTAGGGGCAGGCGGTGCCGGTCGTACCCGTGGCGCCGGTCGTGCTGGTCATGGCGACTCCTTGGTAACTCACGTGCTGCACGTGACTCGTGTGCCTGCCGCCGGTCGCGGCACCTCAAGAATGAGCCGTCGATTATGTTCACGTCCAGGTTGACTTTGTGCACGCCACCGTGAAGCCTCGGCTTCATGATTGACCTGCGCCGGCTCCACGTCCTGCGAGCGGTCGCCCACTACGGCACGGTCACCGCGGCCGCCCGCGCCCTGCACTTCACGCCCTCCGCCGCCTCTCAGCAGATCCGCCAGCTCGCCCGCGACCTCGGCGTCGACCTGCTCGAACCCCAGGGCCGCGGGGTGCGCCTCACCCCGGCCGCCGAGAGCCTGCTGGCGCACGCCGACGCCATCCAGGCCCGCTGGGACCAGGCCGAGCTGGATCTGCGCGCCGACCACGGCGACCCCGCCGGGGTGCTGCGGGTGACCGGGTTCCCGGTGGCCGTCTCCGTGCTGCTCGCGCCGTTGGCGGCCCGGCTCGGCGAGCGGCACCCACGGCTGTCGGTACGGATCACGGAGGCGGTGGTTCCGGCCATCTTCGACCTGCTCTTCGAGGGCGCCGCCGATCTGGCGGTGGTGGAGTCCACCCCGCACAACCCGCCGATGAGCGACACGCGGTTCGACCAGCAGCCGTTGCTGGACGACCCGTTCGACCTGGTGGTGCCGGACGCCCACGCGCTGGCCGGGCGGGACCGCGTCGACCTGGCCGAGGCGGCGCACGAGCCGTGGATCGCCCCGGTGCCGGAGAGCCCGTGCCGGCTTCAGGTGCTGGCCGCGTGCGGCGCGGCCGGCTTCACCCCGGAGGTCGTCCACCACGCCGGCGACTGGAACGCCACGGCGCATCTCGTGGCCTACGGCCTCGGCGTGGCCCTGATCCCGCGCCTCGCCCACGTCACCCCGCACCTGCCGATCACCCGCGTCCGCTGCGCGGGCGACCCCCACCGCAGGCTCCTCACCGCCACCCGCGCCGGCGGCCACGCCCGCCCGGCCGTCACGGCGGCCCTCCGCGAACTGCGCGAACTCGCCCCGACGGCCCTCGCCTGACGTGCCGTCGGCCGCCCCTCGCCCGACCTCCCGCCAGTGGCCCGCCGTGCGTCAGGCGCCCGGCGCCTTCCGCCCCGGCGCCCCCACCCGCAGCCCGTCCATCACGAGGTCCAGCAGGCGGGCGGCCCGCTCCTGCCAGCCGCTCGCCGGGTCGAGCTGCCAGAGTCCGCCGATCGCGAGGAGCAGATCGTCGGAGGTCACGCCGGGGCGGATCGTCCCGGCCTCCTCGCACGCCCGGAGCAGCCGGTCCGCCGCCTGGAGCAGCGTGTCGGGTTTCGGCTTCGCCGGGCCGTCCGGGGAGCTGGTGGCCTGCCGGATCGCGTCCGCGAGACCCGCCTTGGTCATGCTGAACCGGGCCAGCCGGTCCATCCACTCCCGCAGCGCCCGGTCGGGTTCACGGCAGCACAGCAGCTGGTCCGCGCTCTCGGCGACCTGCCGCATCTCGTGCCGGTAGATCTCCATGACCAGCGCCTCACGGCTGGGGAAGTTCCGGTAGAACGTGCCCTGTCCGACGCCCGCCTTCTTGGCGATCACGCTCAGCGGGGTGTCCGCCGACCGCGTCAGCTCGGTGACCGCGACGGCCAGGATGCGCTCGCGATTGCGCTGGGCGTCCGCCCGCTGGGGTGTCTCCGCGCTCCGGGACGCGCCGCTGTGCTCACCCACCGGTCCTCCTTCCGGGCCGTGTCCGAAACCCGTCCTTGATAAGCGGACATCTGTCCACTACGTTCTCGGTAACGGACAGCTGTCCGCTTCCGGTCCATCGTATCGGCGGAGCCGGGCGGCACGGGACGGCCCTTCGGCATGCCCCGCGCCACCGCCGCGTCCGCACGGCGTCGCACGTCACACCATCCCGCACACCGCACGTTCCGCACAGCGCCCCGACCCCATCCGCTGTCCCGATTCCGCGACCCCCAGATTCCCGCGACCCCGCATTGCCGTGACTCCCACATATCCGTGACTCCCGAGTTTTCCGTTACCTCCCGCATCTTCGTGACTGAGATATTCGTGAAAGAAGGCCGTCCATGACGCCCCCCACGTCGTCCAGCACCGTCACCCTGAACGTCAACGGCGAGAAACACTCGCTCACCGTCGACCACCGCACCACCCTGCTCGACGCCCTGCGCGACCGCCTCGACCTGACCGGCACCAAGAAGGGCTGCGACCACGGGCAGTGCGGCGCCTGCACCGTCCTCGTCGACGGCCGGCGCACCGTCTCCTGCCTCCAGCTGGCCGTCGCCTCCGAGGACCGTGAGATCACCACCGTGGAGGGCGTCGCCGAGGGGGACCGGCTGCACCCGGTGCAGCAGGCCTTCCTCGACCTCGACGGCTACCAGTGCGGCTTCTGCACCCCCGGACAGATCTGTTCGGCGGTCGCCGTCATCGAGGAGCACGCCGCCGGCTGGCCCAGCGCCGTCACCGCGGACGTACGGACCGAGGCCGGCCCGCCGCCCCTGACCACCGAGGAGATCAAGGAACGTATGAGCGGCAACCTCTGCCGTTGCGCCGCCTACGGCCAGATGGCGGAAGCGGTCGCCCGCGCCGCCGCCGAGGCGTCCACCGACACCGCCGTCACCGAGGGGACCGCCGCATGAGGGAGTTCGACTACCGGCGCGCCGACGACGTCGCCGGCGCGGTCGCCCTGCTCGACGCCGACCCGGACGCCCGCTACCTCGGCGGCGGCACCAACCTCGTCGACCTGATGAAGAACGGCGTCGAGACCCCCACCCGGCTCGTCGACGTCCGCTCCCTCCCGCTCGACGGGATCGAGACCGGCGAGGACGGCGCGGTGCGCATCGGCGCGACCGTCACCAACAGCGATCTCGCCGCGCACCCGCTGATCCGCGACCGCTACCCGGCGCTCACCCAGGCCGTCCTGGCCGGCGCCTCCGGCCAGCTGCGCAACATGGCCACCGTCGGCGGCAACCTGCTCCAGCGCACCCGCTGCGGCTACTTCACCGACCTCAGCCGGCCGTGCAACAAGCGTGAACCCGGCAGCGGCTGCTCCGCCCTCGAAGGGGAGCACCACAACCACGCCGTTCTCGGCGCCTCCGAGCACTGCGTGGCCGTCCACCCCTCCGACATGGGCGTCGCGCTCACCGCGTTCGACGCCGTCGTCTCCTGGCGGACCGCCGACGGCGCGGGCGAGGCCCCGCTGACCGACTTCTACCTGCCGGTCGGCGACACCCCGCACCGCGAGACCGTCCTGCCGCCCGGCGCGCTCATCACCCACGTCACCCTGCCGCCCGCGCACGTCGCCGCCCGCTCGCGCTACCGCAAGGTCCGCGAACGGGCCTCGTACGCCTTCGCGATCGGCTCGGTCGCCGCCGCGCTGGACGTGTCCGACGGAGTCGTCCGCGACGCCCGCCTCGCCCTCGGCGCGGTCGCCTCCCGGCCC
Source organism: Streptomyces pseudogriseolus (assembly GCA_002154585.1). GTDB lineage: Bacteria > Actinomycetota > Actinomycetes > Streptomycetales > Streptomycetaceae > Streptomyces > Streptomyces pseudogriseolus. Next base: position 6,885 of record MUNG01000008.1, read on the forward strand.
TGGCGGGCCCGCCTCGCCGAACGGGTCCTCGTCGGCGCGCCCGCCACCGCCGAGTACTTCGCCGCGGCCGCCGACGCCGAACTCGCGGCGGCCCGCCCTCTGCCCCACAACGGCTACAAGGTGACCCTCCTGCGCAACCTCGTCGTGGCCGTGCTGACCGAACTCGCCGAGGAGACCTCCCGATGACCGTCGCCCCCCAACGCCCCGTCGCACCGAGCCCCTTCGGCACCGCGCACACCCGCGTCGAGGGCCGCGACAAGGTCACCGGCGCCGCCCGCTACGGCGGCGACATCCCGTTCGCCGGGCTCGCCCACGGCATGTTCGTGCTGTCCACGGTGGCCCGCGGCCGGATCGTGTCCCTCGACACCGCCCCGGTGCTCGCCATGCCCGGTGTCCTCGCCGTCCTCCACCACGGCAACGCGCCCCGCCTGACCTCCGACTACGTCGGCATGATGGGCGTCCGTCCGGACCCGACCGCCGTCGTCTTCCAGCACGACCGCGTCCCGCACGCCGGCTGGCCCGTCGCCCTCGTCGTCGCCGAGACGCCCGAGCAGGCGCGGGCGGCGGCCGACGCCCTCGCCGTCACGTACGAGGAGGAGCCGCACGACGTCACCCTCTCCGCGGACCGGCCCGACGCCTACGCCGCCGAGGGGCACATGCCCGGCGTCACCGAGAAGGGCGACCTGGAGGCCGAACTCGCCGCCTCCGCGCACGTGGTGGACGAGGAGTACACCACGCCCGAGGAACACCACGCCATGATGGAGCCGCACGTGGCGACGGCATGGTGGGACGGCGGCCGGCTCGACCTCGTCGACTCCGACCAGGGCGTCACCTGGGTCGCCGACGAACTCACCCGGATGTTCTCCCTCGACCCGTCCGCGGTGCGGGTCCGCTCCGAGCACGTCGGCGGCGGCTTCGGCAGCAAGGGCGTGCGCCCGCCCCAGGTGGCCGCGGCGATGGCCGCCGCCGAGGTGGGCCGCCCGGTGCGCGTGACGCTGACCCGGCGTCAGATGTTCTCCGTCACCGGCTACCGCAGCCCCACCGTCCAGCGGGTCCGGCTGGGCGCGGGCCCCGACGGACGGCTGCGCGCCCTGGAGCACACCTCGCTCAGCCAGACCTCCACGGTCTTCGAGTTCGTCGAACCGAGCGCCGGCGTGGCCCGCACGATGTACGACGCCCCCGCCCACCGCACGGAGAACAGCGTCGTACGGCTGGACGTGCCGTCCCCGACCTGGATGCGGGCGCCCGGCGAGGCGCCGGGGTCGTTCGCCCTGGAGTGCGCCTTCGACGAACTGGCGGAGCGGTCCGGCATCGACCCGATCGAGCTGCGGCTGCGCAACGACCCGAAGACCGGGCCGGTCAGCGGACTGCCGTTCGCCACCCGCAACGTCGCCGCCTGCTTCCGCGAGGGCGCCCGCCGCTTCGGCTGGGACGCCCGCGACCCGCGCCCCGGCGTGCGCCGCGACGGACGGTGGCTGATCGGCACCGGCACGGCCGCCGCGTCCTTCTTCGCGGGCGCCCTGCCGTCCACGGCGGCGGTGACCGCGGAGGCCGACGGCACCTTCACCGTGCGGATCTCCGCGTCGGACATCGGCACCGGCGCGCGTACGGCGCTCACCCTGATCGCCGCCGACGCGCTGCACGTGCCGGCGAAGCGGGTCCGGGTGCACATCGGTGACAGCGACTTCGGCCCCGCGGGCATCGCCGGCGGCTCCATGGGCACGCGCTCCTGGGGCTGGGCGGTCGCCGCGGCCGCCGGGGAGCTGCGCGAACGTCTCGTGCCGGGCGGCGAGCTGCCCCCGGAGGGCATCACCGTACGGTCCGACACCACGCAGGCGATCGCCGCGCTCGCGGCGAAGGAACGGCACTCCTGGGGCGCCCAGTTCGCCGAGGTCGCCGTCGACGTCACCACGGGCGAGGTGCGGGTGCGCAGGATGCTCGGCGTGTTCGCCGCCGGCCGCATCGTCAACCCGCTCACCGCCCGCAACCAGCTCGTCGGCGGCATGATCTGGGGCATCTCCATGGCCCTGCACGAGGAGGCGGTGCGCGACGCGGCCTCCGGCGCGCTCTACGGCGGCGACCTGGCCGGCTACCACGTCGCCACCCACGCCGACGTGCCCGCGGACATCGACGCCGTCTGGGTCGACGACCACGACCCCGAGGACCCGGTCAACATCAAGGGCATCGGCGAGGTCGGCATCGTGGGGGCGGCGGCCGCCGTCGCCAACGCGGTGTGGCACGCCACCGGCGTACGCCACCGCGGCCTGCCGATCCGCCCGGACCGGGTGCTGCGGGCGGGAGGTCCGCATGCTTGACCTCGCCGACGACCTGCGGCGCTGGCTGGCCGAGGGCCGGGAGTTCGCCGTGGCCACGGTCGTCTCCGTGGACGGCAGCGCGCCGCGCGGCCCCGGCGCCGCCCTCGCCGTCGATCGCGACGGCACGGCGATCGGCTCGGTGTCCGGCGGGTGCGTCGAGGGCGCGGTGTACGACCTGTGCGCCGAGGCCCTCGCGGACGGGCGGGCCAGGACCGAGCGGTTCGGGTACAGCGACGAGGACGCCTTCGCGGTCGGCCTGACCTGCGGCGGCACCATCGAGATGCTGGTCACGCCGGTCGGCGCGGACAGCACCGTCCGGCCGGTGCTCGAGTCCGCCCTGGCGGAGCTGTCCCGGGGCGGGCCGGGCGCGCTGGCGTGGGTGACGGACGGCCCGGCGGACCTGCTGGGCCGGGCGCTCCTCGTCCGCCCCGACGGGACGTACACGGGCGGCCTCGGCGGCGCGGAGGAGCTGGACCGCGCCGCCGCCGAGGCGGCGCGTGACCTGCTGGACGCGGGGCACACCGGCACGGTCACGGTCGGGCCGGGCGCGGACGCGTACTGCGCCGGACGCCCGGCCCTCCTCGTGCTGTCCTCCGTGCCCCCGCCCCGGATGATCGTGTTCGGCGCGATCGACTTCGCGGCTGCGCTGGTACGGGTGGGCAAGTTCCTCGGCTACCACGTCACCGTGTGCGACGCGCGGCCCGTGTTCACGACCCGGGCCCGCTTCCCGGAGGCGGACGAGGTGGTGGCCGACTGGCCGCACCGCTATCTGCGCGGGACGCGGACCGACGCCCGCACGGTGCTGTGCGTGCTGACGCACGACGCCAAGTTCGACGTGCCGCTGCTGGAGGTGGCGCTGGGGCTGCCGGTGGCGTACGTCGGCGCGATGGGCTCCCGCCGCACCCACACCGACCGGCTGCGCCGGCTGCGGGAGGCGGGCGTGGGGGAGCGGGCGCTGTCCCGCCTGCGCTCCCCGATCGGCCTGGACCTCGGCGCCCGCACCCCGGAGGAGACGGCGCTGTCCATCGCGGCGGAGATCGTCGCGGCACGCCACGGCGGCACGGGCGCGCCGCTGACCACGACGACCGCCCCGATCCACCGGGAGAACCGGCAGGCGCCGGCGGCCGCGTGAGTCAGGGGTCCGGCGGGAGTGCGTCCCGCCCGCGTACGGCGAAGGGGCCGGAAGCTCGAGCTTCCGGCCCCTTCAGGCGTTCCGTGCGGCCGTGCGTCAGGCCGCGGCCTGCTCGCCGTCGAGCAGGGCGTGCAGACGGTTGACGACCTCCGTCACCTGCGCGGCGACCTCGGTGTCGTCCGCCGGGTGGGTCTCGGCGAAGCGGGTCACGGAGCCGGGGATGGACAGCTTGATGTCCTCGACGACCTTGCCGCCGGCGATGCCCACGGCCTTGCGCGCCTCGTCCTGCGCCCAGACACCGCCGTACTGGCCGTAGGCGGTGCCGACCACGACGACCGGCTTGCCGCTGATGGCGCCGGCGCCGAACGGCCGGGACAGCCAGTCGATGGCGTTCTTCAGCACGGCGGGGATCGTGCCGTTGTACTCGGGGGTGAAGAGCAGCAGCGCGTCGGCGGCCGCGGCGGCCTCGCGCAGCTGGGCGGCGGCGGCCGGCACACTGCCCTCGACGTCGATGTCCTCGTTGTAGAACGGGATCTCCGCCAGGCCCTCGTGGAGCGCGATGTCGGCGCCTTCCGGGGCGAGCTTCACGGCGGTCTCGGCCAGCTGACGGTTGTGCGAACCGGCGCGAAGGCTTCCGACGAGGGCGAGGATGCGAACAGACATGGGGAAACTCCAGGGGGGATATGACCTGCGACACAATCCGGACCGTGGTCCGCTTTGCAGTTGTAGCACTTGAACCGGACCACGGTCCAGTTTCATTCCCGATGCTTTACGCTGGCTTCATGTCCGCCGCGCCCCCGTCCGCCCCCACGCCCCCGGAGCCCGTCGACTCCCCGCAGCTGGTCCAGCTGGGACTCGACGCCGACGAGCCCTGCCTGCGCGCCGACGCCGCCCGCAACCGGGCCCGGCTGCTGGAGGCGGCCGCCGGACTCGTCGCGGCACACGGCGCCGACGCCGTCACCATGGAGGAGGTCGCCGCGGCGGCCGGTGTCGGCAAGGGCACCGTCTTCCGCCGCTTCGGCGACCGCACCGGCCTGCTCATGGCCCTCCTCGACCACGGCGAGAAGAAGCTCCAGGCCGCCTTCCTCAGCGGCCCCCCGCCGCTAGGACCGGGCGCGCCCCCCGCCGAGCGGCTGCGCGCCTTCGGCCGTGCCGCCCTGCACCGCACCGTGGAGGACCTCGAGCTCCAGCTCGCGGCCCAACCGGACCCGGGCCGCCGCTTCACCGTCCCGCCCTACCGGGTGCGGCACCACCACGTCGCCATGCTGCTCCGCCAGGCGGCCCCGGACGCCGACTGCGAGCTGCTCACCCACACGCTGCTGGCCCAGCTCGACCCCGCCCTGGTCCACCACCTGATCCACCAGTGCGGCATGCCGCGGCAGCGCCTGGAGGACGCGTGGACCGACCTCGTCGACCGCGTCACCGGCACCACCGCCTGACCTCCCCGGACGGCCCCTCCCGTACCTCGGCCCGCGCTCCCAACTCCCCCGAGTCACAAGCGCGTTACGGCTTCTGCGAAGATGCCGTACGTCATGGTGCAGATACCCAACCCGCCCGCGCCCGCGCTCCCGGCACCGACGCGCTCCGTGCCCACGAGCGCCGATGTGGCCCGCCTGGCCGGCGTCTCGCGCGCGACCGTCTCCTACGTGCTGAACAACGCCCGCGCCGTCCGGATCAGCGAGCCGACCCGCCGCCGCGTCCGCGAGGCCGCGCGCGAACTCGGGTACGTCCCGCACGCGGCCGCCCGCAGCCTGCGCGCCGGGCACAGCCGTATGGTGCTGATGCCCGCGCCCGCCTTCCCCGTGGGCCCGCTGTACAGCAGGTTCATCAACGAACTCCAGGCCGCTCTGTGCCTGCTCGACTACACGGTCGTCCAGTACGGCACCGTCGGCGCGCACGACGACGAGGCCGCCCGCGCCTGGGCGGAGCTGCGTCCGGTGGCCGTGCTGGTGCCGGGCGCCGGGCTCGGCCCGCAGGGGGTCGAGGTGCTCAAGCGGTCCGGCGCGCGGGCGGTCGTCACGCTCGGCCCCGAGACCGTGGAGGGCGCGCACGCGCTGCTCATGGACCACGACGTCGTCGGGTACAGCGCGGGCGCCCACCTGTTCGACACGGGGCGCCGCCGGATCGGCGTGGTCGTGCCGGGGGAGGCGGGGCTGGACACGTTCTCCGCGCCGCGCCTCGCGGGGGTACGGGCCGCCGTGCGCGGCACGGACGCGACGGTCGTCGAGCTGCCGCTCGCGCACGAGGAGGAGGCCGCGGCCGGGCTCGCCGCGCGCTGGCGGGAGCTGGGGCTCGACGCGGTGTTCACGTACAACGACGAGTACGCGATGTTGCTGATGCGTGCGCTGCAGGACGCGGGGATCCGCATCCCGGAGGAGACGGCGGTCGTCGGCGCGGACGATCTCATGCTGGGGCGGTTGCTGCGGCCCCGGCTGAGTACGGTGCGGCTCGAACTGCCGTCCGGGCAGGAGCTGGCCGATCTTGTCGACCGGGCCGTCCGGGAGCCGGGGGCGGCGCCGGAGGCGCACAAGGTGTTGGGGGCGTCGGTGATCCGGCGGGAGTCGAGCTGATGTCTTCCCGGGGCTGACCGCCCCGGGGCCCGGTGCCCCGTGGTCTGCCGGGGTGTGCGCCCCGGGGCCCTGTGGCCTGCGGGGGTGTCCGCCCCGGGACCCCGTGACTTTCGGGGCTGTTCGGGCGGGACCCCGTGGCCGGTGGGCCGGGGGTGGTGCGCAGCCCGGCGTTGGCGGGGTGCCGCCCGCGCCCACCCGTGCCGCCCCAGGCGGCACGCATGCCCGCGGGCGGCGGGCGCTGGTGCCGGGGCCGGCCGTGCCCACCGGTGCCGCTCCAGGCGGCACGGATGCCCGCGGGCGGCGGGCGCGTGTGCCGGGGCCCGCCGTGCCCACGTGTGTCGGCCCAGGGGGCGCGACTGCCCGCGGGCGGCGGGCGCTGGTGCCGGGGCCGGCCGCGTCCACCCGTGTCGGCCCAGGCGGCGCGATTGCCCGCGGGCCGGGCTGCGGGCGCTGGTGTCGGCCCAGGGGGCGCGACTGTCCGCGGCCTGCGGGCGCCGTCCGTGCACATCTGTGCGGGCCGGAAGTTGGTGGTGCTCAGGCGTCCTGGGTGCCGCTCTGCTGCTGTTCCGCGATCTGGCGGCGGACCTGGTCCATGTCCAGCTTGCGGGCCTGGCCGATGACGTCCGTCAGGGCGGCCTGCGGCAGCGCGCCCGGCTGGGCGAACACCGCGACCTGGTCGCGGACGATCATCAGCGTCGGGATGGACTGGATGCCGAAGGCGGCCGCCAGCTCGGGCTGCGCCTCCGTGTCCACCTTGCCGAACACCAGGTCCGGGTTGTCCTCGGCCGCCTTCTCGTACACCGGTGCGAACTGCTTGCAGGGGCCGCACCACTCCGCCCAGAAGTCGATCAGCACGAACTCGTTGTCCGTGACGGTCTGGTCGAAGTTCTCCTTGGTGAGTTCGACGGTGGCGCTCATGGTCTGGTCCCTCTTCCTGCTGTCGGCTCGGGCGTCGGCACAACACGGCCGACCGGTGACGTATTCCGCGCCCCTACCCATGTGGCCACCCGGCACACCACCCACCAGACTGACGCCATGACGGAAACGCAATCGACGCACACGCAAGCGACCGACTACGACGTCGTGGTGATCGGCGCCGGACCGGTCGGGGAGAACGTCGCCGACCGCACCCGCGCGGCCGGGCTGTCCACCGCGGTGGTGGAGAGCGAACTGGTCGGCGGCGAGTGCTCCTACTGGGCCTGCATGCCCAGCAAGGCGCTGCTGCGCCCGGTCCTCGCCCAGGCCGACGCCCGCCGCCTGCCCGGCCTGAGCGCCTCGGTGCAGGGCCCCCTGGACACCGCCGCGGTGCTCGCCCGCCGCGACTCCTTCACCTCCGGCTGGAAGGACGACGGCCAGGTGCGATGGCTGGAGGGCACCGGCGCCGACCTGTACCGCGGCCAGGGACGCCTCAGCGGCCCGCGCACCGTCACGGTCACCGGCCCCGACGGCCGCCGCAGCGTCCTCACCGCCCGGCACGCCGTCGCCGTCTGCACCGGCAGCCGCGCCCAGCTGCCCGACCTGCCCGGACTCGACGAGGTCCGCCCTTGGACCAGCCGCGAGGCCACCAGCGCCCGCTCCGCGCCCGGCCGGCTCGTCGTGGTGGGCGGCGGGGTCGTCGCCGTCGAGATGGCCTGCGCCTGGCAGGCGCTCGGCTCACGCGTCACCGTCCTCGTGCGCGGCGACGGCCTGCTCGGCCGGATGGAGCCCTTCGCGGGCGAACTGGTCGCCGAGGCCCTCACCGAGGCCGGCGCCGACGTCCGTACGGGCACCTCCGTGAAGGCCGTGACCAGGGAGAACGGCACCGTCGTCGTCCTCACCGACACCGGCGACCGGATCGAGGCCGACGAGATCCTCTTCGCCACCGGCCGCGCCCCCCGCACCGACGACATCGGCCTGGAGACGATCGGCCTGGAGCCCGGCTCCTGGCTGGACGTCGACGACAGCCTCCGGGTGACCGGCCACGACTGGCTGTACGCCGTCGGCGACGTCAACCACCGTGCCCTGCTCACCCACCAGGGCAAGTACCAGGCGCGCATCGCGGGCGCCGCGATCGTCACCCGGGCCGCGGGCGAACCGGTGCAGGCCGAGAAGTGGGGCGCGCACACCGCCACCGCGGACCACGCGGCCGTCCCGCAGGTCGTCTTCACCGACCCGGAGGCGGCCTCCGTCGGCCTCACCCTCGCCGAGGCCGAACAGGCCGGGCACCGGGTGCGGGCCGTGGACGTCGACCTGTCGTCGGTCGCGGGCGCGAGCCTGTACGGCGACGGCTACCGGGGCCGCGCCCGCATGGTCGTCGACCTCGAGGAGGAGATCGTGCGCGGCGTCACCCTCGTCGGCCCCGGCGTCGGCGAGCTGATCCACGCGGCGACCGTCGCGGTGGCCGGCCGCGTCCCGGTCGGGCGGCTGTGGCACGCCGTCCCGTCGTACCCGACGATCAGCGAGGTGTGGCTGCGGCTGCTGGAGGCGTACCGCGACGCCTGACCCCTTCCGGCCCTCGCGGGCCGCCTCCTCGAGCGCCGGACGGGC
>MUNG01000080.1 GCA_002154585.1 Streptomyces pseudogriseolus
GGCGGCCGGCCGTGTGCCGGGCGGTGACCTGGGGGCGCGGGCGGCGGGCGCCGGCGCGGGCCGGGAGACGGCCGCCGCGCGTCTCGGTGACGAGCAGGTCGATGCCGGTGGGCAGGTCGGCCTCCCGCACGGTCCGGCGCAGCCGGTGGGCGGCGCTGCCGGCGGCCAGGGCCTCGTCGAGCAGGTCGCGTACGGTGCCGAAGTCGCCGGACGCCTCCAGCGCCGGGCGCAGCCGGTGCAGCATGCGGCGCAGCACCAGGTGGGCGGGGGCGGCGCGGCGGGTCCACGGGTCCACCAGCGGTCCTTCGAGGCCGGAGCGCGCGGCCCGCCAGGCGGCGGCGCGCAGCCACTCGTGGTGCCCGTCGCAGCGCGGGTCGGCGCCGCGCTCCAGGCGGTGGCAGGCGTCGTGCACCAGCGCCCGGAACAGTCCGGCGATGAGCACGACCGTCTCGGCGCGGGGGCAGGCGTCGCCGATCCGCAGCTCCAGCGTGCGCTGATGGGCGGAGGGGCGTACGTCCTGGTAGAGCATGCCGGTGTCGCTGATGACACCGGAGCCGATCAGTTCCGCGACGGCGGCGTCGTACTCGGCGGCGTCCCGGTAGCAGCCGGCCGGTCCCGCGGTGGGCCAGCGCTGCCACAGCATGGTGCGCCAGGAGGCGTAGCCGGTGTCGGAGCCCAGCCAGTACGGGGAGCTGGCGGACAGCGCGAGCAGCGGCGGCAGCCAGGGCGACACCAGGCACATGGCGCGGACCGCGGTGTCGCGGTCCGGCACGTCGGCGTGCACCTGGGCGCTGCAGATGAGCTGTTCGTCGGCGACCCGGCGGTACTCGTCCGCCATCCGCCGGAAGCGGGCGTCGGCCGTGACGTCGCGCGGGGTCACCCGGGCCAGCGGCACGGTGCCTGCGGCGACGACGGCCAGGCCCTCCGCGGCGGCCGCGGCGGCCAGGCGGCGCCGGGTGCCGGACAGGTCCGCGTAGAGCCCGTCCAGGGTGTCGTGGACCTCACTGTTGCTCTCCACCGCCGACTGCTGCAGCTCGCTGCTGAAACCGGTGGTGCCGAGTCTTTCCAACAGCAGCCCGGCCCGTGGCACGAGTCGCCCGCTCTCCGCGTCCAGGACGTGGAATTCTTCCTCTGCTCCGATACGCACCGTCACCGCCGGTTTCCCCTTGCCCGTAGTCCTGTGCCGGCCCCGCGACGGCTCGGGAGCCACCGGCGGCGCTTTCGGCACATCCCGGGTGCCCCGGATGGCGCACAAGCAATCGAACGGCCCTCGTCAACGGTGTACGGACCCCGACGGCGGGGGTGTGCGGTCCTTGGACGCGGGCGGTCAGTACGCCTGAAGTCGGTGGCTGTCGCGCAGGTCGAAGACCTGGTCGAGGCCGGTGAGGCTGAGCAGGCGGCGCAGCGTCTCCGGCACGGCCACCAGGACCAGTCCGGCTCCGGCCGCGACGACGTGGTTGCGGACGGCGATCAGCGCGGTGATGCCGCTGGAGTCGCAGAAGCCCAGCTCGCCCAGGTCCACCACGAGCAGCAGCCCGGCGGAGAGGACCGCGCCCGCGGCGGCCCGGCGCAGTTGTTGCGCGTTGCTGTGGTCGAGGTCGCCGGCCACCTCGAGGAGAGGGCCGGCGGGCGTGCGGGACGAGACGATCGTCAGGGGTTTCATGGGGGTCGCTCTGTTCGTTCCGTGAAACGGGTGCGTCGGGGATGACGCGGGTCAAGGGGTGGCGGGGACGCCTATGGCGAGGAGCGCGGTGTCGTCGTCGAGGCCGTCGCCGAAGTCGCGCAGCAGACCGGTGAGGGCGTCGACGAGGGCGCGGCTGCCCACGGGGGCGCGGGCGGCGGCGAACGCCAGCAGCGCCTCGTAGCCGTAGAGCCGGCGGCCGGGGCCGACGCGGGCCTCGGTGAGACCGTCGGTGTAGAGCAGCAGCGTGTCGCCGGGCCGCAGCACGGTGCTCACCTCGGTGAACTGTGCCGTGGGGAGCACGCCGACGAGCATGCCGCCGCGGGTGCGCAGGTACTCGGCCGTGCCGCCGCTGCGCAGGACCAGCGCGGGGGGATGGCCGCCGGAGGCGAGCCGCACCCGCAGGGTGTCCCCCGCTCGTTCGAACACGCCGGCCACGGCGGTGCAGAAGCGCGGGTCGTCGCCGGTGTAGCGCTCCATGAGGGCCCGGTTGAGGACGCTCAGATCGTCCACCGGGTCGGCGTCCTGGATCATGGCGGCGCGCAGGGTGTAGCGGGTGAGCGAGGTCAGGGCCGCGGCCTGGGGGCCCTTGCCGCAGACGTCGCCGAGGAAGAACGCGGTCCTGGTGTCGTCGACCGGGAACAGGTCGTAGAAGTCGCCGCCGAGCTCCATCGGGGAGGCCGTGTGGTAATAGCCGGCCGTCTCCACGCCGGGGAGGTCGGGCAGGGCGGCGGGCAGCAGGCTGCGCTGGAGCACGGCCAGGGCCTCGCGCAGCTGGGCGCGGTCGGCCTCGGCCTGTTCGCGTGCCTCGTCGGCGGCCCGGCGGGCGCGCAGCAGTTCCTGCTCGTAGACGCGACGGTCGGTGGCGTCGAAGACGGTGGTCCTGATCAGGAGCGGCTCACCGTCGGAGCCGCGCTTGAGGGTGGAGGTGACCAGCACCGGCAGCCGGGGTCCCGCGGCGGTGCGCATCTCCAGCGCCACTCCGCCGAGGTGGCCCTGCATACGCAGCAGGGGGGCGAAGTGCGTCTCGTGGTACAGCCGGCCACCGACCGTGAGGAGGTCGCTGAACCGCTTTCGGCCGACGACCTCCTCACGGGACAGGCCGAGCCATCCCAGCAGGGTGGCGTTGATCTTGGCGATGGTGCCGTCCATCAGGGTGGACAGATAGCCGCACGGCGCCGACTCGTACAGGTCCTCCGCCGAGTCCTCCAGCAGGGAGCTGAACGCGGGGCGGGTGCCGGGCGTCTCGACGCCGGGGTCGTCCGCGGCGCCCGGGCTCAACGGGCTCCTGAGGACAGGAAGGCGCGGATCGCCGAGGCGGTGGCCTCGGGGGCGCTGAGCTGCGGGCAGTGGCCCACGGCGTCGAGGGTGAGCAGTTCGCTGCCCTCCACGGCGGCGTGGACGTACGCGCCGACCTCGCGAGGCGCGATGACGTCCTGATCGCACTCCAGGATCAGGGTGGGGACGGTCACGGTCTCGAGGTCCTTGCGGCTGTCGGAGAGGAACGTCGTGCGGGCGAAGACCCGGGCGATGTCCGGGTCGGTCGCGCAGAAACTGTTGGTCAGTTCCTCGCCGAGCTCCGGACGGTCCGGGTTTCCCATGATGACCGGGGCCATGGTCGCGGACCAGCCGAGGTAGTTCGACTCCAGGGACTCCAGCAGTTCGTCGATGTCCTCGGCGGAGAAGCCGCCGCGGTAACCGTCCTCGTCGATGTAGCGGGGTGAGGGGCACACCATGACCAGGGCGCCGATGCGCTCGGGGGCGGCGGCCGCGGCCAGCACGCCGGTCATGGCGCTCACCGAGTGCCCTACTACCACCGCGTCGCGCAGGTCCAGCTCCTCGCAGACCTCGACCAGGTCGCGGGCGTATCCGTCCAAGGAGGAGTAACGGTCCTCCTGCCAGGCGGACAGGTCGCTGCGCCCGGCACCGACGTAGTCGAAGAGCACCAGCGGGTGGTCTTCGGCGAGAAGCGGCTCGACCAGACGCCACATGTTCTGGTCGCAGCCGAAGCCGTGCACGAGGACAACAGGACGCCCGGTGGCGGCTCCGGTCACGCGGACGTTGTTCCTGCGGCGGATGCTCATCCACCCATGCTCGCACGCCGGGCGCGGACACCCTCACCAGGTCCGGGCGGGGCCCGCGAGGGGCGCGGGTGTCCCGTCGGTGCGGGCCTCCAGGGCGCGCAGCACGGCCACCATGTCCTCGCCGCCGTGTCCGCCCGCCACCGTCTCCTCGAAAAGGGCGTGGCACGCGTCGAGCAGCGGGGAGGCCACCCCGGCCGCGCGGGCGGCCTCGGCGATCAGGCGATTGTTCTTCAGCACGTCCGCCGCGGCGGCCTGGACGTCGAAGTCCCGGGCGAGCAGCTTGGGCGCCTTCATCCGGGAGACGGAGCTGGCCATGGGTCCCGCGTCCAGCACGTCGAGGAACCGGGCGCGGTCCAGTCCGTGCCGGTCGGCGAAGTGGAACGCCTCGGTGAGCCCGGTGACCTGGGTGATCAGGAACAGGTTGACGGCGAGCTTCATCAGCAGGGCGTCCGGCACGGTCCCGCAGTCGAAGCTCTCCCGACACATCGGGGCGAGCAGCGGGCGTACGGACGCGACGACGGCGGGGTCGCCGGCCAGCATCGCCACGAGCCGCCCCTCCTCGGCGGGGACGCGGGAGCCGGAGACGGGTGCCTCGGCGTAGGCGCCTCCGGCGGCGCGTACGTCCCGCTCCAGCGCCGCCGAGTACGCGGCGGACGTGGTGCCCATGTGGACGACGGTGCGTCCGGCCACGCGGGCGGCGAAGCCGGGGGTGCCGCGGCCGAGCACCGCGTCGACCGCGGCCTCGTCGGCCAGCATCAGCAGGACGGTGTCCGCCCTCCGGAAGACCTCGGCCGGGCCCGCGGCCACCTCGGCGCCGGCGTCGCGCAGGGGCGCGCACCGGTCCGGGGTGCGGTTCCAGACGACGAGCGGGGTGCCGGCGCGCGCGAGGTTGAGCGCCATGGGCCGGCCCATGACCCCGAGTCCGACGAAGCCCACGCGCATGGCGCACCACCGTTTCCCCGGGCGGCCCGGTTTCCGTGAATCAGCACTATGACGGCTGTCATAGTAGCGGCCCCTATGACGGCGGTCATAGAGTGGCCTGCGCAGGATGCGGGGCGGACGCGGACGACGTGGGGAGGCCGGGATGGCAGGGGCCGCCGAGCGGGGGCCGCGGGAGCGGATGGTCTTCAGCGCCGCCCAGCTGATCCGGCGCGAGGGGGTCGGCGCGACGGGGATGCGGGAGGTGGCCGCCCGTGCGGGGGCGCCGCGCGGATCGCTCCAGCACTACTTCCCCGGCGGCAAGGAGCAGCTCGTCAACGAGGCCGTCGGCTGGGCCGGCCGGTACGCCGGGAACCGGGTGGCGCGCTTCCTGGCCGCGCTGCCCGAGCCGACGCCGTCGGGCCTGTTCGCCGAGATGGTCCGCCAGTGGACCGACGAGTACGAGGCCGAGGGGTTCGACGGGGGCTGCCCGGTCGCGGCGGCCACGGTGGACCGCGCCCGTGCGGCCGACTCCACGCGGCAGGCCGCCGAGGACGCCTTCGCGCGGTGGACGGGCGCGGTGGCCGCCGCCCTGACGGACATGGGCGTGCCCGGGGAGCGCGCCCGGCCGCTCGCCACGCTGATGATCAGCTCCCTCGAGGGGGCGCTGCTCATCGCCCGGGCCGAGCGCAGCGTCCGCGCCCTGACGACGGCGGTCCGCGAGCTCGGCCCCCTGCTGGACGCGGCGGTGGCCCCGGCCGCGCCGGGCGGAACCGCCGGGGGCTGACGCCGCGTTGACTACAGTGATCGCGCCACTATCCGGCGTTTCACGGACCTGTGAGGTAATCGCGAACCATGTCGACCGAAACGTTTGAGTTCCAGGTAGAGGCCCGTCAGCTGCTCCAGCTGATGATCCACTCGGTCTACTCGAACAAGGACGTCTTCCTCCGCGAGCTCGTCTCCAACGCCTCGGACGCGCTCGACAAGCTGCGGCTGGCCAAGCTGCGCGACGACGCGCTCGACGCCGACGTCTCCGACCTGCACATCGAGCTGGAGATCGACCGGGACGCCCGGACGCTCACCGTGCGGGACAACGGCATCGGCATGTCGTACGACGAGGTCGGCGAGCTGATCGGCACCATCGCCAACTCCGGCACGGCGCAGTTCCTCAAGGAGCTGAAGGAGGCGCAGGACGCGGCCGGGGCGGAGGGGCTGATCGGGCAGTTCGGCGTCGGCTTCTACTCCGGGTTCATGGTCGCCGACGAGGTGACCCTGGTGACCCGCAAGGCCGGCGAGAAGCAGGGCACCCGGTGGGTCTCGCGCGGCGAGGGCACGTACACGCTGGAGCGGGTCGACGACGCGCCGCAGGGCACCTCCGTCGTGCTGCACCTCAAGCCGGCCGACCCGGACAACCAGCTGCACGACTACACGTCGGTGTGGAAGATCAAGGAGATCGTCAAGCGCTACTCGGACTTCATCACCTGGCCGATCAGGCTCGTCGGCGAGCAGGCCGCGAAGGGCGGGGAAGGCGGGGAAGGGGACGACGGCGGGACCGCCGCACCCGAGACGCTGAACTCGATGAAGGCGCTGTGGGCGCGCCCGCGCGACGAGGTGTCCGAGGACGAGTACCACGAGCTGTACAAGCACATCGGCCACGACTGGCGGGAGCCGCTGGAGACGATTCAGCTGCACGCGGAGGGCACCTTCGAGTACCAGGCCCTGCTGTTCCTCCCGTCGCACGCCCCGCACGACCTGTACCAGCAGAACATGCGGCACGGCCTCCAGCTGTACGTGAAGCGCGTGTTCATCATGGACGACTGCGAGGCGCTGCTTCCGGCGTACCTGCGGTTCGTCAAGGGCGTGGTCGACGCGCAGGACCTCTCGCTCAACGTGTCCCGCGAAATCCTCCAGCAGGACCGGCACATCCGGATGATGCAGCGCCGGCTCACCAAGAAGGTGCTGTCCTCGGTGAAGAGCATGCTGGCGGACGCCCCGGAGAAGTACGCCACGTTCTGGCGGGAGTTCGGCGCGGTGGTCAAGGAGGGCCTGGTCACCGACCCGGACA
This sequence comes from Streptomyces pseudogriseolus, assembly GCA_002154585.1. Taxonomy (GTDB): domain Bacteria; phylum Actinomycetota; class Actinomycetes; order Streptomycetales; family Streptomycetaceae; genus Streptomyces; species Streptomyces pseudogriseolus. Next base: position 6,749 of record MUNG01000080.1, read on the forward strand.
ACCGGGACGCGCTGCTCGCCGTGGCGTCGTTCGCCTCCACGCGCGAGGACGACGGGACGGTCACGCTCGCGCAGTACGTGGAGCGGATGCCCGAGGACCAGGACGACATCTACTACGTCACCGGCGAGTCCCGCGAGGCCATCGTCAACTCCCCGCACATGGAGGCGTTCCGTGAGCGCGGCATCGAGGTGCTGCTGCTCACCGACCCGGTCGACGAGGTGTGGGTGGACGCCGTCGGCGAGTTCCAGGGCAAGCGGCTGCGGTCGGTCGCCAAGGGCGAGATCGACCTGGACGCGCGGGAGGACGACCGGAGCGAGGACGAGCAGAAGCAGCAGGCGGAGGCGTACGCGGGGCTGCTCGGCTGGATGCGGGAGCGGCTGGACGACGACGTCAAGGAGGTGCGCCTGTCGACGCGGCTCACCCGCTCCCCGGCCTGTCTGGTCGCCGACGCGGACGACCTCACTCCGGCGCTGGAGAACATGTACCGGGCCATGGGCCAGGAGGTGCCGCGCAGCAAGCGCGTCCTCGAGCTCAACCCGGACCACGCCCTGGTGAAGGGGCTCAACGAGGCGTACGGGGAGCGCGAGGACCGCGCGGAGCTCGCCGACACGGCCGAGCTGCTGTACACCCTGGCCGTGGTGGCGGAGGGCGGCCGCCCCAAGGACCCGTCCCGCTTCGTACAGCTGACGGCGGACCGCCTGGAGCGCACGCTGTGAGGTGACGCGGCCCGCCGACGGTGACGCTCCCCGCCCGAGGAGGCGTCCGCCCGCCGGCCCCGCCCGTCAGACGCGGGCGGGCTCGGCAGGCGTCCTCCTGCGGGCGGCTTCCCGCAGCCGCCTGCCTCGGCGGGTCAGGCCCCAGGGTTTGAGGACCGAGATCACCGTCATGAAGACGTACGCGGACAGGGACACGACCGGTCCGAAGAGGACGTCGCCGCCGTCCGGCAGCGGGTGCCCCGCGGACACCGCCGAGACCGCCTCGTGCACGCCCGGCCGCAGCGCGAGGACGGTCGCCGTGGTGGTGGCGAGGGTCAGCCAGAACTTGGTCCACACCCAGCGGTGCCGGGCCAGCCCCCAGGGCGTGCCCAGGGACAGCACCAGCCCGCTGGCCAGGGTCAGCAGGGCGACCGGCAGCAGCAGCCAGTCGGCGAACAGCTTCATCGAGCGCACGGCCGCCTCCAGCGTGGCGGCCGACCCGGTGGTGTTCGCGGCCAGGCCGAGCGCGAGCAGCCCGGCGGAGAGCCCCAGCCAGCCGGCGGAGGCGACGACATGGACGACGAGGAAGGCCCTGCGTGCGGGGCGGTGGAGTGTCACGCCGTCCACGATGCCGGGCCGGCCCCGCGCGGACATCCCACGGCGGGAGTAACCCCGCGTACCGACACGGGCGTACGTGACGGACGTGGGTCCGCGCACTTCCCGCACGCCCGCTGCGTACGGAGCCGAGGGCGGGGGCACATGTCAGCGGTGACCACAGCAGACTTCCTCTTCGCGCTCCTCGGCGCGGTCGCCCTGGGCGCGGCCGCGCTGCCGCGGCTGCTGGCCCGCAGGCCGCTGTCGCTGCCCCTGGTGTTCCTGGTTCTGGGCGTCCTCGTCCAGCTGCTTCCGCTTCCGCTGCCGGAGATCGACCCGGTGGCCGACGGGGTGTGGGTGGAGCACCTGGCGGAGATCTGCGTGGTGCTCTCCCTCATGGGCGCGGGCCTGGCGCTGAACCGGCCCTTCGGGTTCGCGAGCTGGCAAGGGGTGTGGCGGCAGCTCGGCATCACGATGCCGCTGACCATGGCCGCCGTCGCCGCCCTCGCCTGGGGCCTGCTGGGCTGGCCGGCGGCGACCGCGCTGCTGCTGGCGGGGGTGCTCGCGCCGACCGACCCGGTGCTCGCCTCGGAGGTGCGTGTCGGCGAGCCGACGGACGCGGAGCACGACGAGGACGAGGTCCGCTTCACCCTGACCGGTGAGGCGGGGCTGAACGACGGCCTCGCCTTCCCGTTCGTCGCCGCCGCGATGGCCCTGGCCGCCGCCGGCGGGAACGTCACCGGCGGCGGCGTCGGCCACTGGCTGCTGGTCGAGGTGCTCTACAAGTGCACGGCGGGCGTGGCGGCGGGGCTGGCCGTCGGGGCGCTGCTGGGGCGGCTGTTCTTCCGGGCGAAGTGGCGGGCGATGCGGCTGTCGGAGCACAGCGAGGGGTTCGTGGCGCTCGGCGCGACGTTCCTCGCGTACGGGGTGACGGAGCTGGTGCACGGGTACGGCTTCGTGGCGGTGTTCGTCACCGCGTGCCGGATCCGCGCGGCGGAGCGCTCGCACGGGTACCACACGGTGATGCACGACTTCGTGGAGCAGATCGAGCGGCTGCTGACGGCCGTGCTGCTGTTCCTGCTGGGGGCGTTCGTCGCGCAGGGCGGGCTGGCCCCGCTCAGCTGGCAGGGCGCGCTGGTGGGCGTGCTGCTGCTGCTCGTCGTCCGCCCGGTGACGGGGTGGGCCGCCCAGCTCGGCGCGGCGGCGGGGCCGCGGGAGCGGGTGGTCACCGCGTTCTTCGGCGTCCGCGGCATCGGCTCCCTGTTCTACCTGGCGTACGCGCTGGCCTCGCACGACTTCGGGGTGCCGGCCGAGGTGCTGTGGGCGGTGGTGACGTTCACGGTGCTCGCCTCGGTGGTGCTGCACGGGGTGAGCGCCACGCCCGTCGTCTCCCGCCTGGACCGGCTGCGGCTGCACCGCGCCAAGGCGCGCGGCGCCGGGCCGGATCCCGACGACCACGAAGTGGCGGGCGAGCGCCTGTGAACGCCCGGCCCCGGGCCGCACGGCGGGCGGTCCGTCCCGATGTGCGGGGCCGCCGGGTTCGGTGTTGTGTGGGGATCATGCGGCGCGAGGACGGGCGGTCCGCCCCCGGGGACGACGTCGAGGCGGTCCTCGACGAGCTGTACGCGCTGCCGCCGTCGGACTTCGTCGCCCGGCGGGAGGAACGCGCGGCGCGGGCCCGGACGCGGCGGCGCGCCGAGGACGCCCGCCGTATCCACGCCGCCCGCCGGCCCACGCTGGCCGGCTGGGCCGCGAACCTGCTGCGGCGGTCGCGGCCCGACGAGGCGCGGCGGTTCCTGGAGCTGGGGCGGGCGCTGCGGGAGGCGTACGCCACGCTCGACCCGGGCGGTCTGAAGGAGCTGTCGGCGCAGCGGCGGCGCATCGTCTCCGAGATGTCGCGGCAGGCGGCGGCGCTGGCCCGGGAGGCGGGTCATCCGCTGTCGGACGCGGTGCTGCGAGACGTCGAGACGACGCTGCGGGCCGTGCTCGCCGACCCGGAGGCGGCCGCGATGTGGGAGGCGGGGCGGGTGGAAGGGGTGCTCACCCCTCCCTCGGAGTTCGGCGCGGAGGCGGTCGCCGCCGCTCCGGCCCACCGCGAGCCGCCCGCGCCCGCCCGGACGCCGCGCGGGGACACGGCGGCGGCGCGGAAGAAGGACGCGGCGGCGCGGAGGAAGGACGCGGCGGCCGAGCGGCGGCGCGCCGAGTTGAGGGAGCGCGCGGCACGGGCCCGGGAGGAGCGGCGGGCCGCCGAGGCGCGGCTGGGTGAGCGGCGCGCGGCCCGCGAGGAGGCCGCGGCGGCGCTGGCGGAGGCCGGCGAGCGGGAGCGGGAGGCCGGGGAACGGGTGGCCGCCCTGGAGGAACAGCTCGACCGGGCGCGTACGGAACGGGAGCGGGCACGGTCCGGGCTCGGCGAGGCGCGCGAGCGTGACCGGACGGCCGCGCGGGACCTGACGGGGGCCGAACGCGCGGCGGCCGCCGCCGCGCTCCGGGCCGACAAGGCAGAACAGGCGGAACAGGCGGAACAGGCGGAGAGGGGCGGGGCGTGACGGGGCACACGAGACGGCAGGACAGGGAGAGACGGGTGCGGGTCCCGGGGTACCCGGGGGCCGCGCCCGCCCGCGGGACCGGCCGGGCGGAGGTGCCCGGACGGCGCGGAGCACGGGAGGTGCGTCACGTGACGGAGCGGGAACGCGCCGCCCGCCGGACGGAGGACGCGGGATGACGCACGACGACACGCAGGACACGCAGGCCACACAGGCCACGGCGGGCGGCGGCACGGCCCCCGCCGTGCCGGCGTCGCTGATCTCGCTGCTGGCGTCCTTCGACACAGGCGCGTACGTGGTGGACGCCAAGGGCGCGGTCGTGGCCGTGAACGCGCGGGCCGAGAAGCTGCTGGGGCGCCCGGCCGGGGACTTCCTCGGCCGTGACGCGCACGAGCTGCTGCACCGCAGCCGGTACGGCGCCACTCTGCCGCGCGCCCAGTGCGGAATGCGCCAGGCCTACATGGCGGGCCGCACGGTGCAGTCGGACGAGGAGTGGTTCGAGCGCGGCGACGGGTCCCTCGTCCCGGTGTCCTGGCTGGTCACCCCGTGCCGTACGGACGACGGGGCGGCCCGCACGCTGGTGCTGTTCCACGCGCCGCACGACCCGGAGGAGATCCGCACCCCGGGCACCCGGTTCAGCAGCCCGCTGCCCGAGCTGGAGCGGCTGGCCCTGCTGGCGGAGACCACCACCCAGCTGACCGCCACCCTGGACGTCGGACAGGCGCTGCGCAGGCTGGTGCGGCTGGTCGTGCCGCAGCTCGCCGACTGGGCGGTCGTCGACCTGGTCACCGAGCGGGGCGGGGTGCACCGGTCGACCGTGGTCCACGCCGAGCACGGTGACCTGGTGCGGCGCGAGGACCTCGAAGGGCCCCTCCCGCCCGTCCCGGAGGACTCGCTGCTGCCCCTGGCGCGGGCGCTGCGCGGGGTCTCCCCCGCCCTGGCCGGGCCCTTCCCGCACGCGGCGGCGGACTCCTCTCCGCTCACGGCCGAGCAGAGCCGCCTCTTCGCGGAGTCCGGCATCCACTCGGCGGCCGTCGCGCCGATACGGGGCGTGCGCGAGGTGCTGGGCGCCCTGACCCTGGGCCGCGCCGAGCAGTCCGAGGCGTTCACCGCCGACGACCTGCCGCTGCTGGAGGACATCTGCCGGCGCGCCGGTCTGGCGCTGGACAACGCCCGGCTCTACGAGCGGCAGCGCACGGTCGCCGAGACCATGCAGCGCCATCTGCTGCCCCAGCTGCCGCACGTGCCCGGGCTGGAGATGAGCGCGCGTTACCTGGCCGCCCCGGACGCCTCGCAGGTGGGCGGCGACTGGTACGACGCGTTCGTGCTGTCGGACGGGGCGACGGCGCTGGCCGTCGGGGACGTCGTCGGGCACGACCTGGACGCGGCGGCGGGCATGGCTCAGATGCGCAACGTGCTGCGGGCCTACGCGTGGGCGCAGGAGGAGCCGCCCAGCGCCATCGTCGCCCGGCTGGACCGGGCGGCCGCGCGCATCACCGACGTCACGATGGCGACCCTGCTGTTCGCCCGCATGTCCCGTGCGGAGGACGGACGGTGGACGCTGTCGTGGACCAACGCGGGGCACCCTCCGCCGCTGCTGGTGACCCGGGACGGCGAGGCGCGCTTCCTGACCGGCGGGCACGGCCTGCTGCTCGGCACCGGCCTGGACCGTCCGCGCTCCGACGAGGAGACCGACGTGCCTCCCGGGGCCACGCTGTTGTTCTACACGGACGGCCTGATCGAGGAGCCGAGCCGGTCCCTGGACGAGGGTCTCGAACTGCTGCGCGCGCACGCGGCCGCCCTGGCGGAGCAGCCGCCCGCCCGGTTCACCGACCTGGTGCTGGAGCGCACCCGTCCGGCCGGCAACGACGACGACGTGGCCCTGCTCACGGTGCGCGTCCCCGTGGAGTAGCGCTCCTGGGACCGGCCGTCGGACATCCGGCCGAACACTTGGCATAGACCTGCCATGATCGATCCGCTAGGCTTCGCCCCGACTCGTTAGAGAGCGCTCTCAGACGCGTGTGTTCCACCCCCACCTCTGTTGGAACGACGAAGGGCGACCTTCCATGAGACGACGCACCGGGCTCACGCATGCGGCCGTGGCCGCAGCGCTGCTGATCGGCAGCTGGGCGGCAGCCGGCACACTCCCCGCCGCGGCACAGGAGGCCCCCGCCTCCGCCGCGGCCGACACCTCCGCGCCCGCCTCCCCCGGGCTGCTCGACGCCATGCAGCGCGACTTCGGCCTGACCCGTGCCGAGGCGGAGGACCGGCTGGCCGCCGAGAGCCGGGCCACCGCGCTGGCACCCAAGGCCCGCAAGACCGCCGGATCCGCCTACGGCGGCTCCTGGTTCGACGCACGGAGCGGCAAGCTCACCGTCGCCGTCACCCCGGACGCCGACGCCTCGGCCGTACGCACCCTGCGGGAGTCCGGTGCCGCCGTCCGCACCGTCGCGCACACCGAACGGCAGCTGAACACGGCCAAGTCCCGCCTCGACCGGCTCGACGCGCCGGCCGGCGTGGCCAGTTGGGCCGTGGACCCGGCCGCCAACGCGGTCGTGGTGAACGTGGTCGACGACCGGCGGGCCGACAACGATGTCCGCGCCTTCGTGCGCGAGGCCCGGGCGGCCGGCCCGGTGACCGTGCGGACGGTGACGGACGCTCCGTCCACGTTCGCCGCGGGCACGGTCGGCGGCGACCCGTACTACACGGGCAACGTCCGCTGCTCCATAGGTTTCTCGGTGCACGGCGGCTTCGTCACCGCCGGGCACTGCGGAGGCGCGGGGCAGCAGGTGCGCGGCTGGGACGGCTCGTACATCGGGAACTTCCAGGGCTCCTCGTTCCCGGACAACGACTACGCCTGGGTGAACGTGGGCAGCGGCTGGTGGACCGTGCCGGTGGTGCTCGGCTGGGGCACCGTCTCGGACCAGCTGGTGCGCGGCTCGAACGAGGCTCCCATCGGCGCGTCGATCTGCCGCTCCGGCTCCACGACCCACTGGCACTGCGGCAACGTGCTGGCCAAGAACGAGACGGTCAACTACAGCCAGGGCGCGGTGCACCAGATGACGAAGACCAGCGTCTGCGCCGAACCGGGTGACTCGGGCGGCTCGTTCATCAGCGGCGACCAGGCGCAGGGCGTCACCTCCGGCGGCTGGGGCAACTGCTCCGGCGGGGGCGAGACCTGGTTCCAGCCGGTCAACGAGATCCTCAACCGCTACGGGCTGACGCTGCACACGGCCTGACACACCTCGCGCACGAGCGGGCCTCGCCGAACTCCTCGGCGGGGCCCGCTCCTTGTGTTCACAAAAGTTACCGGTCCGTAACTTACTTGTGGGTTACCAGCGGTAAGTGAGCGCTGTTAGTTTTCGGCTTCATCTTCCGCAGCCGCAGCGAGGAGCAAGCCGTGAGCCGTATCAGCAGCGTGCTGACCACCGTCGTCGCGACGACGGCCTGCGTGTGCGCGTCCGCGTCGCCCGCCGCGGCGACCGGCCCCGTCGTCTCACGGGGCGTCACCATCCCGGCCTTCTACACCCCGCCGGCCGAACTCCCGCCGGGCAACGGCGAACTGATCCGCCATGAGCCGCTGCGCCTCGGGCTGAGCCTGCCCGGCCTCGGCGGCCGCCGGCTGCCCGGCACGGCCACCCGCCTGATGTACACCTCGACCGACTCGAACGGCGAGCCGGTGGCCGTCACCGGCGCCTACATCGAGCCGTCCGCGCGGTGGAAGGGCGCCGGACCGCGCCCCCTGGCCGTCGTCGGCTCGGGCACCATGGGCCAGGGCGACCAGTGCGCGCCCTCCCTCGCCCTGGAGCGCCCGCTGACCCTCACCGGGCGGACCGTGTCGTTCGGCTACGAGACCCTCGCCGTGTACCGGCTGCTCGCCACCGGCGCGGCGGTCGTCGTCACCGACTACATCGGCCTCGGCGCCACCGACCGGCTGCACACCTACGTCAACCGCGTCGACGAGGGCCACGCCATGCTGGACGCGGCCCGCGCGGCGCGCTCCGTGCCCGGCGCGTCCGTCACCGCCGCCTCCCGGGTGGGGATGTACGGCTACAGCCAGGGTGGCGGGGCCAGCGCCGCCGCGGCCGAGCTCCAGCGCACCTACGCGCCCGACGTCCCGCTCGTCGGCACCTACAGCGGCGCGCCGCCCGCCGATCTGACGGAGGTGACGAAGGGCATCGACGGCAGCGCGCTGGCCGGTGCGCTGGGCTGGTCCATCAACGGTTTCGCGCAGGCCGCGCCGGTGCTGCGGGACGTCGTCGAGGCGAACCTGAACGACGCGGGACGCAAGGCGCTGAAGGACATCTCCACCACCTGCGTGGGCGACGCGATCCTGGGCTACGGCTTCACCAGGAGCAGCAAGTGGACGAAGAGCGGGAAATCCGTCGGCGAGATCATCGCCGGCGAGCCCGCCGCCCAGGCCGTGCTGGACGACCAGCGCCTCGGCCGGCTGCGGCCCACCGGCCCGGTCCGCGTGGTGACGGGCGTCCAGGACGACATCGTGCCGCACGCGCAGGCACGCCAACTGGCCGTGGACTGGTGCGAGAAGGGCGCCGACGTCACCTACAAGGCGGTCAGGCTGCCGAACCTGGGCGACAAGCTGCTCACCAACCATCTGGTGCCGCTGCTGACCGACCAGGGCGACGCGGTGGCCTGGCTGGCCGACCGGCTCGCGGGCAAGGCCGCGCGCTCCGACTGCGGGACCCTGCCCGCGCAGCGGTGAGGACCGCGCGGCCGTGAGCACGGCACAACGGCACGAGCCCCGTCCCGCTGCTGCGGGACGGGGCTCATGGAGCGGAGCGCCGGGCAGGCCTTGCACCTGCATCTCCCCGCAGGAAGCGGGGCGTCTTTCCTTGGACCACCAACGCACGGTCGGTCGGCGGGGGTTCGTCCTCGCCGTGACCTGAGACAACCATAGCGGTAATCGCCCCAGTCGTCACATCGGTCACGTGAACAGCCCGGCGGGGGCCTGTTCGAACTTCTGCTCGATCTCCGCCCGTTCGGCCGCGTTCGGGCGGGCGGACGTGCAGGACGGACCGGCGCTGGCACCGGACATCAGGCTGGAACACGGGCCCGGCTTGCGGTCCGGCAGGCCCAGCATGTGGCCGAGTTCGTGGGCGGCTATCCGGACCGTGTCATGCCCCTCCGCCACCGCCTGCCGCCCGAAGTACACGGTGCCGCCGCCCAGGCTCCCGGGAACGGAGCGCGGCCAGCCCGCGTCGACGACGATCCGGATGTCCGCGGAGTCACCGGCCTTCACCGGCCGCAGCTCCACCGCGTCCACATTGTCGTTCCACACCGCCGCTCCCCGGTCGACCGCGGACGCGAACTCCCCGGCGCGGCTGGTGTCGTAGGTGAGCACCCGGGTGTCCCCCGCGGGCGCCGCGGTGTCCGCCGTCTTCACGGCCACGGCCTGCCCGTCCACGACGGGTCCGGACAGGACGAGCACGGCGGCCACGGCGCCGGTGAGCGTACGGATCCGCATGGTCGACCTCCTGTGGGGGGGGGAACGCGGCGGTCGGAGTGCCGCTCCGGAGCGGCTTCCCGTCGCCCGGCCGGTCAATCACCGGACCCCGGCGATTCAGAAGTCCCGCTGCTCAATCCCATGCGACGTACCGGTTGGACTTCCGGATCACCCGGGGGCACTGTGGGCCCAGGAGCAACACCGTCCCACGGGACACCCCGCACGACCACCGGAGACCGCACCGATGAACCACCTCGCCGCCCCCGACCGCTACGACGGCGCCATGCGCTACCGGCGCACCGGCCGCTCGGGGCTGGACCTGCCCCTGCTGTCGCTCGGCTACTGGCACAACTTCGGTGACGACCGCTCCTTCGAGAGCCAGCGGGCCATCGCGCTGCGCGCCTTCGACCTGGGCATCACCCACCACGACCTGGCCAACAACTACGGCCCGCCCTACGGCTCCGCCGAGATCAACTTCGGCCGGCTGATGCGGCGGGACCTGGCGCCGTACCGGGACGAGATGGTGATCTCCACCAAGGCCGGCTGGGACATGTGGCCCGGCCCCTACGGCCAGGGCGGCGGCTCCCGCAAGTACCTGCTGGCGTCCCTGGACCAGTCCCTGAAGCGGATGGGCCTGGAGTACGTGGACATCTTCTACTCGCACCGGCTGGACGCCACCACGCCGCTCGAGGAGACCATGGGCGCCCTGGACACCGCGGTGCGCCAGGGCAAGGCGCTCTACGTCGGC
>MUNG01000081.1 GCA_002154585.1 Streptomyces pseudogriseolus
CCCGTACCGCGGCGCGGACGGTGGCCGTGGTCACGCTACTCTGGGCGCTCGCCGGCGCACCCGGTCAGGCGGCGGCGGACGCCTGCGCGTCCGCCGCCGCCTGACCGGGTGCGCCGGCGAGCGCCCAGAGCAGCGTGACCACGGCCAACGTCCGCGCCGCGGTACGGGTTTGGGTCGGTACGAGTGCTTGCACGACGGAGATCATGAGTCGTCCGGGGCCTGGTCACGCACGAGAGCGAGGGGAATGCCACGAAGGAGTTAAGAAAAGAAAAACGGGCCGCCGTTGAACACAACCTGTGCCGCTGTGCGTACCCCTCGTCGAGCGGCGGCGCGGCAGGGCGCTGCGAAAACCTCTGCGATCATCTGGAGTTGACGATGAAGACCTCCTGGCGGACCGCCTCACTGGTGGTGAGCGCCGCGGCGGTGCTGAGCCTGACGACGGCGTGCGGTCAGGACACCCAGCCGCCCTCCAGTCAGAACGTGGGGGTGACGGCGCCGGGTGACCTCGGCGGGATCGGCAGCGGCGCACAGGCGGGCCAGAACTCCCCGGCCCCGAGCCAGCCGGCCAACACGGCGGGACAGCTGAACGTGGCCACCGACGCCAAGCTCGGCAAGGTGGTGACCGACGAACTCGGCCTGACGCTCTACCGGTTCGACCAGGACTCCGCGAAGCCGCCCACGTCCAACTGCGAGGGGGACTGCGCGAAGACCTGGCCGCCGGTGCCCGCGGACGACGCCTCGGCGGGCGAGGGCATCGACAAGGCGCTGCTCGGCGAGATCACCCGCGCCGACGGCACCAAGCAGCTCACCGTGGACGGCTGGCCGGCGTACCGGTACGTCAAGGACGTCAACGCCGGTGACGTCAAGGGCCAGGGCGTGGGCGGCAAGTGGTTCGCGTTCACCCCGGAGGGCAAGAAAGCCCAGTCGGCCGACCTGCCGGGGCTGTCGACCCGGGAGGACCCGAAGCTCGGCGAGATCGTCGTCGACGAGAAGGGCATGACGGTCTACCGCTTCATGAAGGACGAGGCGTGGCCGGAGCCCGTCTCGAACTGCGCCGGCGACTGCGTGAAGAAGTGGCCGGTCGTCTCGCCGGTCGACTTCGACGACACCAAGGGCATCCAGAAGAAGGGCTACATGACCTTCACCCGGCCCGACGGCGCCGAGCAGCAGACGATCAACTGCTGGCCCATCTACACCTTCGCCGGCGACAAGGCCCCCGGGGACACCAACGGTCAGGGCGTCGGCGGCACCTGGTACGCCGTGCGGCCCGACGGGAAGCCGGTCGGCGCGCCGGAGAAGTGACGACCTTCCCAGGGTGCCGACGCCGGCGCCGCCGTCCCTGAGTCCGCCCCTTCGCGTATCGCGCGGAGGGGCGGACCCTTTGGCCCGGTTCCTCCCGCATGCCGGAACACTCCGGAGTGACGTGACCACGTCACGTTACGATCATGTGCGTCCGCAAAGCGGGCACGTGCCAGAGGCAGTGACCGGGAACGGATGGTCAATTTCCGTTTGGGGTCGCCCTGTTGGCGGGCGATCAGTAGCCTCTGCTCGAACACCGGATCGCCTACGCGTTGGAGAGATACATGGAGCGTCCCGCCTGGGCCCCACGGAGCATCGACATCACGGTGCCCAGTGTCTCCCGGATGTACGACTTCTACCTGGGCGGTTCGCACAACTTCGAGGTCGACCGGGAAGCCGCCCGCAAGGCCATGGAGTTCATGCCGGGGCTGCCCAAGGTCATGCAGGCGAACCGGGCGTTCATGCGGCGGGCGGTGCGCTTCGCCGTCGCCGAGGGGGTCACCCAGTTCCTCGACATCGGCTCCGGCATCCCGACGTTCGGGAACGTGCACGAGGTGGCCCAGGCGGCCGACCCCGGGGCCCGGGTGATGTACGTGGACCACGACCCGGTGGCGGTCGCGCACAGCAAAGTGGTGCTGGAGGGCAATGACCGCGCCGGCATCCTCGCCGCCGACCTCCGCAAGCCGCAGGAAATTCTCGGCAGTGACGAAGTCGGCCAACTGATCGACCTGAATCGGCCGGTGGCGCTGCTTCTCGTTGCCATACTTCACTTCGTGGAAGAAGCGGACGACCCGTACGGGGCGGTGGCCGAACTGAGCGAGGCCCTGGCGCCCGGCAGCATGCTGGTGCTCACCCACGCGGCGTACGAGGGCATCCCGCTGCCGCCGGAGCGGGCCGAGGGGGCGGTCGACGTGTACCGAGACATGCGCAACCCGCTGATCATGCGCACGCGCGAGGCTATCGCACGGTTCTTCGAGGGGTACGACATGGTGGAACCCGGACTGGTGCCGATGCCGCGATGGCGTCCCGACACCGCACCGGAGGACGAGGATCCCTACGCCTTCTCCGGTCTCGCGGGCGTGGGGCGTACGGCGTGAGCGCGGAGCCGGACGGGCCGGAGGGCAGACTGCGCCGGTTCGCGACGATCTGGAGCCGGGCCGTGTACCCGGTGACCTCGACCGCCGCCACCCGCCCCGAGTTCGAGGAGCGGCTGCTCCCGGTGGCCCGGCGGCTGAGCGAGGCGCTGCGCGCGCGGTCCTTCGACGCGGAGGCGGGCCGGGCGGCGGGCAGCGCCCTGGTCGACGCGGACTGCACGGACCCCGAGGCGCTCAGCCACACCCTGGACTGCGTCGACGCCTACCTCGTCCTCTACTGCGGGGGCGACGGCGACCGCGAGACCCTCAGGGCGCGCAGCGCGCGGCTCCAGCACGCCATGGCGGCCGGCTTCGCCCAGGCACTGCGCGAGCGGACGCTGGCCGAGCAAGAGGCCATCGCCAAGGCCGCGCTGGAGGCGCAGGGCGTGGTGGCGCAGGCCCTGCACGCCACCGAGACCCGGTTCCGCGCGGTGTTCGAAGGCGCGGCGATAGGCATCGCCATCGCCGACCTCGAGGGCAACGTCCTCCAGGTCAACGGCGCGCTCGGGCGCATGTTCGGCCTGACCGAGCAGGCCCTGCTGGGCCGCAACGTCAAGGACTGGACCCACCCCGACGACGCCCCGCAGACCTGGCGGCTCTACGCGGAGCTGGTGAGCGGCGAGCGCGAGCACTACCACCTCGAGAAGGCCTTCTACCGCCCTGACGGAACGGTCCTGTGGACCAACCTCACCGTCTCCCTGCTGCGCGACGCCGACGGCGAGCCCCAGTACCAGCTCGCCCTCATGGAGGACACCACCGAGCGGCGGCTGCTCAACCTCCGGCTGCGCTACGAGGCCACGCACGACGCGCTCACCGGGCTGCCCAACCGCACCTTCTTCTTCGAGCGCCTGGAGAAGGCCCTCGCGGCCGGCCCGGGCCAGCGGTTCGGGCTCTGCTACCTCGACCTGGACGGCTTCAAGACCGTCAACGACAGCCTCGGCCACGCGGCCGGCGACCGGCTGCTCGTCGAGGTCGCCGACCGGCTCCAGTCCTGCGCCACCGCGCCCGGCGAGATGGTGGCCCGGCTCGGCGGCGACGAGTTCGTGGCCCTCACCACCGGCCCCGACACCCGCCGCACGGTCGACGAGCTGGCCGGCCGCATCATGAACGCGCTGCTGGCCCCGATCAGCGTCGACGGCCGGGAGCTGACCGTCCGCGGCAGCATCGGCATCGTCGAAGGCCCGGCGGGGGAGCGCAGCGCGGCGGAAGTGCTGCGCAGCGCCGACATCACGATGTACCGGGCCAAGGCGGCCGGCGGCAACCGCTTCGAGCTCGCCGACCCGGAGGCCGACGCCCGCGCCATCACCCGGCACGGCCTCACCACGGCGCTGCCCACCGCCCTGGACCGGGGCGAGTTCTTCATCGAGTACCAGCCCCTGGTGCACCTCGGCGACGGCAGCGTCCGGGGCGCCGAGGCGCTGGTGCGCTGGCTGCACCCGCAGCACGGGGTGCTGTCCCCGGACCGCTTCATCCCGCTCGCCGAGCACACTGGGCTGATCGTGCCGCTCGGCCGCTGGGTGCTGGAGCAGTCGGTGCGCCAGGCCCGCGCGTGGCGCGACGCCAACGGCGGCGACGCGCTCGGCCCGCTGCGCATCAACGTGAACCTGTCGCCCTGCCAGCTCACCCACCCCGGCCTGGTGCAGGACACCGTCGAGATCCTGGAGCGCACCGGCGTCACCCCCGACGCGCTGTGCCTGGAGGTCACCGAGTCCGCGCTCATCGGCGCCGACGACGACCTGCTGAAGCCGCTGCGTCGGCTCGCCGAGATGGGCGTCGACATCGCCCTCGACGACTTCGGCACCGGCTACTCCAACCTCGCCAACCTGCGCCGCCTCCCGGTGAGCGTCCTCAAGCTGGACCGCTCCTTCACCCAGAGCATGCAGCAGTTCCCCGCCGACCCGGTCGACCTGAAGATCGTGGAGGGGATCGTCGCGCTCGCGCACAGCCTCGACCTCGCGGTCACCGTGGAGGGCGTGGAGACCGGCGCCCAGGCCGAGCAGCTGCGCATCCTCGGCTGCGACACGGCCCAGGGCTGGTACTACGCCCGCCCGGGCCCGCCGGACCGGCTGCACGAGCTGGCCCTGGTGGACGCGACCGGGTGAGGCGGGGACGGTGACCGACGACGCGGCGGAGGCGGTCCGGGCGGCGATCGAGGGCGAACTGCGCCTCCTCGACCCGGCCGTGCGCGCCTCCCGCGCCGAGACGCTGCGCCTGCTGGACCCCGAGTTCACCGAGGTGGGCGCCTCCGGCCGGCACTACACGTACGAGGTGATGGTCGCCGAACTCGCCGACCACCCGGGCAGTTCGGCGGACGGCGCGCTCTACGAGCCGTCGGACATCACCGGCGTCCTCCTCGCACCCGGCCTGGTGCACCTCACCTACGAGACCCGCTTCGAGGGCCGCCGCGCCCGCCGCAGCTCGCTGTGGCGCAAGCGGGACGACGCATCGGGCTGGAGCATGTACTACCACCAGGGCACGCCGGTGCCTCCGGACGTCCCCTAGGCGCCGGCGCGAGAGGCGGCGCCGACGACCGCCGTCGCGGCGCACACCAGCGCCGCGGTCGCCGTCGAACGGGACTGCTGCGGCCAGGCGAGGTCGAGGACGACGGGCGGTGCGTCCGGGACCGGCCGGTAGGCGACACCGGGCCGCGGATAGCGGGTGGCGAGCGATGCCGGGAGCAGGGTGACGGCCTCCCCGAGCGCGACGACCGCGAGCAGTTGCGCCAGGTCCTGAAGGCCCTGACGGGTCCGGTCGATGTGCCCGTCCACGGTGTCCGGGCCGAGGCCCAGGTCGGCGAGTTCCAGGCGGTCGCGGGCGGCGAGCGGGTGGGACGCGGCGAGGACGGCGAGACGCGGTTCGACGGCCAGGGTCTCGGTGTCCAGGCCGGTACGGTCGTAGGGCGCGTGGACCAGGGCCGCGTCCGCCTCGCCGGAGCGCAGGAGACGCGGCTGTTCCTGCCAGCCGCACAGCCGGACGGTGACGGGCACCGACCCGGGCTCGGACGCGTAACGCTCCAGGATCGGTTCGAGCAGGCCGGCGTCCCCGTCCGCCTTCACCGCCAGGACCAGCCCCGGCCGCTCCGCCGCGCGCCGGGCCCGCCGTCCGGCCGCCTGGAGGGCGTCCAGCGCGAGCCGGCCCTCGCTGAGCAGCACGTCCCCGGCCGGGGTCCGCGTGACCTGGTGGGTGGTCCGCTTGAACAGGGTGACACCCAGCTCGGCCTCCAGCTTGCGGATGGCCCGGGACAGGGGCGGCGGGGAGATGCCGAGCCGTTCGGCGGCGCGGGCGAAGTTCAGCTCCTCGGCGACCGCGACGAAGTACTGCAGCGAACGGGAGTCCACGATCGGGGTTCCGCCCTTCCGTCGGTATTGCCTCCAGGGTAATGACCGGGAGCGGATCGATCCTTCAGTTCCGGCGGTCCCGAACCCAGGATGAACGTGCGCGCAGGCGTCCGGGCCGGCGCGCACTTCCATTCAACTCTCCCGTGTACCGGAGCTCCAGTGATAGTCATCACCACCCCCACCGGCCAGATCGGCCGGCAGGTCCTCGACCACGTCCTCGACGCCATGGACGGAACGACCCCGGTCCGCGTGATCGCCCGCGACCCGAGCCGCCTCACCCCCCGGGCACGCGAGCGGACCGAGATCTTCCAGGGCTCGCACGCCGACCCGGACCTCCTCGCTGCGGCGTGTGCCGGAGCCGACCGCGTGTTCTGGCTGGTACCGCCGGCACCGGGCGCGGACAGCGTCGAGGACCACTTCCGTGCCTTCACCCTGCCGTTGTGCGAGGTCATCGGCCGCGGGGAAGGCGTCGAACGGGTCGTCGCCGTGTCCACCGCGGGGCGCGGGGTCGCGAAGAACGCGGGGCAGGTGTCCGCCTCGCTGGCCATGGACGACCGGATCGCGGCGACCGGGGTCCATTACCGTGCGGTGTGTCCGCCGTTCCTGATGGAGAACCTGCTCGGCCAGGCGGCGGCTCTGCGCTCCGGCGAGTTCTTCATGCCCCTGACGGTGGACCGGGTTCTGCGCACGTGCGCCACGGCCGACATCGCGGCGACGGCCGCCCGCCTGCTGCTCGACACCTCCTGGACCGGCCGCGCGGACGTCCCGGTGATCGGCCCCGACGACCTCACCCCCGAGGGCATGGCCCAGGTCCTCTCCGAGGTGCTGGACCGCACGGTGCGGGTACGTCGGATCACCCCGGAGGACTACCGCGCCGCGGCCCTGCGCTCCGGAGCGAGCGAGGCCATGGCCCAGGGCCTGGCCGACATGGCGACGGCCATGGACGACCAGGGCTTCTACGGCCCCACCGAACCCAGCACCCCCGACACCGCCCCGACGGGCTTTTGGGAGTGGTGCGAGACGGTACTGAGGCCGGCACTGCTGTCCTGACCCGCACCCCGCTCCGGAGGGCGCCCCTCACCTCTCCAGCAGCATCCGCTGAAGCTCCCGTGCCGCCCGTGGCGGCGCGACGTCGCTGCGGTGGGCCAGGGCGATCGCGCGGTGCAGGCCCGGGCGGGCCAGGGGGGTGACGTGGAGGCCGTGGGCGGAGCGGGCGGCGACCATCCGGGGAACCACCGCGACGCCCAGACCCGCCCGTACGAAGCCCAGGACCGCGTCCATCTCGCCGCCCTCCACCGCGAACTCCGGCTCGAACCCCTCCGCCCGGCACGCGGCCACGGTCAGCTCGCGCAGGTCGTAGCCGTGCCGGAACATCACCAGGCGTTCGCCCTCCAGGTCGGCGACGCGCACCGCGCGCCGGCCCCGGCCGGGGCGGGGGGCGTCCGGGGAGGAGACGACCACCAGGTCCTCCCGCAGCAGCTCCACCGTGGTCAGCGCGGGCGAGGGCGTCGGCAGCGGCAACACGACCAGGGCGAGGTCCAGCGCCCCGCGGGCCAGCTCGCGCACCAGGTCGTGCGAGCCGCCCTCCTCGATCAGCAGCCGGACGCCCGGGTAGCGGTCGTGGAAGGCGCGCAGCACGTCCGGCAGCAGACCGGTGCACAGGCTCGGGGTCGCGCCCAGGCGTACCCGCCCGCTGCGCAGCTGCGCCACCTCCTGCACCTCGTGCCGGGCGGTGTCCGCGTCGGCCAGGATGCGCCGGGCCAGCGGCAGCAGCGCCTCGCCCGCGTCGGTCAGCGTGATGTTCCCGCGCGCCCGCCGGAACAGATCCGCGCCCAGCTCCCGCTCCAGCGCCTTGATCTGCTGCGAGAGCGACGGCTGGGCGACGTGGACCAGCTCCGCGGCGCGGGTGAAGTGCCGGGTCTCGGCGACGGCCACGAAGTACTGGAGCTGCTGGAACTGCATACGGCCATGATAGGCGTCTCCTATCGAATCGAGCCGCACCATGTCTTGGACCGATGGGGTCCTCCGGCCCTAGCGTCTGATGCCATGGCTCTGGCAACGCGGACGGACCGACGGCCGTCCATGGCACGCACCGTGTGGGACTCGACCGTCGGCAAGAAGACAGTGATGGCGGTCAGCGGCCTGATCATGCTGCTGTACCTGGTCGTCCACATGATCGGGAACCTGAAGATCTTCTTCGGGGCGGGGGAGTTCAACCACTACGCCCACTGGCTGCGGACGGTCGGCGAGCCGTTCATGCACTACGAGTGGACGCTGTGGGTCGTCCGCGTGGTGCTGGTCGTCGCCGTGGTCGCCCACGCCGTCTCCGCCTACCAGCTCAGCCGCCGCGACATCAAGGCGCGCCCGACGAAGTACGTGCACAAGAAGGCGCGGGCGAGCTACGCCACGCGCACCATGCGCTGGGGCGGCGTCATCCTCGCCCTGTTCATCGTCTGGCACCTGCTCGACCTGACCACCGGCACCGTCCACTCCGGCGGCTTCGAGCACGGCAAGCCCTACCAGAACGTCGTGGACACCTTCTCCACCTGGTACGGCAACACCATCTACATCGTCGCGATGCTGGCCGTCGGCCTGCACATCCGGCACGGCTTCTGGAGCGCCGCCCAGACCCTCGGCGCCGGCAGCCGCACCCGCGACCGCGCCCTGAAGACCACCGCCAACGCCCTTGCGCTGCTGCTCACGGCCGGCTTCGTCGCCGTACCCGTGGGCGTCATGACCGGAGTGGTGAGCTGACCATGACCTCGTACACCGACTACACGACCGGCGCGCCGGTCACCGACACCAAGGCCCCCGCCGGGCCGGTCCACGAGCGCTGGGACAAGCGGCGCTTCGAGGCCAAGCTGGTCAACCCGGCCAACCGCCGCAAGCACACCGTCATCGTCGTCGGCACCGGCCTCGCGGGCGGCTCCGCCGGCGCCACGCTCGCCGAACAGGGCTACCACGTCGTCCAGTTCTGCTACCAGGACTCCCCGCGCCGCGCCCACTCCATCGCCGCGCAGGGCGGCATCAACGCCGCGAAGAACTACCGCAACGACGGCGACTCCGTCCACCGCCTCTTCTACGACACCGTCAAGGGCGGCGACTTCCGCGCCCGCGAGTCCAACGTGCACCGCCTCGCGCAGATCTCCGTCGAGATCATCGACCAGTGCGTCGCGCAGGGCGTGCCCTTCGCCCGCGAGTACGGCGGTCTGCTCGACACGCGCTCCTTCGGCGGCGTCCAGGTCTCCCGCACCTTCTACGCCCGCGGCCAGACGGGCCAGCAGCTCCTCCTCGGCGCCTACCAGGCGCTCAGCCGGCAGATCGCGGCCGGCAACGTGGAGATGCACCCGCGCACCGAGATGCTGGACCTGATCGTCGTCGACGGCCGGGCCCGCGGCATCGTCGCCCGTGACCTGATCACCGGGAAGATCGACACGTACTTCGCGGACGCCGTCGTCCTGGCCACCGGCGGCTACGGCAACGTCTTCTACCTGTCGACGAACGCCATGAACTCCAACGCCACCGCGATCTGGCGCGCGCACCGGCGCGGGGCGTACTTCGCGAACCCCTGCTTCACCCAGATCCACCCCACCTGCATCCCGCGCACCGGCGACCACCAGTCCAAGCTGACGCTGATGAGCGAGTCGCTGCGCAACGACGGCCGTATCTGGGTGCCCAAGGCCAAGGGCGACACCCGGCCGCCCGCGCGGATCCCCGAGGACGAGCGCGACTACTACCTGGAGCGCATCTACCCCTCCTTCGGCAACCTCGTCCCCCGTGACATCGCCTCCCGCGCCGCCAAGAACGTCTGCGACGAGGGCAGGGGCGTGGGCCCCGGCGGCCAGGGCGTCTACCTCGACTTCGCCGACGCGATCAAGCGGATGGGACGCAAGGCCGTCGAGGCCAAGTACGGCAACCTCTTCGACATGTACCAGCGGATTACCGACGAGGATCCGTACGAGGTGCCGATGCGGATCTACCCCGCCGTGCACTACACGATGGGCGGACTGTGGGTCGACTACGACCTCCAGACCACCGTCCCCGGCCTGTTCGCGATCGGCGAGGCCAACTTCTCCGACCACGGCGCCAACCGGCTCGGCGCCTCCGCGCTGATGCAGGGCCTCGCCGACGGCTACTTCGTGCTGCCGGCGACCCTCAACGACTACCTCGGCCGCAACCCGGGCCTCGGCGAGGTGACCGGCGACCACCCCGCCGTGCGGGAGGCGCTGGCCGAGACCGAGGACCGGCTGCGCCTGCTGCTGGCCGTCGACGGCGACCGCACCCCCGACTCGTTCCACCGCGAGCTGGGCGAGCTGATGTGGGAGTTCTGCGGCATGGCGCGCAGCGACTCCGGACTGCGCAAGGCCCTGGAGCGCATCCCGCAGATCCGCGAGGAGTTCTGGCGGCGGATCAAGGTGCCCGGCACCGGCGAGGAGTTCAACCAGTCGCTGGAGAAGGCCAACCGCGTCGTCGACTACCTGGAGCTCGCCGAGCTGATGTGCCTCGACGCGCTGCACCGCACCGAGTCCTGCGGCGGGCACTTCCGCGAGGAGTCCCAGACGCCGGACGGCGAGGCGGCCCGCAAGGACGACGAGTTCTCCTACGCGGCCGCCTGGGAGTTCACCGGCACCGGCGAGGCTCCGACCCTGCACAAGGAAGACCTGGTCTTCGAGTACGTCCACCCCACCCAGCGGAGCTACGCATGAAGCTCACCCTGCGCGTCTGGCGCCAGAAGAACGCCGACGCCGACGGCGCCATGTCCACGTACGAGGTGGACGGCATCTCACCCGACATGTCCTTCCTGGAGATGCTCGACACACTCAACGAGGAGCTCATCCTCAAGGGCGAGGACCCGGTCGCCTTCGACCACGACTGCCGCGAGGGCATCTGCGGCGCCTGCTCGCTGGTCATCAACGGCGACGCCCACGGGCCCGAGCGCACCACCACCTGCCAGCTGCACATGCGGTCCTTCGAGGACGGCGACACCATCGACGTCGAGCCGTGGCGGGCCGCAGCCTTCCCGGTGGTCAAGGACCTGGTGGTGGACCGCTCCGCCTTCGACCGCATCATCCAGGCCGGCGGCTACATCACCGCCCCCACCGGCTCCGCCCCCGAGGCCCACGCCACCCCGGTGCCGAAGCCGGACGCGGACCTCGCCTTCGAGCACGCCGAGTGCATCGGCTGCGGCGCCTGCGTCGCGGCCTGCCCCAACGGCGCGGCGATGCTGTTCACCTCCGCCAAGATCAACCACCTCAACGTGCTGCCGCAGGGCGCGCCCGAGCGGGAGACCCGGGTGCTGGACATGGTGGCGCAGATGGACGAGGAGGGCTTCGGCGGCTGCACCCTCGCCGGGGAGTGCGCCACCGCCTGCCCCAAGGGCATCCCGCTGACCTCCATCACGGGCATGAACAAGGAGTGGCTGCGGGCGACCCGCAAGGCGGGCAAGCGGTAGCCGCCCCCATCGACGTTCGCCGGACGGTGCGGACGGGCGGGGCCGGGAGAAGGTGCTCCTCCCGGCCCCGTCTCGCCTTCCCGAGGGCCGTTCCGTCGCACTGTGGAAAATAAAGTGCGGTTAA
The DNA here is from genome assembly GCA_002154585.1 of Streptomyces pseudogriseolus. Lineage (GTDB taxonomy): Bacteria > Actinomycetota > Actinomycetes > Streptomycetales > Streptomycetaceae > Streptomyces > Streptomyces pseudogriseolus. The sequence continues at coordinate 11,347 of MUNG01000081.1, forward strand.
TCACCTTCGTCCCGTTTTTTACCTCCTGATCAGGAGAACCGGAGAGGAGTGACCCGAGAGGAGGGTGATGTCAGATGATCACCCGCGAAGAGATCTCGATCCTGCTGGATCACCCCGTGTACGACGGGGACGGCAACAAGATCGGCGACGCGAAGCACGTCTTCCTCGACGACGCGAGTGGACGCCCCGAGTGGGTGACCGTCAAGACCGGGATGTTCGGCTCCAGCGAGTCGTTCATACCCATCCGAGACGCCTCCATGGTCCGGGACCACCTCGAGGTGCCCTACCCCAAGGACAAGGTGAAGGGCGCGCCGAGCGTCGACATCGACGCGGGCGGCCACCTGTCGGTGGACGAGGAACACCGGCTCTACGAGTACTACGGCATCAACTGGGACAGCGTGCTCGGCGACCCCAAGGACAGCGGCGGCACCACGGGCCAGGCCGGGACCGCCGGCGCCGCGGGCGCGGCAGGAGCGGCCGGGACCGCCGGAGCCGCGGGTGCGGCGACCGGACGCCGCGGCGACACCTCCGCGGGCGGCATGACCGGCGCGAAGGGCGGCATGTCCGGCGCGGCGGGCGCCAAGGGCACCACCGCCGAACGCTCGTCCGCCACCGGAGCGGCGGGCGCCATGTCCCGCGGCGAGACCGGCAGGCGCGGCGCGGGCGACGCGATGACGCGCTCCGAGGAGCGCATGCACGTCGGCGTCGAGCGTCACGAGTCCGGCCGGGCGCGGCTGCGCAAGTACGTGGTGACCGAGGAGGTCACGGAGACCGTCCCGGTCCGCCACGAGGAAGTGCGCGTGGAGCGCGAGCCGATCACGGACGCCAACCGTGAGGAGGCCATGTCCGGGCCGGCCTTCAAGGAGGACCAGCACGAGGTCACGCTGCACGAGGAGCGCCCCGTGGTGACGACCGAGGCCGTGCCGGTCGAGCGCGTCCGGATGACCACCGAGGAGACCGTCACGAACGAGACCGTGCGCGGCCGGGTGCGCAAGGAGCGCATCGAGGCCGAGACGGAGATGACCGACGAGGACGGCCGCCGGGGCCGTGACGCGCAGGGCCGGGGCCGTGACGTCCCGGGCCGGGGCCGTGACGTCCCGGGCCGGGGCCGCGCGTAACGCCCCCGCCCTCGCTCTCCCCGCGACGCGCCGGTGTGCTCACCGGCGCGTCGCGCCGTCCAGCCCCGCGAGCGCGGCGAGCCGCCGGTAGGAGTCCAGCAGCGCCGCACGGTCGTAGGTGCTGGTGGTGACGAGCACCTCCTGTGCGCCGGTGTCCTTCAGCACCGTCTCCAGCTCCCGTTCCACCTCCTCCTCGGTGCCGGCGAGCTGTCCGGCCAGCCCCGCCTCGTAGAAACCGCGCTCCTTGGCGCTCATGGCGAGGGACTCGACGCGCTCGGCCGGCGGCAGGGGCGGGAAGGTGCCGTGCGTGCGGGAGTACGCCATCGACCAGGCCTCCGGCACCAGCAGCCGCCGGGCCCGCGCGGGCGTGTCCGCCACCGCCACGGTGCCGGAGATCACCACGTACGGCTCGCGCGCCCACGCGGAGGGGCGGAACCGCTCGCGGTAGCGGTCGACGCCCCGGCGTATCCGGTCACGGTCGCGCAGGTCGCCGATGACCATCGGCAGCCCGGCGCGGGCGGCGATGTCCGCCCCCTCGCCCATCGCCAGCACGAACGGCGGCACGGCCAGCCCTTCCGACGGCCGGGCGTGCACCCCGGTGGGGGACGTGCCCCGGAACCAGCCGAGCAGCTCGTCGAGCTGTCCGGCGAAGTCGTCCGCGTCGCCCTTGTCGCGCCCGAGCGCCTTGCGCACCCCGTCGGTGAACCCCACCGAGCGGCCCAGACCCATGTCGATCCGGTCCGGGAACAGCGAGGCCAGCACGCCGAACTGCTCGGCCACCACCAGCGGACGGTGGTTGGGCAGCATGACCCCGCCGGTGCCGACGCGGATCGTGCGGGTCGCCCCGGCGACCGCCGCCGCCAGCACGGTCGGCGCCGAACCGGCCACCCCGGGCACGCCGTGGTGCTCCGCCACCCAGAACCGGTGGTATCCGAGCCGCTCCGCCTCCCGGGCGAGTTCCACCGAGTCCCGCAGGGCCTCGGGGGCGGTGTGCCCTTCACGGACCCGGGAGCGGTCCAGGACGGAGAAGCGGGTCGCGGCGATCACGGAACTCATACCCGGTTCAACACCGGGGAGCCGCCAGGATTCCTGCGCGCTCTGTCTAGGGTGTGGGCGTGACCCACCGCACCGAGTCCGCCCGGCGTCCGCTGGCCGTCTTCGACCTCGACAACACCCTCGCCGGCACCGCGCACCGCCAGCACTTCCTGGAGCGCAGGCCCCGCGACTGGGACGGCTTCTTCGCCGCCGCGCCGCAGGACCCGCCGCTCGCCGAGGGGATCGCGCTGGTCCGGGAGAGCGCCCAGGCGTGCGACATCGTGTACCTCACCGGCCGGCCCGAGCGCTGCCGCCGCGACACCCTGGACTGGCTGGCCGCCCAGGGCCTGCCCGACGGGGAGCTGCACATGCGCGGCAACGCCGACCGCCGGCCCGCCCGCGTCACCAAGCTGGCCGTGCTGCGCCGCCTGGCCCGCACCCGGGAGGTGCGGATGCTGGTGGACGACGACGAACTGGTCTGCGCGGACGCCCGCCGGGCCGGCTTCACCGTCGTCCAGGCGCGCTGGACGGCCCCCTCGGACGAGCTGAAGGACGCGCAGGAGCGCGAGGGCCGTACCTGAACCGTACGAGGGCTCAGTCCGTCTCCTCCAGCCGGAAGCCCACCTTCAGGCCCACCTGGTAGTGCGCGATCCGCCCCTCCTCGACATGCCCGCGCACCTGCGTCACCTCGAACCAGTCCAGATTGCGCAGCGTCTGCGACGCCCGCTCGATGCCGTTGCGGACGGCCTCGTCCACGCCGTTGGGCGAGGTGCCGACGATCTCGGTGACCCGGTAGGTGTGGTTCGACATGCTTGCTCCTCTCACGGCGGCTCCACCGCCTGTGGCACACGTCACTCCACCGTGCCCCACCCGGAGGCCGGACGCGAGGCGTCGGCCCCGTTCGCCTGACTCCCTTGACCCGGGCATTGGTCCATACCAAGATGCTGGGCACCCGTCCGAGCTCCGGCTCGCCCCCCACGCCGGGCCCCGCCCTGTCCGCCAGACAGAAACCAGGACCCCACGTGAGACGCCGCCTGCTCGCCCTCGTCTGTGTGTCCGCCTCCCTGCTGACCGGCTGCGGGGTGATGTCCGACAGCGCGGCGGAGCGGCGCACCGTCACCGTGTGGCTGATGCAGCACAGCGCCTCGCAGGACTTCCTGGACCGCTTCACCGAGGAGTTCGAGCGCGAGCACGAGACGCTCGACCTCGACATCCGCATCCAGGAATGGACCGGCATCGGCGAGAAGGTCCAGCAGGCCCTGCGCGACGACGACCCGGACGGACCGGACGTCATCGAGGTCGGCAACACCCAGGTCTCCGCCTACGCCGAGGGCGACGGCCTGCTCGACCTCACCCTGGAGTCCATGCGCGACTGGGGCCGCGACGACTGGCTGCCCGGCCTCGCCGACCCCGGCCGCTGGGGCTCCCAGCAGTACGGCGTCCCCTGGTACGCCGCCAACCGCGTCGTCGTCTACCGCAAGGACCTGTTCCGCGCGGCCGGCGTCACCCCGCCGAAGACCCGCGACGAGTGGCTGGAGACCACCGAACGCCTCGACACCGGCGACACCCAGGGCATCTACCTCGCCGGACAGGACTGGTACACGCTGGCCGGGTTCATCTGGGAGGAGGGCGGCGAACTCGCCACCGAACGCGACGGCGTCTGGCGCGGCGCCCTCGACAGCGAGGCCGCCCTGCGCGGCATGGACTTCTACCGCCGGCTCCAGCGGCTCGGCGACGGCCCCGTCGACGCCGACGAGGAACACCCGCCGCAGGCCGGCGTGTTCGCGCAAGGGCGGGTCGCGCAGATCGTCGCCGTGCCCGGACTGGTCCGTGCCATCGTCCAGCAGAACCCCGGACTCGAGGACAAGATCGGCTACTTCCCGGTCCCCGGCACGGAGGCGGGCCGCCCCGGCGCCGTCTTCACCGGCGGCTCCGACCTCGTCGTCCCGGCCGGCACCGACGCCGAGGACGCCGCCGTCGAGGTCGTCGCCGCGCTCACCGGCGCCCGGTGGAACACCGACCTCGCCCGCACCATGAACTACGTGCCCAACAAGGCGTCCCTCGCCGACTCGGTGGCGGGGGAGGAGGGCCTGAGGGCCATGGCGGCCGGCGCAGCACGCGGCCGGGCGACCCCGGCCACGCCCCGGTGGAGCGTGGTCGAGGCCGACAACCCGATCAAGGAGTACATGACGCGGGTGCTCACCGGCGCCGACCCCCAGAAGGAGGCCGAGCGGGCCGCCCGGCGCATCACGGAGACCCTCGCCTTCGACTGACCGGACATCCGCCCCCGGCGCGGGTGCCCGTCAGCGGGCGACGCTCAGCGACAGCGCGAACCGCCCCTCCTCGTCCGTCCACCACCGGGCCAGGTCCAGCCCCGCGGCGGCGAGTTCGGCACGCACTCCCTCCTGCCGGAACTTCGCCGACACCTCGGTGCGCAGCTCCTCGCCCTCCGCGAAGTCCACCACCAGCTCCAGCGCCGGGATCTTCACGGACTGCGCGGTGCGCGAGCGCAGCCGCATCTCGATCCACTCGTGCTCCGCGTCCCACAGCGCCACATGGTCGAAGGCGTCCGGGTCGAAGTCGGCGCCCAGCTCCCGGTCGAGGACGGCCAGCACGTTCTTGTTGAACGCCGCCGTCACCCCGGCCGCGTCGTCGTACGCCCGGACCAGCGTCTTCTCGTCCTTCACCAGGTCCGTGCCGAGCAGCAGCGCGTCCCCCGGGGCGAGCAGGGCGCGGACGGAGGCGAGGAACGCGGCCCGCTCGGTCGGCAGCAGATTGCCGATGGTGCCGCCGAGGAACGCCACCAGACGCGGCCCCGGCGTGTCCGGCAGGGCCAGCTCCGCCGTGAAGTCCGCGACCAACGCGTGCACCTCCAGACCCGGCCGCTCGGCCGCCAGCGCCCGCCCGGCCCCGGCCAGCGCGGACTCGCTGACGTCGACCGGGACGTACGTGTGCAGCCCGCCGAGGGCCGCGATCAGATGCCGCGTCTTCTCCGAGGAACCCGAGCCCAGTTCGACCAGGGTGCGGGCGCCGGACACGGCGGCGATGTCACCGGCGCGGGCGAGCAGGATCTCCCGCTCGGCGCGCGTCGGGTAGTACTCGGGCAGCGCGGTGATCTCCTCGAACAGCTCGCTGCCCCGTGCGTCGTAGAACCATTTGGGCGGCAGCGTCCTGGGGCTGCCGGTCAGTCCCGCGCGGACGTCGGCGCGCAGCGCGGCGCCGGTGGCGTCCTCGGGGAGGGTGCGGGTCAGACGGAACGGACTCACGTGAGGGGCTCCTTGAGCGGGGTGAGCAGCACGTCGGTGCGGCTCGCGGCGAGCAGGGTGCGGTCGGGCACCTCCTGCCAGTGCGGGTCGTCGTCGTAGGGCTCGGAGGCGGCGACGGTTCCCCCGCCGGGCCGGGCGAGGTACCACAGGGTGTCCCCCCACGCGGTCGCGGCGACGGTGACGCCGTCGGTGAGCAGCAGGTTCAGCCGGGCCGCCGGCGCCGCCGCCGCGACCTCGGCCACCGTGTCGGCCAGCGCCTGCCCCATCGCGTCGCCGGCCCGCAGCCGCGCCAGCACCAGCGCCCACACGAACGCCGAGTCGTTGCGGGCCTCCAGCGACAGCAGGTCGGCGGCGGGCAGCGTGGCCGCCAGCGGCGCGAGCGCGCCCGGCCAGCCCGGCACCGCCCCGTTGTGGCTGAACAGCCACGCCCCCGACGCGAAGGGGGCCGCAGCCGCCTCCGCGTCGGCGCCCGAGAGCGTCGCGTCCCGCACGGCGGCGAGCAGCGCCTGCGTCCGCACCACCCGCGCCAGGTCCGTGAACGACAGGTCCGCCCAGATCGGCCCGGCCCGCCGGTAGCGGGCCGGGACCGGGTCGCCGTCGGCGTACCAGCCCACGCCGAAGCCGTCCGCGTTGACCGTGCCGTGCCGCTGCCGGCGCGGCGCCCACGACTGCCGGTACAGCCCGTGCGGCGGCCCCGTCAGCAGCGCGCCCAGCGGCTCCGCCGGCCCCACGTACGCCAGGTGACGGCACATCAGGCGTCCTCCACCGAGCGGGCGGTGCGGAACCCGGAGAAGATCTGCCGCCGTATCGGATGGTCCCAGTTGCGGAACGTGCCCCGGCACGCCACCGGGTCCACGGCGAACGAACCGCCCCGCAGCACCTTGTACTCCGGCCCGAAGAACACCTCCGAGTACTCCTTGTACGGGAACGCCCGGAAGCCCGGGTACGGCAGGAAGTCGCTCGCCGTCCACTCCCACACGTCCCCGATCAGCTGCCGCACGCCCAGCGGCGACGCCCCCGCCGGGTAGCTCCCGGCCGGCGCCGGACGCAGGTGCCGCTGGCCTAGGTTGGCGTGCTCGGGCGACGGATCGGCGTCCCCCCACGGGAAGCGCCGCGAGCGGCCGGTGGCCGGATCGTGCCGGGCGGCCTTCTCCCACTCGGTCTCGGTCGGCAGCCGGCGCCCCGCCCAGCGGGCGTACGCGTCGGCCTCGTACCAGCACACGTGCAGCACCGGCTCGTCCGGCGGCACCTGCTCGGTGACGCCGAAGCGGCGCCGCAGCCACTGCCCGCCCTCCCGGCGCCAGTACAGCGGCGCGGTGAGCCGGGCGCGGCGCACGTGCGCCCAGCCCTCGGCCGTCCACCAGCGCGGGTCGTCGTAGCCGCCGTCCTCGACGAACGCCTGGTACGCGCCGTTGGTGACCGGCGTGGCGTCGATCCAGAACGGCGCCACCTCCCGCCGGTGCGCGGGCCGTTCGTTGTCCAGCGCCCACGGCTCGGCCGAGGTGCCCATGGTGAACGGCCCGCCCGGCACCAGGATCTCGGCCGGTCCGGTGTACGGCGTCACCGGCTCCGGGTCGGGCGCGGTGAGGGCGGCCGGGCCCTTGCGAAGCTGGTGGGTGATCAGCATGGTCTCGTCGTGCTGCTGCTCGTGCTGCGCGATCATCCCGAAGGCGAACCCGGCCTCGGTCAGCCGGGTGCCGTCGAACGCCGTGCGCTCCAGCACGTCCAGCGCCCTGCCGCGCACGTCGGCCGCGTACCGGCGGGCCTCCTCGGGCGACAGCAGGGGCAGCCGGGGACGCTCGGCGCGCGGGTGCTCGAAGGCGTCGTAGAGGCTGTCGATCTCCGGGCGGATGGCCTCCTGGCCGGCCACCGCGCGCAGCAGCCACTGCTCCTCCTGGTTGCCGATGTGCGCCAGGTCCCACACCAGCGGCGACATCAGCGGCGAGTGCTGCGCGGTCAGGTCGGGGTCCTCCACACAGCTGGTCAGCAGCGTGGTGCGGTCCCGCGCGACGACCAGTGAGGCGACCGCCCGCTCGCGCAGGGTCTCGGCGTCGGGAACGGGGTCGGTCATGAGGGGGTGTCCTTCCCGTGCGGGTGGGTGGTGAGCAGGGGCGCGCCGGATCCCTCTGGGCGCCCGTCGTGCCCCGCGCGCCACGCGTCGAGCACGTCGTCGGCCGGGCAGCGGCCCCGGGCGACGTAGCGGTCCCGGAACGCCGCGACCCGGTCGACCACGGCGGTCGCCGCCCCGAGCCGGGGCAGCGCGTCCAGCGCCGCCGCGAAACAGACGGCTGCCGCCTCCCGCAGCTCGGGGTCGGCCGGCCCGACACGGGCGGCGTCCCGCCACAGCGGATTGTGCGGCGCGGCCAGGCCCCGCGTCCGCTCGGCCAGCGGTTTGACCGCCCGGTACGCGGTCTCGGCGGCCTCCGCGTCGTCGAACAGCGCCGCCGTCACGGCCAGCGGCACCGTCCAGCCGTGCTCGCCGGGCTGCGCGTCGATCATCCGCAGCTCCAGATGACCACGCGGTCTGACCGGCGGGAACAGCGTCGTGACGTGGTAGTCAAGGTCGTCGTGCGTGGGCGCGCGCGGCGCCCCGCGGCGCGTCCAGTGCCGGAACGACAGGTCCTCCGGCACCTCCCACGGCCCGTCGTCGTCCCGCCGCACACACATCACGGGCGCGTCCAGCACATGCCGGGCCCAGGCGGCGCGCGGGTCGGCGTCCAGCACGGGCGCACCCGCCCGCCCGGCGCCGATCTGCGCCCAGCGCAGCTGCCGGGTGGAAAGCCAGCCGGTGGGCCGGCCCGCGGAGACGGGCGAGTTGGCGAAGACCGCCACCAGGACGGCGCCCAGCAGATGCGCCATCCACCAGCGGCGCACGTGGCCGAGCGGGCCGGGCTCCTCGTGACCGGCGTCCACGCACACCTGCACCGAGGCGGAGGTGCACATCATGAACCGGCCGGCCGCGCCGGTGCGGTCCAGGGCGGCCTCCATCGCGTCGTAACGCGGCTGACGGAGGAACCGGCGGGGCGTCTGCCAGGGGTCGTGGCCCATCCCGGCCAGGGTCAGACCGTCCCGGCGCAGGACCGCGCGGACGGCGTCCAGGTCGGCGGAGACGGTGGTGAGGCACTCGGTGAGAGAAGCGGCGGGCGGGGAGCTGAGCTCCAGCTGGCCGCCGGGCTCGACGGTGAGCGCCGAGCGCAGGGGCACCTCGCGCAGTGCGGCGTAGGCCGCTTCGAGTCGTTCACGGGAGACGGGGAGCCGCGGGTCGCACGACTCGTGGACCAGCCATTCGACCTCCACGCCGAGACGGCGGGGCGGTCCGGTCTTGAAGCAGATGCCCCGTATCAGGGCCTCGGCCTCGGCCTCGGTGACGGCCGCGCAGGACGGCGCACAACCGCTCGACGGATCTGACATGCGGGAATCCTCCTGAGACACCACCATGTCGCCGGCCCGGAACGGGTTCGTCCCGGCCGGCGTCGACGCGTCCACCCAAAACCCTCGGGCCGCCGCGCACAAGAGCGCCCGGCGGGGCGTAAGGGCTCCGTCACCTCCCCGTCCCGCCCGCCACCGGGGGATTTCACCCCCGGGCCCGGACCGTCCGGGGCGGCGAAAACCTCGTTGCGCCGCCTCACCAGCATCGCTCAGGATGCTCGCATGAGCACGACGAGGGGGAACGCGCGGAGCGCGGTCACGGCGTCCACGGGGGTGGCGCCGTGAGCGCGCGGCTGCGGGGGATCGCCAAGGAGACGGAAGAGATCGTGGCGCGGGGCGCCTACCGCGCGCCGGACGGCCGGCAGGTGCCGATCGGGCCCGCCGTCGAGGCGGCGCGGCAGGGCACCACGCTGCACGGACCGGAGCCGGTCGAGGTGCCGCCCTTCGCGCCCGTGCCCACCCGCTTCGAGGTGACCGGCGAGAGCAGCCTGGCCGCCGCCCGCCGCCTCACCGGCCCGGACACCCCGGACCCCGTGGCCGTCCTCAACTTCGCCTCGGCGCGCAACCCGGGCGGCGGCTACCTCAACGGCGCGCAGGCCCAGGAGGAGGCCCTGTGCCGCGCCTCCGCGCTGTACACGTGCCTGCTGCGGGCACCCGGCTTCTACGACCACCACCGCGCCCACCGGGACCCGTTCTACACCGACCGGGTGATCCACACCCCGGCCGTGCCGGTGTTCCGCGACGACCGCGGAGCCCTCCTCGACGCCCCCTTCACCGCCGCCTTCCTCACCTCACCCGCGCCCAACGCGGGCGTGATCCGCTCCAGGACGCCCGAGCGGCTGGGGGAGGTGCCCGGTGCGCTGGTGCGCCGCGCGGGCCGCGTGCTGGAGACGGCGGCCCACCACGGCCACCGGCGGCTGGTGCTCGGCGCCTGGGGCTGCGGCGTGTTCCGCAACGACCCGGCCCAGGTCGCGGAGGCGTTCCGCACGCACCTGGGCCCCGGCGGACGCTTCGAGGGCGCCTTCGACCACGTGGTCTTCGGCATCCTGGACCGCACCCGCGACGGCGCGACCCGCACCGCGTTCGAGCGGACCTTCGCGGACCTGGTGGACGCGCCGGGGGCGCTCACGTCCAGCCGTACCGCTCCCTGAGCCGCTGCCGCACGGAGTTGAACCGCATCCGGTCCAGCGCGCACGCCTCCCTGCGCATGCCCTGCTCGTGCAGGCGCAGCACCCGGTCGACGGCCACCCAGGAGTCGCGCCCCGAGCGGTCCCACGGCCCGCTGCCGATCGGCACCCAGTCCCGGTCCCCGGCATGCCCCTTGCTGGACAGCTGCACGGCGAGGAAGGTCCCCGCCGCCTCGCGGGCCACGACCAGCACCGGCCGGTCCTTGCCCCGGCCGTCGTTCTCCTCGTACGGCACCCACGTCCAGACGATCTCCCCGGGGTCCGGGTCGCCGTCGTACGCGGGCGAGTACTCGGTGCGCACCCGGCCGACGGAGCGCGCCTCGGTCTCGACGGTGGCGTACGGGCCGTACCGGCCCGGGGTGTTCTCAGGGGGGTAGGCGGTCACAGGCGATACCGTACGTCACCCGTCCGGCGGTACCGCCCAAGGGGGTTGACCACCTGCGGGGCGCTACGAGCGGTCCCCGGTCCCCGTGAGCTCCCGCCCCGTCACCATCCCGCTCCCGATCCGCACGAACACGCCGTCCCGCAGGGGCATCCACGACCGGGGGCCGGTGCGCAGCAGCCGCTCGTGCTCGGCCGGGTCCGACACCACCTCCGCCCGGCCGGTCACCACCACGCTCCAGCCGGACCGGCGTCCGGCCTGGAAGTCGTCCGCCTCGAACGCCACCACCACCCCGTCGACGGCCCGCACCAGGTCGGAGTCCGCGGAGGCGCACAGCACCACCGACCCGTCCGGGTCCAGGGTGAAGTTCACCGGCAGCACCGCGGGAAGCGCGTGCCGCGTGTACACGACGCGGCCGACCGGCACCTTGCCCAGCAGGCGCAGGCACTCCTCCCGGCCGAGCGCCCGGAAGCCATCGCTGTGGATCATCACCCCATCGTCGGCGGCGCGGCGGGCCCCGGCCAGGGCCGGACGGCCCCGGCCGCCGTGCGGATGCCTGATCCCGTACTCCGGTGGAACCCTGGACGCATGGGCAAGACCGCGCTGACCGTCATCGACATGATCAACACCTATGACCACCCGGACGCCGACCAGCTGCTCCCGTCCGCCGAACGGGTGGTCCCGGTGATCTCCCGGCTGCTGGAGCGGGCGCGACGGCGGGACGCGCCGGTGATCTACGTCAACGACAACTTCGGCGAGTGGCGCTCCCACCACGGCGAACTGCTTGATAAGGCGCTGGCAGGACCGCACGCCCACCTGGTCGAGCCGCTGGTGCCGGACGAGTCGTCGCTCTTCGTGGTCAAGGCCCGGCACTCGATCTTCTTCGAGACCCCGCTCAGCTATCTGCTCACCCAGCAGGGCATCGACCAGCTGGTGCTGTGCGGGCAGGTGACCGAGCAGTGCGTGCTGTACTCCTCGCTCGACGCGCACATCCGGCACTTCGAGGTGACCGTCCCCCGGGACGCCGTCGCGCACATCCACGAGGACCTGGCGGACGCCGCCCTGCGCATGATGGAACGCAACATGGGCGCACGGGTGTGCGACAGCGACGACCTGTGGGCATGACCCGGCCCCCCTGCCCGGGCGGGGCGGGGTGACACTGGGGGCATGAGCCGTCCCTCCCTCCCGCCGCCGGAACTGCGCCCGTACCTGGAGGAGCTGGTCCGCCGCACCTCCGCCGTCTGCGGCGACCGTCTGGTGAGCGTCCTCGCCGTCGGCTCGCTCGCCCTCGGCGACTACCGCCACGGGCGCAGCGACGTCGACGTGACGGTCGTGGTGGACCCCGCGCTGCCACGCGCGGACCTGTCCACGCTGGCCCGTACGCTGGCCCACCCCGAGCTGCCCTGCCCCGCCGCCGGCCTCGAACTGGTCGTCTACGGCGCCGACTTCGCCGCCCGCCCGTCCGGTGACGCGGGCTACCTGCTCGACCTCAACACCGGGCCGTCCCTGCCCGAACGCGCCGCGTACGACCCCGTGGAGGGGCCGGCCTTCTGGTACGTCATCGACCGGTCCGTCGCCCACCAGGCGGGCCTGCCGCTGTACGGCGCGCCGGCGCGGGACGTGATCGCCGCCCCGGACCGGCCCACGGTGCTCGCCGCGCTCCGCGCCTCCGTGCGGGAACACGCCGACGGAGAAGGCCATCTGGCCGACAACCGAGTGCTCAACGGCTGCCGCGCCACCGTCCACTGCCGTACCGGGCACTGGTTCGCCAAGCGCAGGGCGGGCGAGATCGTCGCCGCGTCCGAGCCGGCCTTCGCGCCCCTCGTCACCCGGGCGCTGGACAGCTTCGAACGCCCCCGTGCGGAGGCGGCGGTGCTGCCCGCCGACGAGGTGCGGGCGTTCCTGGCCTGGGTGGCCGCGCGGGTGGAGGAGGCGGCCTCGGCCGCGGGGGTCTGAGCGGGGCCGGACGGGGCGTGGCGAGGGCCCCCGCGGAAGCGGAACCGCCGCCTACAATTCCGGTGGTCGACCGGGGGACGGGGAAGCGGGAGCCGCCATGGAAACGATCATCGTGCAGTTACCCGGACCCGAGGGGCCCGCGGGTCCCGAGGGGAACGCGGCGAGCAGGCCGCGGCTGCTGCATCTCGCCCCCGGTGACGTGGCCGACTTCGGGCGCGGACTGCCCGGCGGCGAGGACGTGGCGATCGAGCTTCCCGACCCGGGGATCTCCCGCCGCGCCGGACGGCTGGAGGCGGCCGGGGACTACTGGCGGCTGTCCAACTTCAGCCGCACCGTGTCCTACGCCGTGGAGAACCTGGAGGGCGCGGGCGAGTACCTCACCGTCGCCCCGGGACGGCTCGGCGCGCCCGTGCCGTTCGAGTTCTCCCGGGTGGTGCTGCCCGCCCTGCACCACCCCGTCACCTTCAAGGTGTTCGCGCCGCAACACGCCTACCTGGGCGAGCAGTCCGCCGACGGCCTCGGCGAACAGACCGTGCACCCCTTCGCCCTGGACCCGACCGCGAAGTACTTCCTCGTCCTGGTCGCCCTGTGCGAACCCCGGCTCCGGGACCCCTCGGACACCGCCCTGCCCGGCGTCGGCGAGATCGTCGACCGGCTGCGCCCGCTGGAGTCCTGCCGGGGCCTGACCCGCTCCGCGGTCAACTACCACATCGACTACCTCGCCCACACCAAGCTGCGCCTGGACCCGGGGGAGGACGGCGCCGCCCCCGACGGCAGCCGCACCGGCGCCAAACGCGCCCGCCTCGCCTCCGTCGCCCTGCGCTTCGGACTGGTACGCGAGGACCATCTCGCGCTGCTGCCGCGCACGCGCCCCTGACAACTGTCAGGTACCGGCGCCGCCCTGACGGCCCGTACGGTCACGGCGAGTGGCCGGCGCCCCCTGACCGAGGGCGCCGGCCGTGAACGCCGTACGACACCACGAACCAACGGGAAAGAGGAAGAATGAGCCGCCGATCGCTCACAACTCTGCTGGCCGCGGGGGGCGCAGCCGCGGTGATGGCGCTCCTGCCGACGTCCGCCGTCCACGCCGCGTCGTTCTCGGGCGGCAACTACGGTGCCTACGCCAGAGAGGGGCAGTACCCCACGGTCTCGGGCTGTGCCGGGACCTTCCGCCAGATCGGAGCCACCAGGACCTTCGAGGGCATGGCGCTGAAGTACTACTACTCCGACGCGTGCGGCTCCTTCGCGCGCATCGAGAACGCGCGCACCAACTGCGCTGCGGTGCTGGAGCGTTCCAACAGCGGGACGGGCCGCGCCGACGGCTGGGTCTCCGAGACCGTGGACTCCGGCCTCACCTACGCCTACACGAAGATCGGGAACAACCTCGACGGGCGGGTGTCCCGCGCGATCCTCGCCTGTGACGGGCACGCGCTGGTGAACACCGGCTGGTACTGAGCCGTCGCGGCTCCCGACACGCACCGCCGAGGGGCGGGCCGGATCACCGGCCCGCCCCTTCCCCCGTGGCGCGCGGACGTCAGCAGTCGGGCACGCCCTCGATCTTCTGCCCGCCCCGCAGATACAGGTTGTTCACGAAGGCGATGTCGCTGCCGGAGAACTCCTGCACCGCGGTCCACCAGTTGTTGGTGCCCACGTCCGGGTCGGTGACCGTGTCGCCCTGCGTCTGGCAGACGGCGTCCAGCCAGTACTGCGAGCGGACGGCGAGGCGGGGGGCGGACACCGACGGCTGCTGCCGGAGGTTGACGTCCGTGGCCCAGATGTACACGTCGGTGAGCGTCGGGTCCCCGCCGGCCGGGGCCGCGGGCGTGGCCTGGGCGGTGGCGGTGAGCCCGCCGAAGGCCAGGGCGGCCGCCGTGAGCAGGGTGAGGTGACGGCGCGTCTGTCGTTTCATGGTCATTCAATCCCCGTGATGTCGATGTTGTGCTGTTGTGCCACTGTAGGGAGACGACGGACCCGGGTGTCCCTGACAACTGTCAGGACGGGGGCGGGACTTCGGCACCCGGCGTCCCCGGGCCGGAAATCCGCTCGACGCGCGCGCCGGCCATGCCCTAACGTGCCGTGCGCGGCATCGCGTGCCGGTCACCGGCCGGGTGAGGCATGGAGGCGCCGCGGATGCCTGTGGAGGCATTGACCTTGTCCGTCGAGTTCAACCACACCATCGTTCTCACTCCCGACCGGGAGACGTCCGCCCGCTTCGTCGCGGAGATCCTGGGCCTCGAGCCCGGACCGCCCGCCGGGATGTTCCTCCCGGTGACCACCGCCAACGGCGTCACCCTCGACTTCGCCACCGTCGACATCGACATCCCTGTGCAGCACTACGCGTTCCTCGTCTCCGAGGACGAGTTCGACGCGATCCTCGCCCGGCTCGTCGCCGCCCGGGTCCCCCTCCAGGCCGACCCGCACGGCCGGCACCCGCGCCGCATCAACCGCAACGACGGCGGACGCGGCGTGTACTTCCGCGACCCGGCGGGCCATGGCCTGGAGGTCCTCACCCGCCCCTACGGCACCGACCCGGACTCGCCCTTGAACGGCGTGACGGAGGAGATCCCCGGCGCGGTCTGACGCGGCCCGACAGCCCCCGAAACCCACCTGAAGGAGTCACCCGCCGTGGAGCGGAACAGGCCCGGCAGGAGCGACGTGCACGTCACGGAACTGGGCTTCGGGGGCGGCCCGCTCGGCGAGCTGTACCCGCGTCGGTCCTCAACTCCGGCGTCCTCGCCACGCCCGCCCGTCCGCCGGCGTGACCTACGACTACGCGCCCGCCGACCCCCGGACGCCGGAGCGGGCCCGGCGCCTGGCCGCCGTCTGCGAGGCGCACGGCGTGCCCCTCCCGGCCGCGGCGATGCGGTTCCCGCTGCACCGTCCCGCCGTCGCGGGCGTCGTCGTCGGGATGCGGTCCGCCGACGAGGTGCGGCGCAACGCCGAGGCCTACGACACGACGATCCCGGCGGAGCTGTGGGCGGACCTGCGGAGCGAGGGGCTGCTGGACACGCGGGCGCCCGTACCCGCCCCGCCGGCGGACGTTCCGTAGTAGACCTGGAGGGGCCCGCAAGCCGGAGCCGTACCCGCAGGGAGCCGTCGATGACCGTCCGCCGTGTCGTGCCGAACCTCCACTCCGAGGCCGTGGGGAAGAACCGCGCGTTCTACGGTCTCCTGGGCTTCGAGGAGGTCATGAACCACGGCTGGATCATGACGCTCGCCTCACCGTCCAGCCCGACGGCGCAGGTGAGCGTGATGACCGCCGACAGGACGGCGCCGGTCGACCCCGATCTGAGCGTCGAGGTGGACGACGTCGACGCGGTGTACGAGACCGTCCGTGACAGCGGCGCGGAGATCGTCCACCCGCTCCGGGACGAGGAGTGGGGCGTACGCCGCTTCTTCGTCCGCGACCCGGACGGCCGCGTGGTGAACGTCCTCAGCCACCGCTGAGCCGGCTCCCCGCCCCCGCCTCCTCGTCCCGGTGCGCCTCGTCGAGGTGGCGGGGGAGCAGCAGCGGGGTGGCCAGCAGCACGGCGCCCGCGAGCGCGATGGCGGTGCGGGGGCCGGTGAGGCTCGCCAGCAGGCCCCAGAGCGCGGTCAGCGCGGCGATGGACGCCTTGCCGGTCGCCGACCACGCCGACAGCGTGCGGACGACCCGGTCCGCCGGGGTCCGCTCCAGCCGGCGCGTCGCGAACACCGGGTTGAACACGCCGATGCTCGTGATCAGCCCGAACTCGACCACCATCACCAGGGTCAGCCCCGCCACGCCCGGCCCCACGAACGCCAGCCCGATCGGCCAGCATGCCCGCAGCGTCCCCGCCACCCGCAGCACCCGCCGCGGCCCGAACCGCGCCACCAGCCGCCGCGACAGCCGCGCGCCGACCAGCCCGCCCAGACACGGCACCGCGAAGGCCAGCCCGTACTGCCACGGAGCGAAGCCCAGCGGGCCCACCATCAGCACGATCAGCAACGGCGACGACGCCATGATCAGGCCGTTGACCAGCACCGTGTTGAAGAACAGCGGACGCAGCTCCCGGCTGCGCAGGATGTACCGCCACCCGTCGAGCAGATCGCCGGCCCGCAGCCGCGGCCGTCGGTCCGGCCGCCCGGGACGCCGCTCGCCACCGCCCGCCGCGCCCAGCGCACCGGCCGACAGCAGATAGCTCACGGCGTCCGCGACCACCGTCGTCAGCGGCCCGAACACCCCCATCGCCGCCCCGCCCAGCGGCGGCCCGAGCATGGTCGCGGTCCAGTTCGTCGACTCCAGCCGCCCGTTCGCGCGCAGCAGCTCCTCCCGCGGGACGACGTCCTTCACATACGCGCCGACCGCCGCCTGGAACGTGATGTCGGCCGCCGCCACCGTCACGGACACCGCCAGCAGCTGCGCCACGGTGAGCGCGTCCACGGCGTACGCGAGGGGCACGCTGAGCAGCACCGCGCACCGGAGCAGATCCGTCGCGATCATCACCGGGCGTTTGCGGCGGTACTCCACCCAGGGCCCGAGCGGCACCGACAGCACCGCCCCGACCGCCGGCCCCACCGCCGCCAGCAGCGACACCTCCGCCGGGCCGGCGTCCAGCACCAGCAGGGCGATCAGCGCGAACGCGTCCAACGCGAACCGCGTACCGAAGGTGGACACCCCGTACGCCGCCCACACCC
>MUNG01000082.1 GCA_002154585.1 Streptomyces pseudogriseolus
GCTGGCGCATGCCGCCGGAGAGCTGGTGCGGGTACTCCTTGAGCCGCCGGGTCGGGTCGGGGATGCCGACCCGGTCCAGCAGGTGGGCGGCCTCCTTGCGGGCGGCCTCCCCCTTCATCCCGCGGTGACGCTCCAGGATTTCGGTGACCTGCACGCCGATCGGGACGACCGGGTTCAGCGAGGACAGCGGGTCCTGGAAGATCATCGCCATCTCGCTGCCGCGCAGGTCGCGGCGCGCGGACGGGTTCATCGTGAACAGGTCCGTGCCGTCGAACTCGGCACGGCCGCCGATGGTGAGACCCTTCGCGGGCAGCAGGCCCATCAGGGCCAGGGAGGTGACGGACTTGCCGCAGCCGGACTCGCCGACCAGGCCCACGACCTGGCCCTGGTCGACCTCGAAGGAGATGCCGTCGACCGCCCGGGACTCCTTGCGGCCGCGGCCGCCGAAGGTGACGGTCAGTTCGTCGACAGTGAGCAGAGACATGGTGGTTCAGCCCCTCAGCTTCGGGTCGAGGGCTTCCCGCATGGCCTCGCCGAGGAGGGTGAAGCCGAGGGCGGTGATGATGATGCCGACGGCGGGGTAGACCGCCATCGCGGGGGCGTAGCTGAAGAAGCGCTGCGCCTGGGCGAGCATGACGCCCCACTCGGGGATCGCCGGGTCGGGGTTGCCGAGCCCCAGGTAGGACAGGGCGGCCGCCTCGATGATCGCGGTGGCCAGGGAGAGCGTGGCCTGCACGATCACCGGGCTGAGCGAGTTGGGCAGGATCTGCGAGAGCACGATGCGGCGCTTGCGCACACCCAGGGACTGGGCCGCGAGGACGTAGTCCGCGCTGCCCTGGGCCAGCATCGAGCCGCGCAGCAGGCGGGCGAACACCGGCACCTGCACCACACCCACGGCGATCATCACCGTGGTCAGCGACTGCCCCATGACGGCGGCGATGGAGACCGCCAGCAGCAGCGACGGCAGCGCCAGCATCATGTCGATGAAGCGCATGATGACGGAGTCGACGCGCCGTCCGGTGTCGCCGCCGAGGGTGGCCGCGGCGCCGGAGACGATGCCGATCACGAAGCCGGCGACCAGGCCGATCAGCGTGGCGACGATGCCGACGAGCAGGGTCTGCCGGGCGCCGACGAGCATCCGGGAGAACAGGTCGCGGCCGAGGTGGTCGAGGCCGAACCAGTTGCCGTCGCGGGCCCCGACGAACTTGCCCTGGTTGGGGAAGACCTCGCTGCGCCAGGTCTGCGCGCTCGGCGAGTAGGGCGCGAGGAACGGCCCGACGACCGCGATGAGCACGAACAGGACGATGATGACGGCGCCGACGATGGCCATCTTGCTGGACTTCAGCCGGCGGAAGGCCTCCCGCCAGAGGCTGGCGCCGGTGCTGGTCTCGCTGACGGCCGTCAGTTCCGCGAGACGCTGGATCTTCTCGGACTTGGTGGCGACAGCCATGTCAGTGCACCCGCACTCTCGGGTCGATGATGCTGTACGCCAGGTCCACCAGCAGGTTGATCAGGACGTACACCATCGCGATGAACATGATGAACCCGACCAGCACCGGGTAGTCACGGCCGTCGATCGACGTCTTGATGAAGTTGCCGATGCCGTTGAAGGAGAACACGGACTCGGTGAGGACGGCTCCGGACAGCAGGGAGCCGGTGAGCAGACCGACCGACGTGATGACGGGCAGCAGGGCGTTGCGCAGCACGTGACGGCCGCGGACGACACGGCGCTTGAGGCCCTTGGCCTGGGCGGTGCGCACGTAGTCCTCGTCCTGCACCTCGAGCACGCTGGCGCGGGTCATACGCACGATGACCGCGAGCGGGATGGAGGCGAGGGTGACGGCCGGCAGGAACAGGTGGTGGATGGCGTCCCACGAGGCGTCGAACTCGCCGGTGAGGACGCCGTCCAGCACCGCGAAGCCGGTCACCTCGGTGGCGTTGATGCCGGTGTCCAGGCGTCCGTAGCTGGGGAAGAAGCCCAGCTTCACGGCCAGGATCTCCTTGAGGATCAGGCCCAGGAAGAAGACGGGGATGCAGATGCCCACGAGCGAGCCGGAGACCGCGCCGACGTCGAGCCAGCCGCCGCGCTTGCGGGCGGCGAGGTAACCGAGGGGGATGCCGACGGCCACCGCGATGATCATGGCCAGCAGGGACAGCTCCACCGTGGCCGGGAACCGGAGGAAGAACTCGTCCGTGACGGGCTGTCCGGTCTGGACGGAGGTTCCCAGGTCGCCCTGGAAGATGCGCTTGAGGAAGCGCCAGTACTGGACGTAAATCGGCTGGTCCAGTCCGAGCGCACGGTTGATGCGCGCCACTTCGGCGTCGGTGGCCCTCTCCCCCAGGATCGCTGAGGCGGGTCCACCGGGCAGCCGGTCGAGCCACAGGAAGAGCAGAACCGACAGGCCGAGCAGCGTGGGTATGAGCTGGAGCAGTCTTCGTACGACGAGACGCAGCACCCCGCTTGCCCCTTTCTTGCGTGTTGTCTTACATGAACGGACCCGCCCGGCCGCCGAGTTGCGACGGCCGGGCGGACCCCCCCGTTATCGGTTTTCTGCCGGTTCGCCTACTTGAAGGAGGCTTCGGCGAAGATCTCCTGCGTCAGCGGCGACACCTTCGGCGGGTTGACGTTCTTGGCGAAGGCGATGGCCGGCGGGGACGACGAGATCGGGACGCCGGGCAGGTAGTCCATGATGACCTCGTTGGCCTTCTGGTAGGCCGCGGTGCGCTCCTCGGCCTTGCCCAGCTTCGAACCGGCGTTCACCGCGTCGAAGACCTTCTTGTCCCGGAAGCCCCACTGCTTGTCGAACCCGGCGAACCAGGTGCCGATGAAGTTGTAGCCGTCGTTGAAGTCACCGGTCCAGCCGAGCATGTGCAGGGCGCAGGAACCGGCCTCGGTGGCGTCCAGGTAGTCCGGGGCCCACTTCATGGCCTTCGGCACGACCTTGATGCCGGACTTCTCCAGGTCGGCCTTCATCAGCTCGAACAGGTCCTGCGGGGCAGGCATGTACGGGCGGGTGACCTCGGTCGGGTAGCAGAACTCGATGGTCAGGTTCTGCGCGCCGGCCTTCTTCAGCAGCTGCTTGGCCTTGGCGGGGTCGTACGGGTACTGCGTGACGTTCTTGGAGTAGCCCGCGATCGTGTCCGGCATGAACTGGTCGGCCACCTTGCCGCCCTCGGGCAGCTGGGTCTTGACCAGGTTCTCCTTGTCGATCGACTGCGCGATCGCCTGGCGGACCTCCTTCTTCTTCAGGGCCGGGTTCGCCGACTGGCTCATGCCCACGTAGAAGAGGTTGAAGACGCCACGGGTCGGGACGACGTAGCCCTCGTTCTCGAGGGTCTTGACGTCGGCCGGGGCGACGAGGTCGTAGCCGTCGATGTCACCGGCCTGGAGCGCCTGGCGGCGGCCCTCCTCGGTGTCGATGGTACGGAAGACCAGGTTCTTGATCTTGGCCTTCTCGCCCCAGTAGTCGTCAAAGCGCTCAAGGGTGACTTCCTTGTTGCCCTTGTTCCACTTGACGATCTTGTACGGGCCGGTGCCGGCGACCGTGCCAGCCTCCTGGCTGTACTTGGGGTACGTGATGGCGTCGCCCTTGGCGGTCGCGTCCTGCTTCTCGTACTCCTTGAGCGCCTTCGGCGAGTGGATCGCGAGGGCGTTCAGCGAGAAGCCGCCGGGGAGGTTGGCGGTGGGCTTCTTGACCTCGATGACGGCGGTGTTCTCGTCCTTGGCCGTGCAGCTCTTGTAGTTGGCCTCGGGCGTCTCCGGGTCCTCGTTCTTCGCGAACCCGCCCATGACGGTCTGCCAGTAGTACGAGACCGCGCTCGACTGGTAGGTGCCCTTCCAGTTGAACCAGTGGTCGTAGTTGGCGCAGACCGCGGCGGCGTTGAACGCCTCGCCGTCGTGGAACTTCACGCCCTTGCGGAGGTTGAAGGTCCAGACGGTGCCCGCGTCGTTGCTCGACCAGGTCTCGGCGAGGCCGCCGACCAGCTTGGTGCCGCCGGGCTCGTGCTCGAGGAGGGCCTCGAACGCCTGGCGGGTCACACGGAAGGTTTCACCGTCACTCGCGAGGGCAGGGTCCAGGGAGCCCGGGTCGCCTGCACCGGCGAAGACGAAGGTGTCCTTCGCGCCGCCGCTCTCGTTGTCACTGTCCCGCTCGCTGGCGCAGCCCGTGGCGATCAGGCCGACCGCGACCGCGGCCGTGATCGCCCGAGCGGCTCGGGTCTTGAATATGCGCATACTGGGGCCACTCCGGGTCCGCTATGTGGATGCATCTTGACCGGCCGAACACTACAGACGTTCGCGCTGAGTCAGGAACAGTCCGGATAGCGGTGATACCTACCTGAGATCTGAACACTTGACATAAGGGACTGTTCCGGCGTCCTCGCGCGTTGATTTAACGCCCCGGACACATCTGACGCCCTCACAAGTGCCGTTCGCGAGGCCTGGGATGACGTGGAGACGCGGTGAAACCGCAGGTGACAGGCGGTCAACGGAAGGTAGCTGACCGCACTCGTCGGAATCTGACGCAAAATCAGCGCTGAACGACTCAGAACATGGGCCCTCTTGGCCACCCCTGTCCACATGCTGGACACGGTCACGCTGCGTGACGCAACGGACAACCCCCGGCAGCGGGTCCGCCGCCGGGGGCCTCGGGAGTACGTACCGGTCAGAGGCGGTGCGCCGGCGGATAGCCGTAGCCCGTGGCGGGGGCCTGGGCGTGCGCCTCACGGTCGTAGAAGGGGCGCGCGTTGACGCGCAGCCACATCGCCACCGGGTCGTGCGCGTCGGCCATGGCGACGGTGGAGACGGGCAGCCCGTCGGGCACCGCGGACAGCGACTGCCGCATCATCGCCCGCACCGACTCCACGGCGGGCGGCGAGGTGTCGTAGACGTCCAGGCCGATGGCGAGGTACGGGGCGCCGAGGGCGGGCTGCACCCAGGCGCGGCGCAGCGCGCGCACGGCCGGGGTGCGGTGGGCGTTCTGCGCGAGGAGGGCGTAGAACTGCGGGATCTCGATGGCCGGTTCGGACAGCCGCAGCGGCCCGGCGGGCTGCTGGTCGAGCCCGCCGGCGATACGGCGCAGGTCCAGCCAGGGGATGCCGACGCCGCCGCCGGGCGCGTGCGGGTTGAGCCAGAGGCCGTAGCGGTCCGGGTAGAGCGCCCGGGCCACCTCGAGCCCGTCGACCACCTCGTACGAACGGTTCCAGCCGCTGGCGGACAGCTCCTGGGCGGAGGTCACGCAGGGCGCGTAGCCGTGGCCGTCGACCTCCATGGTCCCGTACTGGGCGTCGGGCGAGCCGGCCTGGCCCTGCCAGAGCAGCATCCAGACCCGGCCGGACGAGGGGGTGGCGAGGGCGCGCAGCAAGGCCTCGTAGGCGTCGTAACGCCCGGGCGTCACCTGGCGCAGCATGTGCTCGACCTGTCCGGCCGCCGCGGTGCCAGCGCTCACTTGTATCGCCCCTCCGTACAACACCCTGCCGGCCAATGCCCCTAGCTTAAGCCGACGGCCCCCGCCGGTCTGCGGTCAGTGCGCGGAAGGCGGGGGTCCGCGGCGGATCGGGCGGGTGCGTCAGGCGTGCTGGTAGAAGGGGCGGACCTTGTGGCGCAGCCAGTCGGCGACCGGGTCCTGGGCCACGTCGAGGACGACGAGGTTGACCGGCCAGCGGGCGGGGCTGCGGCCCAGGGCGCGGCCGAGGGCGTCCAGCGGCAGCGCGCGGGGGTCGCCCTCCCAGTGCAGCAGCTCCACGCCGACGAACAGCACCGGGTCGGCCGTCTCGACGGCGGCCAGACAGCGGCGGGCGGTCGCCACCACGCCGAGGGCCTCGAACTCCTGGGAGGCGGCGGCGAGGAAGTCCACCGGGTCGTCCTGCCAGTCCGGTTCGAACAGCCGGACCCGGCCGCCGCCCGCCGGGCCGTCCAGCGGGGAGCGCCCGGCCCGGCACAGGTCGGCCACCGCGGCGGGCGGCAGCGGGACGGCGACCGTGCCGCCCGGGTTGACCACGATGCCGGCCTGCGGGGGCAGTCCGCGGGCGAACTCCACGGCGGGCGCGATGGTGCAGCCCATGTGGGAGCCGACGACCTGGCGGAACTGCTCCTCGGAGCTGAACACCGGCACGTACACCTGGCCGTCCAGGTCCATGGTGGGCAGGTCGAGGGGGCCGCTGTGCGGGCCGCCGCCGTTGGGCAGCGGCACCCACAGGAAGCTGCGGCCGAGCACCTCCACGATCCGGGCCCCCGCCGAGGGGACGCCGAGGGAGGCGGAGAGCGCCTCCTCCAGTTCGTTGCCGGGCCACCCGCCGTGCGGGTGGAAGTGCGTCCGGTCCGGGATGTCCGCCGGGAAGTCCATCTGTCGCCCACCGTCTGCCTGGTACCACTGCTTGGCGGAAAGGCTAGCCGGTCAGCCGGCGAAGCCGATCCGGCGCAGGGCGTTCGCGGCGTCCCGGTCGACGAGCACCGCCGAGGCGCAGCCCGCCGGCACCCGGCCGGACTCCACCGCCTCCAGCAGCCGGCCGCACGCGGTGCGGTGCCGGCGGAAGGCGTACCGCGAGACGCCCCGGCCCCGCTCCAGCTGGCCGGCCAGGGCCTCCTCGGCCGGGACGTCCAGCACCAGCAGATGCAGTGCGGCCCCGCGGCGGCGGGCCTCGCGGGCCAGCCAGCGCCGCACCCACGCCTGGGTGCCGCAGTCGTGCACGACGACCGGCCGGCCGGAGCGCAGCACGCGGCGCAGTCCCGCGTAGTGGGCGAGCCGGACCAGCGGGCGGTAGACCGCGTAGGGCACCAGGCGGGGCATGCGGCGGTCCCAGCGGTCGCGGGCGTCCTGGGAGTCGACGCGGGCGTCGCGCACCGCGCGCCGCATCAGCGTGGACTTGCCGCTGCCGGGCAGCCCGGTGACCACGACGAGGTCACGGGGCCCGAACAGCAGGGCGCGCGGGCTGCGTCCGGAGCGGGCCCGCAGGTCCTGGACAAGGGGGGCGGGCGCCGCGTCGCGGGCGCCGCCGGCCCCGAGCGCGTGCTGCCGCGGCAGCGCCACGCCTGAGGTGCCGGCGTACGCCGTGGGCCTGTTCACCGTGGTCGTCCTCCCCTGGGGCCGGATATGGAGGTCCCGTCCCCGCCGCGTGTAAAGAGAAGGTAATGCCGGGTCGCTCTCGGTTGCGTGTTCATACCGCTACAGGCCTGTCACAGCTCCCTGTGACCGAGCCTGCACGAACGGTGCACCCCCGGCAAGGGTCCCCCTGACGGTGTCCCGCGATGCGTGCAATGATGTGCGCGCCTAACTGCATACCGGCCGTTTGAATCCGCGCGGGAGAGTCCCCGGCACCGTGTGCCGCCGGGGCGCCGAAGGAGCAAGTCCCTCCCTTGAATCTCTCAGGCACCGTTACCGCGCGGGCGAGGCACATCTGAAAAGCGGGCCGCCGTCGCAGTGCTCCGGCGGCCCCACCCAAGGTGCAAGTCCTGACCGCCGTCCGCCGGTGGTCATGGCGAACCTCTCAGGTTCCGATGACAGATGGGGAGGAACGACCTCGCTGTCATGCCGTCTCTGGGAGACCGACCGATGAGCAGTACCGAACCCCGTCGCACCGCGCTCGATGCCCTGCACCGGTCGCTCGGCGCGACCATGACCGACTTCGCCGGCTGGGACATGCCCCTGCGCTACGGCTCCGAGCGCGACGAGCACAACGCCGTGCGCACGAGGGCCGGCCTCTTCGACCTCTCGCACATGGGCGAGATCACCGTCACGGGACCGGGGGCCGCCGCGCTCCTCGACTTCGCGCTGGTGGGCAACATCTCCGGCGTGAAGCCGGGCCGCGCCCGCTACACGATGATCTGCCGCGAGGACGGCGGCATCCTGGACGACCTGATCGTCTACCGGCTCGGCGACACCGAGTACATGGTCGTGGCCAACGCCTCCAATGCCCAGGTCGTGCTGGACGCCCTCACCGGGCGCGCCGCCGGCTTCGACGCCGAGGTCCGCGACGACCGTGACGCGTACGCGCTGCTGGCCGTGCAGGGCCCCGAGTCCCCGGCGATCCTCCAGAGCCTCACCGACGCCGGCCTGGACGGCCTGAAGTACTACGCCGGCCTGCCGGGCACCGTGGCCGGGGTCCCCGCCCTCATCGCCCGCACCGGCTACACCGGCGAGGACGGCTTCGAGCTGTTCGTGAAGCCCGAGCACGCGGTCGAGCTGTGGCAGGCGCTGACCAAGGCGGGCTTGGGCCACGGCCTGGTGCCGTGCGGTCTGTCCTGCCGGGACACGCTCCGCCTGGAGGCCGGCATGCCGCTGTACGGCAACGAGCTGAGCACCTCCCTCACGCCGTTCGACGCCGGTCTGGGCCGGGTGGTGAAGTTCGAGAAGGAGGGCGACTTCGTCGGCCGCGCCGCCCTCGCCGAGGCCGCCGAGCGCGCCGCGCAGAACCCGCCGCGCGTCCTGGTCGGCCTGGTCGCCCACGGCCGCCGGGTGCCGCGCGCCGGGTACGCGGTGGTGGCCGGCGGCGAGAAGATCGGCGAGGTCACCTCCGGCGCCCCCTCCCCGACCCTGGGCAGGCCGATCGCCATGGCCTACGTCGACGCGCGCCACGCGGAGCCGGGCACCGAGGGTGTCGGCGTGGACATCCGCGGCAGCCACGAGCCGTACGACGTCGTGGCGCTGCCGTTCTACAAGCGGCAGAAGTGACACCGTCGTGGACGGCCTCCGGGCAGTCCACGGCAGTCCTCGCGCGTGTGTGCGGCGCGGGCGTTCCACCCGTCCGGCCGCGTTCCGCGCCGTCCCCGTTCACCAGCAGTTTCCCGCGTACAGGAGAATTCAGGCCATGAGCAACCCCCAGCAGCTGCGCTACAGCAAGGAGCACGAGTGGCTGTCGGCCGCCGAGGACGGCGTGTCGACGGTCGGCATCACGGAGCACGCGGCCAACGCGCTCGGCGACGTGGTCTTCGTGCAGCTCCCCGAGGTGGGTGACACCGTGAGCGCGGGCGAGACCTGCGGCGAGCTGGAGTCCACCAAGTCCGTCAGCGACCTGTACTCCCCCGTCTCCGGCGAGGTCACCGAGGTCAACGAGGACGTGGTGAACGACCCGGCGCTGGTGAACTCGGCCCCCTTCGAGGGCGGCTGGCTGTTCAAGGTGCGGGTCGCCGAGGAGCCGGCCGACCTGCTGTCCGCCGCCGAGTACGACGCGTTCGTCGCGGGCTGAGGAGCCGTAGCCGCATGTCGCTTCTGAACACGCCTCTGCACGAGCTCGACCCGGCGGTGGCCGCCGCGGTCGACGCCGAGCTGCACCGGCAGCAGTCCACCCTCGAGATGATCGCCTCGGAGAACTTCGCCCCGGTCGCGGTCATGGAGGCCCAGGGCTCGGTCCTCACCAACAAGTACGCCGAGGGCTACCCCGGCCGCCGCTACTACGGCGGCTGCGAGCACGTCGACGTGATCGAGCAGATCGCCATCGACCGGGTGAAGGAGCTGTTCGGCGCCGAGCACGCCAACGTCCAGCCGCACTCGGGCGCCCAGGCCAACGCGGCCGCGATGTTCGCGCTGCTCAAGCCCGGCGACACGATCATGGGTCTGAACCTCGCGCACGGCGGGCACCTGACCCACGGCATGAAGATCAACTTCTCCGGCAAGCTCTACAACGTGGTCGCCTACCACGTGGGCGACGACGGCCAGGTCGACATGGCCGAGGTCGAGCGCCTCGCCAAGGAGAACAAGCCGAAGCTGATCGTCGCCGGCTGGTCGGCGTACCCGCGTCAGCTGGACTTCGCCGCGTTCCGCCGGATCGCGGACGAGGTCGGCGCGTACCTGATGGTCGACATGGCGCACTTCGCCGGTCTGGTCGCCGCGGGCCTGCACCCGAACCCGGTGCCGCACGCCCATGTCGTGACCACCACCACCCACAAGACCCTCGGCGGTCCGCGCGGCGGTGTGATCCTCTCCACGGCCGAGCTGGCCAAGAAGATCAACTCCGCGGTGTTCCCGGGCCAGCAGGGCGGACCGCTGGAGCACGTGGTCGCCGCCAAGGCGGTCGCCTTCAAGGTCGCCGCGAGCGAGGACTTCAAGGAGCGCCAGCGCCGCACCCTGGAGGGCGCCCGCATCCTGGCCGAGCGTCTGGTCCGGGACGACGTCAAGGCCGTGGGCGTGGACGTGCTGTCCGGCGGCACGGACGTGCACCTCGTCCTGGTCGACCTGCGGAACTCCGAGCTGGACGGCCAGCAGGCCGAGGACCGGCTCCACGAGGTCGGCATCACCGTCAACCGGAACGCGATCCCGAACGACCCCCGCCCGCCGATGGTCACCTCGGGCCTGCGCATCGGCACGCCCGCCCTCGCCACCCGCGGCTTCACCGCCGAGGACTTCGCCGAGGTCGCGGACGTGATCGCCGAGGCGCTGAAGCCGTCGTACGACGCCCAGGCGCTCCGGGGCCGGGTCGCGGCGCTGGCCGCCAAGCACCCGCTGTACCCCGGTCTGAAGTAGTTCCGTACGCTTTCGTTCGTACGGACATCCGGGGCATCGCGCACACTGGGTCAGTGGGCGCGGTGCCCCGTTCCGTGCCGCGCGCCTCCCGCGCGCTCCCTGTACCACCCTCCCCAGGCGGACAGCGCCGTCCGTCACACGCTTAGGAGTCCTCCCGTGGCCATCTCGGTCTTCGACCTGTTCTCGATCGGCATCGGCCCGTCCAGCTCGCACACGGTCGGCCCGATGCGGGCGGCCCGGATGTTCGCCCGGCGGCTGCGCAACGAGGACCTGCTGGACTCGGTCGTCTCGGTCCGGGCGGAGCTGTACGGCTCCCTCGGCGCCACCGGGCACGGCCACGGCACGCCCAAGGCGGTGCTGCTCGGCCTGGAGGGCGACTCGCCGCGCACGGTGGACGTGGAGTCGGCCGACGAGCGGGTGGAGAAGATCAAGGACGGCGGCCGGATCCGGCTGCTCGGCGAGCACGAGATCGCGTTCTCCTTCGACGACGACCTGGTGCTGCACCGCCGCAAGGCGCTCCCGTACCACGCCAACGGCATGACCCTGTGGGCGTACGACGCCTCCGGCGCCGAGCTGCTGGCCAAGACGTACTACTCGGTGGGCGGCGGTTTCGTCGTCGACGAGGACGCGGTGGGCGCGGACCGCATCGTGCTGGACGACACGGTCCTGAAGTACCCCTTCCGCACGGGCGACGAGCTGCTGCGGCTGACGCGGGAGACCGGCCTGTCGATCTCCGCGCTGATGCTGGAGAACGAGCGCGCCTGGCGGACCGAGGAGGAGATCCGCGAAGGGCTGCTGGAGATCTGGCGCGTGATGCGGGCCTGCGTGGAGCGGGGCATGTCCCGCGAGGGCATCCTGCCGGGCGGCCTCAAGGTCCGCCGCCGGGCCGCCACCACCGCCCGCAAGCTGCGCTCCGAGGGCGACCCGCAAGCGCTCGCCATGGAGTGGATCACCCTCTACGCGATGGCGGTGAACGAGGAGAACGCGGCCGGCGGCCGGGTCGTCACGGCGCCGACCAACGGCGCGGCCGGCATCATCCCGGCCGTCCTGCACTACTACATGAACTTCGTGCCGGGCGCCGACGAGGAGGGCGTGGTCCGCTTCCTGCTCGCCGCGGGCGCCATCGGCATGCTCTTCAAGGAGAACGCCTCGATCTCCGGCGCCGAGGTCGGCTGCCAGGGCGAGGTGGGCTCCGCCTGCTCGATGGCGGCGGGCGCGCTCGCGGAGGTGCTGGGCGGCTCCCCGGAGCAGGTGGAGAACGCGGCCGAGATCGGCATGGAGCACAACCTGGGGCTGACCTGCGACCCGGTGGGGGGCCTGGTGCAGATCCCGTGCATCGAGCGCAACGGCATGGCCGCGGTGAAGGCGGTGACCGCCGCCCGGATGGCGATGCGCGGCGACGGCTCGCACAAGGTGTCCCTGGACAAGGTCATCAAGACCATGAAGGAGACCGGGGCGGACATGTCGGTGAAGTACAAGGAGACCGCGCGCGGCGGGCTCGCGGTGAACATCATCGAGTGCTGAACAGGGCTTTGCGTCAGGCAGGTTGAAACGGGGAACAATACAACTCCCGTCCCCCCACACTGCACCACACGGGAGAACCTGCATGCTGCGTGGCATCGACGTCAGTTCCCACCAGTCCTCCTCGTACGACACGGACGGCCTTTCCTTCGTCTTCGTGAAGGCGACGGAAGGCCGTTCGTACGTGAATCCGAAACTGGCCGCCCAGACCAAGCGGGGCCGGGACGCCGGTCTGGTGGTCGGGTTCTACCACTTCCTCTGGCCGGGAAATCTCACCGACCAGGCCGAGTACTTCGTCGCCAAGACGCCCGAGAAGCGGGGCGACATCCTCGCGGTGGACTGGGAGACGACGGGGGACGGCTCGCACGCGAGCAATTCCGAGAAGGACCGCTTCATCCGCAAGGTGAAGCAACTGCGCCCCCACCATAAAGTCGTTCTGTACTGCAATCGCCATTTCTGGCTGAACTACGACACCACCTCCTACGCCGGCGACGGTCTCTGGATCGCCGATTACGTCACCGCCGGGAAGCCGCGCATCCAGGCGGACTGGCGTTTCCACCAGTACACCGACGACCCGCTGGACAAGAACGTGGCGGACTTCTCCAGCGAGTCGGCGCTGCGGGAATGGGCCGGGGGCTGAGGCGCCCGGACCTCTCGGCGTGACGGCCTAGCCGCGGAATTCCTCCTGGCGTTCCGGAGAGGCCTCGGCGAGGGCGCGGGTGACGGCGTCGACGTCGCCGCGCAGGCCGTAGACGGGGGTGCCGGGCTGCTGGCGCCAGGAGTCGTCGATGCCGCCCGCGTCGACGGTGTCGAAGCCCAGTTCCTCGATCAGGTCGCGGACCTTGCGCTTGGCCGCCTCGTCGTCGCCCGCGACAGGGAGGGCCATGCGCTCGGGGTCGCCCTTCGGGCGGTGCCGGTCCAGCAGGTCCTGGGCGTAGGTGCCGTTGAACGCCTTGACGACGGGGTGGCCGATCCGGCCCTCGGTCCAGCGGCTCTCCGTGACGCCCTCGTCCTCGATGCCGGCGATCCTGCCGTCGCGCCCGCGCGGGTAGTAGTTGCCGGTGTCGATGACGGCCAGGCCCTCCGCGGCCTCGTCGAACAGTCCGGCGGGCAGGTCCGGCACGGCCTTGAGCGGCACGGTGACGACGGCGATCTCGGCGCCGCGGGCGGCCTCCTCGACCCTCACCGGGGTCGCGCCGGTCTCCTCGGCCAGCTCCTTCAGCGTGTGCGGGCCGCGGGAATTGGCGACGGACACGTCGTGGCCGAGGGCCGTGAGCCGCCGTGTCAGGTTTCCGCCGATGTTGCCCGCGCCGATGATGCCGATCTTCATGTCTGTTCGCCTCGCCCTTTCGGTGGGTCGGTGTCGCCGAGGTTCCAGGGAACTCCGACGAGCACCTCCAACACCGGGCGCGGGCAGACCATTCCGGGGCTTTCACCCGTACGGCCTCGTACGGCCCTGCGGGGCGGGCGGGGCGGGGCGCGGATTCCCGGCGCCGGAATCCCGGCGCCGGGGAATGTCCTGTTCCGCGGATGCGGGCCTACTTGTTCAGGTGGGCCCAGAACTCGTCGAACGACAGGAGCTTGTCGCCGTCGAGGTCCCGCGACTTGATGACGGCCTCGGCGACCGCCTCGGTGACGTTCCAGTCACCGCCCTGGGCGAGCGCGGTCTTGAACTCGGCAGCGGTGATGAACCCGTCCCCGTTCGTGTCGATCCGCTCGAACTGCTTACGTGCTTCCTCGATGTCCGCCACCGATCCGCCCCTCATTGTCGTGCTGGTAGTGACGCGGGCAAGATTATCCGGCCACCCTCGCCTCCAGCGCGGCGACCACCCACCCGAACTCCTCGGCGTGGGTGGAGGGCCGTTCCACGCCGTTCACCACGGCGGCCAGCTCGCGGTAGCGGTTGAGGCGCGGGTCGGCCACCGCCGCGAGACGCTCCAGCACGGCGGCCGGGTCGGCGTCGCCGATCAGCTCGCGCAGGACGGCCGCGGCGCGGGGCGAGCCGGGCTCGACGCCCTCGCGCAGGGCGTCGCCCGCGCTGCGGATCAGCCGGCTCATGAACCACAGGGAGCTGCCGCTGGGCACGTCCGGTCCCCGGTCCGCGGCGTTGAACTCGATCATCCTGCGCATGGTGGTCCGGAACTCCGGGTCCTGGATCAGCTCGACCAGTTCCACCCAGGCGTCCACCTGCTCGGGCGTGGGGTCGTCGGGCAGGTCGGCCGCGGCGAACCGCAGACGGCTGCGGATGTCGGGGTCCGCGGTGTCGAGGCCCTCGAAGATCTCGGTCATGAAGTCGTCGAGGATGCGGGCGCGCTCGGCGGCGGACAGTCGGGCCAGTCGGTTCATCAGGGTCGTCTCCTCGGCGGTCGAGCCTCGTCGGGCCACGGTCGACAGCACCGCGCGGGTCACCTTCAGCGACCGGATCCGCGCGTCCAGGGCGGTCACGTGCGCGGCGGCGACCTGGGCGACCGTGGTCTCGCCGGTGAGCACCCGGCGTACGTCGTCGAGGCCGAGGCCCAGTTCGCGCAGGGTGCGGACCAGTTCCAGGCGGGCGACGGAGCCGGCGTCGTAGAGCCGGTAGCCGCCCGCGGACCGCGCCACGGGCGGCAGGGCGCCCTCGTCGGACCAGTAGCGGATGGTGCGCACGGACAGGCCGGTGGCGCGGGCGAGCGCCCCGATGGTGAGGAGCCCGGTGCCGTCGTGGGTCATGTCGGCGAGTGTGGGCCTTCCAGCGGGTGGAGACTCAAGCCGGCGCCCGCGTGCCGGGCGTGTGCCTCAGCGGTCCACCACGCGCATCTCGAACCAGGTGGTCTTGCCGTGGGAGAGGAGGTCGACGCCCCAGCGGTCGGCGAGCTTGTCGACGAGGAACAGGCCGCGCCCGCTGATGTCCAGGTCCTGCACCGGCATCAGACAGGGCAGGGCGCGGGACGGGTCGCGGACCTCGACGCGGATCCAGCCCCGGCGGTGCCGCATGCGCAGGCCGAAGGCGCGGGCGCCGGTGTGGCGTACGGCGTTGCCGACGAGTTCCGACACGAGCAGCACGGCGTCCTCGGTGAGCTGCGGGGTGAGGCCCCAGCGGCGCAGGACGACGATCTGGACCAGCCGGCGGGCGACGGCGGCGGACTCGGGAAGGGACGGGAGCGGAACTTCACCCTCCGAGGGGTCCCCGTGCACCTCCAGTGCGTGCACGGCACGTTCGTCCTCGACCGTCGGCGACCAGCGTGACGCGATGGCGCGTCCGTCTCCCCGCGGCTGTTCCATGCCCTCCAGCCCCGCCATGACCCCATCATGGCCGCCCACCGGGGCGGCGGGGGCCGTCTCGAGGGAATACGCCCCCCGTGCGCCCCTGTCCGACGCCGGTCCTCCGGCATGTGCCACAGGCATGTCGATGCCCTCGAAAGCCTGCTCGACCTGCGACAACGACTCACGCTCGGGCAATCGACGGGCCCCCTCGACGGAAACGGCTTAAGGGTGCGTTAAGGCTCCCATAATGCGTACCGCCGAGGGGACCGGATGAGACATGACGTCAACTGCAAGCCCCGTGCGGGAATTTCATCCGCTCGTCACGTAGGCGCGCTGGTCACGCGTGTCACGCCAGTCACGCGCGTCACAGGAACTTGGCCTTGCCGGGGCCCTCCTCCACGAAGCTGCGCATGCCCCGCTCGCGGTCCTCCGTGGCGAACAGGCCCGCGAACCAGTTGCGCTCCACCGCCAGGCCGGTGTCGATGTCCGTCTCCAGCCCGGTGTCGACCGACTCCTTGGCCGCCCGCAGCGCGATCGCCGGCCCCTGCGCCAGCTTCGCCGCCCAGGCGTGCGCCTGCGCGTAGACCTCGTCGGCCGGGACCACGCGGTCCACCAGACCGAGGGCGAGCGCCTCGTCGGCCTTCACCTGGCGGCCGGTGAAGATCAGGTCCTTGGCCTTGGACGGGCCGATCAGCCGGGCCAGCCGCTGGGTGCCGCCCGCGCCGGGGATGAGCCCGAGCAGGATCTCGGGCTGCCCCAGCTTGGCGTTCTCCCCGGCGATCCGGTAGTCGGCGCAGAGCGCCAGCTCGCACCCGCCGCCGAGCGCGTACCCGGTGACGGCGGCCACGACCGGCTTGGGGATGCGGGCGACGGCGGTGAAGGAGTCCTGGAGGGCACGGGCCCGCAGCACCATGGCCGCGTGATCCATGGCCTGCATCTCCTTGATGTCCGCGCCCGCCGCGAACACCTTCTCGCCGCCGTAGATCACCACGGCGCGCACGTCGTCGCGCCGCGAGGCCTCCTCGGCGAGCTCCTTGAGACGGTCCTGCGTGGCGACGTCCAGCGCGTTCATGGGCGGCCGCTCCAGCCGCAGCGTGCCGACGCCTTCGGCGACTTCGAGATGTACGGTCATGCCCCGCAGGTTAGCGGTCGTTCACACCCGGGGGCACCGCGGGCGTCGACCCGGCTCCGATGACGCCCTCACCAGTCGGGACGCAGCCGCCGGATTCGTGGGCTCCCGGCCAGGTCTACGGCCGGGGCACCAGATCCGACATCACCGTGCGCGGCAGCGAGGGATTGGCGGCTGCCGCCTCCGCCACTCGCCGGTCGGCGTCGTTGAGCAGTTGCTCGATGACCGGAGGCGGAAGGGCCGGGTGGGCGGCTGCCAGGGGTCTCGCCCGTGTGTCCGCCAGGCAGGCGAGCAGTGCCGGTGCCGGCGCACGGGGGTGCCTGGCGATCTCACGGAGTGCCTTCCGTGCCGTCCGCGGTTGGCGGGCGAGGTGCTCCAGGAGGGCCGCGGTCGCGTCCGGGTTGGCGGCCACCTTGGCGGCGACCTGGACTCCGTGCCGGTCGAGCATGGTGCGCAGTTGGATCTCCGAGAGGCCCGGGTGCGGGGCGACGGACGTGACCACCTTCGCGTCGGAGTCGGCGGCCAGCGCGTCGCGCAGGGCGGGTGGCAAGTCCCGTCGCTGGGCCATGAGCGTCCGCGCGGCCGGGTTCGGCGATCCGGCCAGCTTCTCGGCCTCCTCGGGGGACGCCGAGGCGATGCGGGGCAGCAGGGTGGCGCCGATTCGCGTGGTGCCGGCGAGGTGGGTCAGTACGTCGAGCGGTACGTGGGGGTGGCGGGCGAGCCGGCGCCGCACTTCGTGGTCACGGTCGGTGGCCAGTACGCGGATCAGGGACTCGTCGATCGCCGGATTATCGGCCAGGTCGGCTCGTACACCGGGGTTCGGGTCCGTGGCGAGTCGGGCGCAGACCTGCGACGGCAGATCGGGGCGGCCGGCCAGCGCCCGGCGCAGGAGCAGCGACGGGTGGTCGACGAAGTTCACGACGGCGTCGGTTGGTGTGGCCGGGTTCCGGATCGCCATGAGCCGCGTGTCGTGCCTGGCGGACTCGTGGGAGCCGTCGCAGGAGGCACCGGGCGGCAGGCCGCAGTCGAGTCGCGGGCACTGCGGACCGTGCGCGAACGGCACCTCCTCACGGTCGCAGACGAGGCACCGCCGCGCGGGCGGCAGCCCTTCCCCGGTGAGCAGCGCCACCAGCACGGCCGGCGGCGTCGCCTCGTTGGCCGCCACAGCACGGCGGACCTCGGCATGCGGATGCGCGGCGAGCCGGGCGGCCACCTCAGGCGTCGTCCACAACGCGAGCTCCGCGACGACCCGTACGTCCGGGTCGGCGGCCAGCGTCTCCACCACGTCGGCCGGGAGGCCGGGGCAGCCGGCCAGCCTCTCCCGGCGCTCGGCGTCCGGGTCCGCCGCGAAGAGGCGTCCCCACTCCGGGTGTCCGGCGCGCTCGGCGAGCAGGGCGAGCGCGGCGTCCGGCCGGGTCACGGGATCGATGTCCGCGGCGGTCAGCCGGCCCGCGTACGCGAGCCGTGCCGCGCTCTCCTCGACCCGCGAGGCCAGCGCCACCGCCTGCGCATGGCTGAGGTCCGCCCGATCGGCGAGGTCCGCGGCGATCTCCTCGTCCGCGAGCGCGATCAGACGGTCGGTCAGCTCGGACGGCAGACTCACGTTGGCGGCAAGCCCGCACAGGACATGGTTCACGGAGGCATCCTGCCGGAGAGAAGCGGCGACGGCGGGGTCGCAGGACCCCGCCGTCGCCGTTCGGGCACCACGTGCTCCGTGGACGCCTACGCCTTCCACTGCTCCCACGGCATGTTCCAGCCGTTGAGGCCGTTGTCCGGGGCGATGACGGCGTCGTCGCTCTTCTTGACCTCGACCACGTCGCCGATCAGGGAGTTCTCGAAGAACCAGGCCGCCGGGGCCTTCTTGTCCCAGCCGCCCTTCACATCGCGCAGGCCGACGCAGCCGTGGCTGGCGTTGCGGTTGCCGAAGGCGTCGCCGCCCCAGTAGTTGCCGTGGATGAAGGTGCCGGAGGTGGACAGGCGCATGGCGTGCGGGACGTCCTTGATGTCGTACTCGCCGCCGTAGCCGACCGTCTCGCCGTTCATCCGGGTGACCGTCAGCTTCTCGCTGATGACCATCTTGCCGTTCCAGGTCTCGTAGCCCGGGGCGCCGGTGGTGACCGGGATGGTCTTGATCACCTTGCCGTCGCGCATCACCTTCATGGTGTGCTTCTTGGCGTCGACCACGGAGATCTGGCTGCGGCCGACGGTGAAGGAGACGGTCTTGGACTGCTCGCCGTAGACGCCGTCGCGGCCCTCGACGCCGTCGAGGTCGAGGGCGACGGTGACCTTGGTGCCGGCCTTCCAGTAGGTCTGCGGGCGGAAGTCCAGGCGGTCGTTGCCGAACCAGTGGCCCTCGACCTCGACGGCCGGCTCGGTGGTGATGCGGATGGCCTTCTCGACGTCGTCGGGGTTGGTGATGCCCCGGGTGAAGTTGAGGGAGAAGGGCATGCCGACGCCGACGGTGGAGCCGTCCTCGGGGGTGAAGTGCCCGACGAACGTCTCCTTCGGCGTCAGGGTGGTGAAGCGGGAGTCCTGCGCGGTGGTGCGGCCCTCGGCGTCCTTGGCGACCGCGTGCACCGTGTAGGCGGTGTCGGCGGCGAGGTGGGTGGACGGCGTCCAGGTGGCGCCGTCCTTCGATATCGCGCCCTCGACGGCCTTGCCCTTGGCGTTCTTGACGACGACCTCGGTGAGCTTGCCCTTGGTGGCCGTCACCTTCAGCTCACCGCTGGTGTCGACCGCCTTGGCGCCGTCGCGCGGGGCGATGGTGACCTGGGCCTCGGACCGCGTGCTGCGCGCCGCCGTGGAGTCCTTGTCCTTGCCCTTGCCGTCGTCCCCGCCGGACCCCGGCTCCGATCCCCCGCCGCAGGCGGTGACCGCCAGCATCACCCCGAGTGCCAGCGCCGCCAGCTTCCTGCCGCCGCGCCGCGCGCCCACCGACGCCCCCGATATCGGCCCCACGTTCACTTGTTTCTCCCCTCGGCGGGTCTGACCGGACCCGGCCCCCCAGCGCGCCTCTCGCGCACACGGCGAATGGTAACCACAGGCCAGGAGCCTGGGAGGCGGAGGTTGTGTCACCGTTCCGTTCCAAGTTCAACGGTCCGGCCGAGGGGGTTCGGTCAGCGGCGGTTCACCGCGCTGCCCGCCTTCCACTCCTTCCAGTTCATGTTCCAGCCGCCGAGCCCGTTGTCCGGCGCGACCGTGCGGTCCTTGCTGTTGACCACCTCGACGACGTCGCCGATCAGGCTGCGGTCGAAGAACCAGCCCGCCGGGGTGTCCGCGCCGCCGCCCTTCACGTCGCGCAGGCCGACGCAGCCGTGGCTGACGTTGTCGCTGCCGAACACCTCCGGGTCGGCCCAGTAGTTGCCGTGCAGGAAGGTGCCGGAGCTGGTCAGCCGGATGGCGTGGGGCACGTCGGGGATGTCGTACTCGCCGCCGAAGCCGACCGTGCGGCCGTTCATGCGGGTCACCTCGAGCATCTCGGTGATCACCATCTTGCCGTTGTACGTGGGTGTCTTCGCCGCGCCCGCCGTGACCGGCACGGTGGCGAGCAGCTCCCCGTCCCGCCGCACCCGCATGGTGTGCGCGGCGGCGTCGACCACGGTCACCTGGCTGCGGCCGACGGTGAAGGTGAAGGTGCGCCGCTGGAGGCCGTAGACGCCGGGCGCGCCCTCGACGTCGCGCAGGTCCAGCTCGACGGTGACCTCGGTGCCGGGCTTCCAGTAGTGCTCGGGACGGAAGTCCAGGCGCGTTTTCCCGAACCAGTGGGGGCGGATCTCGACGGCGGGGCGCGCGGTGACCCGGACGGCGCGCTCCACGGCGGCCCGGCGGGTGATCTTCCGGTTGAACTCCAGGGAGACGATCGCCCCGGTGCCGACGGTGGAGCGGTCCTCGGGGGCGACGTAGCCGATGAAGCGTTCCTCCGGGACGTGCGTGGTGAACGTCGTGTGCCGGGCGGAGCGGCGTCCGGAGCCGTCCACGGCGACCGCGTCGACGGTGTACTTCGCGGCGAGCGCCAGCCGTTCGTCGTCGGGCCGCCAGGTGCGCCCGTCGCCGGAGATGCGGCCAGGGACCGGTGACTCGCGCGCGTCCTGCGACACGACCGCCTTGACCGACTCCAGCCGGCCCTCCGTGACCCGCACCCGCAGCTGCTCGCCGGGGCGTACGCCCTTGCTGCCGTCGCCGGGGGACACCTGGATGACGTCCCCCCGTCCCGGCGGCCCGAACGCCCCCGGGACGGGGCCCTCCGGACTGCACCCGGCGGTCGCGGTCAGCAGTCCTGCCCATGTCACTACGGCGGCCAGCGCGGCCCTCGCGCGCCGTGCGCGCCCTTGTACGTGCCTCACGCGGTACCCAACGACGGGCCTCGCCTCCGGGAAACGACCGTGCCGCCCCCCGGGGAAACGTGAGTGCGAGGCGCGCTCTGGGCAGAACTGTGGGAGGACGACGCACCGGGGGGCCGCGGCCGGAGCCGCACGGGCCGTGGCTCACCCGTCCGCCGTCGTCCCTCCACGAGCCGCGGGAGGCTGACAGGTGTCCAGCGCAGCCGAGCAGGAGGCGGTGGCCGGAGAGCGGGCCACCGGGGACGGGCGCCCGGCCGTCGTCGTGAACGGCGCGCGGCCGGCGCCGCCCGTGCCCACGGTGCCCGTCCGGCCGGGCCGGCCGACGCCGCTGGGCGCCCGGTTCCGCACCGGCCCGGACGGGGTGGCGGGGACCAACTTCGCGCTCTGGGCGGGCGGAGCGGAGGGCGTGGAGCTGTGCCTGTTCGACGAGCACGGCCGGGAGAGCCGGGCCCGGCTGACCGAGCTGACGCACGGCATCTGGCACGGCTTCGTGCCGGGGGTGATGCCGGGGCAGCGGTACGGCTACCGGGTGCACGGCCGCTGGGACCCGTGGACCGGCGGGCGCTGGAACCCGGCGAAGCTGCTGCTCGACCCGTACGCCCGGGCCGTGGACGGCGACTTCGTGCTGCCGCCCGAGGTGTACGGGCACGTCCGGGACTGGCCGGAGCAGCATGTCGCGGACACCGTGCGGGACGACCGGGACTCGGCGCCGTACGTGCCGAAGGGGGTGGTCGTCCATGACGACGACGACTGGGCGGACGACCGGCGGCCGAAGACGCCGTGGTCCGACTCGGTCATCTACGAGCTGCACGTACGCGGCTTCACCCGGCGGCACCCGGACATCCCGGAGGAGCTGCGCGGCACCTACGCGGGACTCGCGCATCCGGCGGCGATCGAGCACCTGGTGCGCCTCGGCGTCACGGCGGTCGAACTGCTGCCGGTGCACCAGTTCGCGCACGAGGACCATCTGCTGCGCCGGGGCCTGCGCAACTACTGGGGCTACAACTCCATCGGCTACTTCGCCCCGCACGCCGGCTACGCGGCCTCCGGGACGGCCGGGCAGCAGGTCGGCGAGTTCAAGCGGATGGTGCGCGCGCTGCACGCGGCCGGCATCGAGGTGATCCTCGACGTGGTCTACAACCACACGGCGGAGGCGGGCGAACTGGGCCCGACGCTCTCCCTGAAGGGCATCGACAACCGCGGCTACTACCGCCTCCAGCCCGACGCCCGCCGCTACGCCGACTACACCGGCTGCGGCAACACCCTGCACGTGGTGCAGCCGCACGTGCTGCGACTGATCACCGACTCGCTGCGCTACTGGGTGACCGAGATGGGCGTCGACGGCTTCCGCTTCGATCTCGCGGCGGCGCTGGCCCGCTCCATGCACGACGTCGACATGCTCTCCCCGTTCCTCGCGGTGATCGCGCAGGACCCGGTGCTGCGCCGGGTGAAGCTGATCGCCGAGCCGTGGGACGTCGGCTCGGGCGGCTACCAGGTGGGCGCCTTCCCACCCCTGTGGACGGAGTGGAACGACCGCTACCGGGACGCCGTACGGGACTTCTGGCGCCACGCGCTGCCGGACGTACGGGAGATGGGCTACCGGCTGTCCGGCTCCAGCGACCTGTACGCCTGGGGCGGCCGGCGGCCGTACGCCTCGGTCAACTTCGTCACTGCGCACGACGGTCTCACCCTGCGCGACCTCGTGTCGTACGACCGCAAGCACAACGAGGCCAACGGGGAGGGCAACCGCGACGGCACGGACGACAACCGGTCCTGGAACTGCGGCGCGGAGGGCGACACCGACGACCCGGACGTCCGCGCCCTGCGACGGCGGCAGCTGCGGAACCTGCTGACCACGCTGCTGCTGTCGACGGGCGTGCCGATGCTGGTCGCGGGCGACGAGATGGGCCGCACCCAGCGCGGCAACAACAACGCGTACTGCCAGGACAACGAGACCGGCTGGGTGGACTGGAGCCTGCGGGACGACCCGGAGTGGCGACCGCTGCTGGAGCTGACCTCACGGCTGGTCGCGCTGCGCCACCGGCACCCGGTGCTGCGCCGCCGCTCCTTCTTCTCCGGCCGCGCGCACTCCGCGGACGGTCTGCGGGACCTTGCCTGGTTCACCCCGCACGGCCGGGAGATGACCGAGGGCGACTGGTACGCACCGGCCGCGACCCTCGGCATGTACCTCTCCGGACGGGACATCCCGGGCCGCGACGAGCAGGGCGCGCCGGTCCTCGACGACAGCTTCCTGGCGGTTCTGCACGCGGGCGCGGACCCGGTGGACTTCGTCCTCCCGGGCCCGCCGTGGGCGGAACGGTACGAGGTGGTCGTGGACACGGCGCGGGAGGAACAGGACGGTGCGCCCGGCGTGGTGCACGGGGCGGGGGCGCCCGTCACCCTGACGGGCCGGTCGGTGCTGCTGCTGCGGGTGCTGCCCTGACGCCCGGCAACACAGGTCGTAGGACCCGCGACCGAGGCGGACCGGGCCGGAATTCGGTGGGCAGCGTCAGTGGCGAACCGTACTCTCACTGCTGATGCCCACTACACCTTCTCCGCGGGAGCCCCGCTCCACCGTGCGGACGCTGCTGCGGCTGTGGCCGTACGTGCGTCCCGTGCGGGCGCGCCTGTTCTCCGCCGCGTTCATCGCCGTCCTGGCGTCCTGCATCGGGCTGGTCATCCCGCTCGTCCTGAAGTGGATGGTCGACGGCCCGATCGCCGACCGGGACCCGGCGGGGGTGTGGCTCGGCGCGCTGTACCTGCTGCTGCTCGGGCTCGCGGAGGCGCTGCTGTTCGGGTTCCGGCGGTGGCTGGTGGCGCGGCCGCTGTCGCACGTCGAGGCGGAGATGCGGGCCGGTCTGTACCGGCACCTCCAGCGGCTGCCGATCGCCTTCCACGACCGCTGGGCCTCGGGCCAGCTGCTGTCCCGGGCCACCGGGGACCTGGCGCTGCTGCGCATGTTCTTCGCGTTCCCGCTGACCTTCCTGCTGGTCAACGGGGTGACGATCCTGGTCGGCGTGATCATCATGCTGGTGCAGGACTGGGCGCTGGGGCTGGTCATCCTGGTGCCGGCGGCGCCCGTGCTGATCACCTGCGTGGTGTTCGAGAAGCGGTACTCGCTGGCCGCGCGACAGGCGCAGGACCAGGTGGGCGACCTGACGACGGTGGTCGAGGAGAGCGTGCTCGGCATCCGGATCATCAAGGGGTTCGGCCGGCACCGCAGCCAGGCGCGGGCGTTCCGGGAGCTGTCGGGGAAGCTGCGGGGCACGGAGCTGCACAAGGCGCGGCTGCTGGCGACGATCCTCGGCATCATCGTGACGCTGCCCGAGTTCGCCATCGGGGCGGCGCTGGTGCTGGGCGCGGTGCAGGTGGCGGACGGCACGCTGTCGGCGGGCACGCTGGTGGCGTTCCTGTCCACGACACTGGCGCTGCGCTGGCCGGTGGACTCCATCGGCTTCCTGCTGGCGATGAGCCAGGAGGCGGCGACGGCCACGGAACGCTACTTCGAGGTGATGGACGCGGAGCCGGAGTCGGGGACGACGGCATCCGCCGGGAGGCGCGACGCCCGACGGGAGGGCGGACTGCGGTTCGAGAACGTCACCTTCCGCTACCCCGACGCGCCACAAGACTCACCCCCCGTCCTGAACCGCATCGACCTCCACATCCGCCCCGGCGAATCCCTCGCCCTGGTCGGCGCGACCGGTAGCGGCAAGACCACCCTCACCGCCCTCGTCCCCCGCCTCCACGAGGTCACCGAGGGCCGCATCACCCTCGACGGCCGGGACATCACCGAGATGTCAAGGGAAGAACTGCGCTCCCGCGTCGCCGTCGCCTTCGAGGAACCCACCCTGTTCTCCGCGACCGTCGGTGAGAACGTCCTGATGGGCGGCGGCACCGGCGAGGAGGACCTGGAGCGCGCCCTGGCCGTCGCCCAGGCCGACTTCGCCCACGCCCTGCCCCAGGGCACCGCCACCCAGGTCGGCGAGCAGGGGCTGAGCCTCTCCGGCGGGCAGCGGCAGCGGCTCGCCCTGGCCCGCGCGGTCGTCGGGCGCCCCGACTTCCTGGTGCTGGACGACCCGCTGTCCGCGCTGGACGTGCACACCGAGGCCGCGGTCGAGGCCGCTCTGCGCCGGGTGCTCGCCGACACCACGGCGCTGATCGTGGCGCACCGCCCGTCCACCGTGCTGCTCGCCGACCGGGTGGCGCTGCTGTCCGGCGGGCGGATCACGGCGGTCGGCACCCATCACGAACTGCTGCGCGGCAATGCCGAGTACGCCCACCTCATGTCGGGCGACCCGGCGGAGGAACTGGAGGAGCAGCGATGACGGCGGCCACGACCGCACCGGTCCGCGACGAGGACGACGACCAGGCGAC
This sequence comes from Streptomyces pseudogriseolus, assembly GCA_002154585.1. Lineage (GTDB taxonomy): Bacteria > Actinomycetota > Actinomycetes > Streptomycetales > Streptomycetaceae > Streptomyces > Streptomyces pseudogriseolus. The sequence continues at coordinate 25,065 of MUNG01000082.1, forward strand.
GCACAAGGACGGCGACCCCTTCGACCGGGACGTGCTGCCCACTCCCCCGGGCGCCACCGGCGCGCTGCTGCGCTCCCTGCTCGCGCCGATGCGCGGCCGGGTCGCCGTGGCCGCGCTGTTGCTGCTGCTCCAGCAGGCCGCCGTGCAGGCGGGCCCGCTGCTGGTGGCGTACGCGATCGACCGGGCGGTGCCCGCCTTCCGCGGGGACGACCACGGGCCGCTGATCGCGGTGGCGGTGGGCTATCTGCTGTGCGCGTCGGCGGCCGGGGCGCTGCAGTACGCGTTCATCACCGTCTCCGCGCGGGTCAGCCAGGACGTGCTGCTGGACCTGCGCGGGCGGATCTTCCGGCACGCGCAGGCGCTCAGCGTGGACTTCCACGAGCGCTACACCTCCGGGCGGCTGATCTCCCGCTCCACCACCGACGTCGAGTCGCTGCGGGAGCTGCTGGAGGAGGGCCTTCAGGAACTGGTGATGACGATCCTGTCGGCCGTGTACATCTCGGTGCTGCTGCTCTGGCTGGACCTGGGTCTGGGCGCGGTGGCGGTGGCGTCGTTCGTGCCGCTGTACCTGCTGGTGCGGTCCTACCAGCGGCGGGCGCAGCGGGTGTACCGGAGGCGGTCGACGGCGATCGCCGCGGTGATCGTGAAGTTCGTCGAGACGATGAACGGCATCCGCCCGGTGCGCGCCTTCCGCCGCGAGCAGGCCAACGACGCCGACTTCGCGGTGCTGAACCGGCGGCACGAGAAGACCAACGGCGACGCGCTGCTGGAGATGGCGCGCTACGTCGTGGGCTCCCGGGTGACCGCCAACACCACGGTCGCGCTGATCGTGCTGTGGGGCGCCTACCGGGTGGCCGGTCAGACGCTGGCGCTGGGTGTGCTGGCGGCGGCCGTGCTGTATCTGCGGCGGCTGTACGACCCGATCGACCGGCTCGGCATGTTCCTCAACTCCTACCAGTCGGCGGCGGCCTCGCTGGAGAAGATCGCCGGGCTGCTGGCGCAGACCCCGTCCGTGCCCGAGCCGACGTCCCCCCGCGAGCTCCCGGAGCGGCGCCCCGGACTCCCCGGCCGGGAGGTCGTCTTCGACGACGTGCGGTTCGCGTACCGCACCGGCGGCGAGGTGCTGCCCCGCTTCGGCCTCACCCTGCCGGCCGGGCAGACGGTCGCGGTCGTCGGCTCCACGGGCGCGGGCAAGTCGACGCTGGCTAAGCTGCTCGCCCGGTTCTACGACCCCTCCGACGGGCGCGTGCTGCTCGACGGCGTGGACCTGCGCGACCTGACGGGGCGGGATCTGCGGCGCGAGGTGGTGATGGTGACCCAGGAGGCGTTCCTGTTCTCCGGGACGGTCGCCGAGAACATCGCGATCGGCCGTCCGGAGGCCGGCCGGGAGGAGATCGAGCGGGCCGCCAAGGAGATCGGCGCGCACGACTTCATCGCCGCGCTGCCCGACGGCTACGACACCGACGTCCGCAAGCGCGGCGGCCGGATCTCGGCCGGTCAGCGCCAGTTGGTCGCCTTCGCGCGGGCGCTGCTCGCGGACCCCGCGGTGCTCATCCTCGACGAGGCGACCAGCTCGCTGGACATCCCCGGCGAGCGGGCGGTGCAGCGGGCCATGGCGACGGTGCTGAAGGGCCGTACGGCGGTGGTGATCGCGCACCGGCTGTCGACCGTGGAGATCGCCGACCGGGTGCTGGTGATGGAGCACGGGCGGATCGTCGAGGACGGCACCCCGGACGAACTCATCGGTGGCACGGGCCGGTTCGCCGACCTGCACCGTGCCTGGCGGGACAGCCTGGCCTGACGACCGCCGTCGCGGGTCCGCGGGGTCCGCGCCCAGGGGGAGGGGAACCGACGTGATCGACGCCTACGAGGACCCCGGCACGCCCGACGGGCGTGGCGGGGCCCGTTATCTGTGGTGGCTGGTGCGCCGGCAGCCGGGGCGCTGCGTGGCGGGGGCGGTGTACGGCAGCGTGTGGATGGTGCTGCTGGCGTCCACGCCGTACCTGATGTCCCGGGCGGTGGACGACGGGCTCCAGACCGGCGACATGGCGGCGCTGGCCGACTGGGCCGCCGCCCTGGTCGGGGTGACCGCGTTCACCGCCTGGGTGAGCATGATGCGGCACCGCACCATGACGAAGGTCCGGATGGACGCCAACTTCCGCACGGTGAAGGTGGTCGTCGGGCACACGGTGCGGCTGGGCGCGGCGCTGGAGCGGCGGGCGGCGGCCGGGGAGGTCGTGACGATCGGCGTGGGCGACGTGCAGGTGATCGCGCAGGCGCTCACCGCCGTCGGGCCGGGGATCGGTGCGGTCGTGGCGTACGCGGCGGTGGCGGGGCTGCTGCTGGAGGTGTCGCCGCTGCTGGCCGCGGTGGTGCTGCTGGGGGTGCCGGTGATCGCGCTGGTGGTGGGGCCGCTGGCCGGGCGGCTCCAGGGCGCGGAGACGGAGTACCGGGAGCGGCAGGGTGTGCTGACCGCGCGGATCGGGGATCTCGCGGGCGGGCTGCGGGTGCTGAGCGGGCTCGGCGGCAAGGGGCTGGTCGCGGACGCGTTCCGCCGGGACTCGGGGCGGCTGCGGGAACAGGGCTACCGGGTGGGGGCGGTGACGAGCTGGATGCAGGCGCTGTCCGCGGGCCTGCCGACGCTGTTCCTCGCGGTGGTGACGTGGATCGCGGCGCGGCAGGCCGCGCAGGGGGACATCAGCATCGGCGAACTGGTCTCGGTGTACGGGTACGTGACCATGCTGGTGTGGCCGGTGATGTTCCTGATCGAGTCCGGCTACTACCTCAGCCGGGGCGTGGTCGCGGCCGGCCGGGTGGCGGCCCTGCTGCGGATCCAGCCGCCGCCGGACGCGGCCACCGCCGACCCGCCGGCGGAGCCGTCCGCGCTGGAGGACCCGGAGTCCGGGGTGCGGGTGCTGCCGGGGCGGCTGACCGCGCTGGTGTGCGCCCGGCCGGCGGACGCGGCGGCCGTGGTGGACCGGCTGGGCCGGTACGCGCCGTCGGAGGTCACGTGGGGCGGGGTCCGGCTGGACGAGATGGCGCTCGCCCGGGTGCGGGAGCGGATCCTGGTCGCCGATCCGGAGGCCGCGCTGTTCGCGGGCCCGCTGCGCGAGGTGGTCGCGGGCGGGTGCGAGGCGTCCGACGAGGAGGTGCTGGGCGCCCTGCACGCGGCGGCCGCCGACGACGTGGTGCGCGGGCTGCCCGGGGGACTGGACTCGGTGGTGTCGGCGCAGGGCCGCAGCCTGTCCGGCGGTCAGCGGCAGCGGGTGCGGCTGGCGCGGGCGCTGCTGGCCGGCCCGGAGGTGCTGCTGGCGGTGGAGCCGACCTCGGCGCTGGACGCGCACACCGAGGCCCTGGTCGCCGGCCGGCTGCGCGCCGCGCGCGAGGGCCGTACGACGGTGCTGGCCACCACCTCGCCGCTGGTGCTGGACCGGGCCGACCGGGTGCTGTTCCTGGTGGACGGCAAGGTGGCGGCGAGCGGCGCCCACCGCGATCTGCTGGACGGCGAACCGGAGTACCGGCGCCTGGTGGCGAGGGACGCCGAGCAGGGCGTCGCCGAGGAGGTGGCGGGATGAACGGGGAGCGGCTGCCGGTGGCGGAACCGGCCGATGTGCGCCGGGCGGCGGGCGAGCTGGTGCGGGCGGACGGCCGGGCCTTCGCGGGCGTGCTGGCGCTGAACGGGGCGGCGGCGCTCGCCGGTCTGGCCGGGCCGTGGCTGCTCGGGCGGATCGTCGACGAGGTGCGGGCGGGCGGCGGGACCGCGGTGGTGGACCGGCTGGCCCCGGTCATCCTGGCGTGCGCGGTGGCGCAGCTGCTGCTGTCCCGCTGGGCCCGCTACGTGGGGCACCGGTTCGGGGAGCGGACGCTGGCGCGGGTGCGGGAGCGGTTCGTGGACCGGGTGCTGGCGCTGCCGTCCGCGGTGGTGGAGCGTGCGGGCACCGGCGATCTGACGACGCGGGGCACGGCGGACGTGACGTCCGTGGGCACGACGCTGCGGGACGCCGGGCCGTCGCTGCTGGTCAACCTGGTGCAGTCGCTGTTCGTGGGGGCCGCGATCCTGGTCGTGGACCCGCTGCTGGGCGCGCTGGGGCTGCTGTGCCTGACGCCGATCCGGCTGGTGCTGCGCTGGTATCTGCGGCGGGCCCGGGACGCGTATCTGGCCGAGGGCGCGGCCAGTTCGGACGTGGCGGAGGTGGTCGCGTCGACGGCGGCCGGCGCCCGGACGGTGGAGGCGCTCCGGATGGAGGAGCGGCGGATCCGGGCGAGCCGGGAGGCGCTGGAGACGTCCCGCCGCACCCGTATGCGCACGCTGTTCCTGCGCTCGGTGTTCTTCCCGGTGGTCGAGCTGTCGTACATCGTGCCGGTGGCCGGGGTGCTGCTGTGCGGCGGCTGGCTGCACGAGCGGGGCGCGGTGAGCCTGGGCGCGGTGGTGGCGGCCTCGCTGTATCTGCTCCAGCTGAGCGGTCCGCTGGACGAGGTGCTGATGCGGATGGAGCAGCTCCAGTCGAGCGGCGCGTCGTTCGCGCGGGTGGAGGGTCTGGCCCGGGCGCCGCGCGCGGCCGGGCGCGGCGACGCCCCGGACCCGGCGGACGACCGGATCGACGTGACCGGCGTGCGGTACGCGTACGACGGGGGCGGCGAGGTGCTGCGCGGGGTGGATCTGACGGTGACGCCGGGCGAGCGGCTGGCGGTGGTGGGGCCGTCGGGCGCGGGCAAGACCACGCTGAGCCGGCTGCTGGCGGGGGTGGACGCGCCGGCCGCCGGGAGCGTGACCGTGGGCGGGGTGCCGGTGGCGTCGCTGGACCCGGAGCGGCTGCGCCGGCAGGTGGTGCTGGTGACGCAGGAGCACCATGTCTTCCTGGGGTCGGTCCGGGACAATCTGCGGATCGCCGCGCCGGACGCCGGGGACGAGGAGCTGTGGGCGGCGCTCGCGGTGGTGGGCGCGGACGGCTGGGTGCGGGAGCTGCCGCGCGGTCTGGACACCGAGCTGGGCGAGGGCGGTCACCCCACCGACGGCCCGCGGGCGCAGCAACTGGCGCTGGCGCGCGTGGTGCTGGCCGATCCGCACACGCTGGTCCTCGACGAGGCGACCGCGCTGCTCGACCCGGCGACCGCCCGGCACACCGAGCGCGCGCTGGCCGCCGTGCTGGAGGGCCGTACGGTCGTCGCCGTCGCGCACCGGCTGCACACCGCGCACGACGCGGACCGGGTGGCGGTGATGGAGGACGGCCGGCTCTCCGAACTGGGCACGCACGACGCGCTGGTGGCGGCGGACGGGGTGTACGCGGCGCTGTGGCGGTCCTGGCACGGGGACGGGCCGGCCGGCGGCACGCCGTAGGAACCGGTGTTCCGGGTCCGTCAAGGCGGCGGACCCGGCCGCCCGGAGCACGTCCCGCCCGCCGTCGTCCGATTGCCGGACACCCCCTCCCGCACACCGGACGGAATCCGGCCAACTTCTTGACGCGCTCCTGACAGAAAGCGCACTCCCCTGCCACTCTTCCCACGGCCGCTTCACAGCAACCCCACAGCCTCGGCTGCCCGTTGTGCGGCGGTCACTGCTCGAAGCACTTCCGTTCTGCCCGGCCGGCTGACCCGCCGGCCGGTCTCCCCAGGCCGCGCAACCCCGCGGCCCCGCAGAAGGAGTCAGCGTTGAGAAGCAGGACGTCCCACAGACGCACCCCCCGCACCACGCAGCGCCGCGTCGCCGCCGTCGCCCTCGCCGGCGTGGCCGCGCTGATCGCCACAGCCGTGCAGTCCGGCGCCGCCACCGCCGCCCCCGGCACGGCGCCGCGGACCGCGGGCTCCGCCGCGTCCGCCTCGGAGTCGGTCACGCTCACCCCCGCCCAGCGTGCCGCGCTGATGCGCCAGGCGGACTCCGTCAAGGCCGAGACCGCCAAGGACCTCGGCCTCGGCGCGAAGGAGAAGCTCGTCGTCCGCGACGTCCTCAAGGACCGCGACGGCACCGTGCACGTCCGTTACGAGCGCACCTACGACGGGCTGCCCGTGCTCGGCGGCGACCTGGTCGTCCAGGGCGACACGGCCGGCGAGGCCGACAAGGTCGTGAAGGCCACCCGCGCCGCGGTGAAGCCCGCCACCACCGCCGCGACGGTGCCGGCCGCCAAGGCCGAGCAGCAGGCCCTGTCCGCCGCGAAGGCCGAGAAGGCCGCGGGCGCCGACGTCGACCGGGCCCCGCGCAAGGTGATCTGGGCGGCGGACGGCACGCCGGTCGTCGCGTACGAGACGGTCGTCGGCGGCCTCCAGCACGACGGCACCCCGCAGGAGCTGCACGTCGTCACCGACGCCACCACCGGGGAGAAGCTGTACGAGTGGCAGGCCGTGCAGAACGGCACCGGCCACACCGTCTACAGCGGCACCGTCGACCTGACGACCACCCAGTCCGGGTCGTCGTACAACCTCACCGACGGGGCGCGCGGCGGGCACAGGACGTACAACCTCAACCGCGGCACCTCCGGCACCGGGACGCTGTTCTCCGGCTCCGACGACGTCTGGGGCAACGGCAGCCCCTCCAACGCCGAGTCGGCCGGCGCGGACGCCCACTACGGGGCGGCGCTGACCTGGGACTACTACAAGAACGTGCACGGCCGCAGCGGCATCCGCGGGGACGGCGTCGGCGCCTACTCCCGGGTCCACTACGGCAACAACTACGTCAACGCCTTCTGGTCGGACAGCTGCTTCTGCATGACGTACGGCGACGGCTCCGGCAACGCCAACCCGCTCACGTCCATCGACGTGGCCGCGCACGAGATGTCGCACGGCCTCACCTCGGCCACCGCGGGCCTGGTCTACAGCGGCGAGTCCGGCGGCCTCAACGAGGCGACCAGCGACATCTTCGGCTCGACCGTCGAGTTCTACGCGAACAACTCCTCCGACGTCGGTGACTACCTCATCGGCGAGGAGATCGACATCAACGGCGACGGCACCCCGCTGCGCTACATGGACAAGCCGAGCAAGGACGGCCGGTCCAAGGACTCCTGGTACTCCGGCATCGGCTCGATCGACGTGCACTACTCGTCGGGCGTGGCGAACCACTTCTTCTACCTGCTGAGCGAGGGCAGCGGCACCAAGACCATCAACGGGGTCACCTACGACTCCCCCACCTCCGACGGCCTGCCGGTCACCGGCATCGGCCGCGCCAAGGCGGAGAAGATCTGGTTCCGCGCGCTCACCACGAAGTTCACCTCCACCACCAACTACGCGGCCGCCCGCACCGGCACCCTGGCGGCGACCGGTGAGCTGTACGGCACGGACGGCGCCGAGTACAAGGCGGTGCAGGACGCCTGGGCGGCCGTCAACGTCGGCGCCCGCTCCGGCGGTCCCGGGGGCGGCGGCACCACCTTCGAGTCCTCCGCCGACGTGGCGATCCCGGACGCCGGCGCCGCGGTGACGTCCCCGATCACCGTCACCGGCCGCACCGGCAACGCCCCGGCCAACCTCCAGGTCTCGGTGGACATCGTGCACACCTGGAGCGGTGACCTGGTGGTCGACCTGGTGGCCCCGGACGGCACGTCGTACCGGCTGCGCAACCGCACCGGCGGCTCCGCGGACGACATCAACGAGACGTACACGGTCAACGCGTCGTCGGAGACGGCCAACGGCACCTGGCAGCTGCGGGTGCAGGACGTGGCCCGTTACGACACCGGCTACATCAACGGCTGGAGCCTGACCTTCCCGTAGACGGACCCCGTCACGGCGCCGTCCCGGGTGGTCATCGCCACCCGGGACGGCGCCGTTTTTTGCCGACCCCATACGCACCGCGGGTTGCCCCTTTGCCGAGGTCACGCGGGTTCACACGCACGCAATGTTCATCCGGACGTCGATTTTCGGCCAACGTCATCCACCCCTCCTGACATGTACGCGTCGCGGATGTCACTCTTCCCTCGCTCGGTGCACCACCCGGACGGCCCCCCACCGTCCGCATCCCCCACTCACCCCACGAGGAGCTTCGAGTGACTCCCCTCTACGCGCGTCGCCGTACCGCCCTGGCCGCCGCCACCGCGGTCGTGGCCGGCGCCCTGCTCACCACCGGACTGGCCACCGGCACCGCGACCGCCGGCTCCGCCCCCGCCGGCACGCCGGCCCTGGGCGGCGCCCCCGTGCTGCTGTCCGCCGCGGCCCGCACCTCCCTCATCCAGGAGCAGCAGGCCACGGCCGCGGACACCGCCGAGGCGATAGGCCTCGGCGCCCGCGAGAAGCTGATCGTCAAGGACGTGGTGCGGGACGTCGACGGCACGGTCCACACCCGCTACGAGCGCACCTACGCCGGACTGCCCGTGCTCGGCGGCGACCTGGTCGTCCACCAGCCGGAGGGCGGCGCCAGAACCGTCACCAAGGCCGTGCGGACGGCCGTCGCGGTGCCCTCCGTGACGCCGAAGGTCGGCGCGGCCAAGGCCGAGGCGCAGGCGCTCGCCGCCGCCGCCGCCGGGAAGGCCGACGCGGAGCGCGCCGAGGCCGGCTCCGCGCCCCGCCGGGTGATCTGGGCCGCCGAGGGCACGCCCGTCCTCGCCTACGAGACCGTCGTCGGCGGCCTCCAGGAGGACGGCACCCCGAACGAGCTGCACGTGATCACCGACGCCACCACCGGCGAGAAGCTGCACGAGTGGCAGGCCGTGCACACCGGCACCGGCCGGAGCCTGTACTCCGGCACCGTCACCCTCGGCACGTACAAGTCCGGCTCGACGTACCAGCTGTACGACACCGCGCGCGGCGGGCACAAGACCTACAACCTGGCGCGCTCCACCTCCGGCACCGGCACCCTGTTCACCGACGCCGACGACACCTGGGGCACCGGCACCGCCTCCAGCTCCTCGAGCGACCAGACCGCGGCCGTGGACGCCGCCTACGGCGCCCAGATCACCTGGGACTTCTACAAGAACACCTTCGGGCGCAACGGCATCAGGAACGACGGCAAGGCCGCCTACTCCCGCGTCCACTACGGCAGCAACTACGTCAACGCCTTCTGGCAGGACAGCTGCTTCTGCATGACCTACGGCGACGGCACGGGCAACGTCAACCCGCTGACCTCGCTGGACGTCGCCGGCCACGAGATGAGCCACGGCGTCACGTCCGTCACCGCAGGCCTGCGCTACAGCGGCGAGTCCGGCGGCCTCAACGAGGCGACCAGCGACATCTTCGGCACGGGCGCGGAGTTCTACGCGGCCAACTCCGCCGACGCCGGCGACTATCTCATCGGCGAGAAGATCGACATCAACGGTGACGGCAGCCCGCTGCGGTACATGGACAAGCCGAGCAAGGACGGCGCGTCCCGGGACTACTGGTCCTCCAACCTCGGCTCGGTCGACGTGCACTACTCGTCGGGCCCGGCCAACCACTTCTTCTTCCTGCTCAGCGAGGGCAGCGGCGCCAGGACCGTCAACGGCGTGAGCTACAACTCGCCGACGTACGACGGCTCCACGGTCACCGGCATCGGCCGCGCGAAGGCGCTGCAGATCTGGTACAAGGCGCTGACCACGTACTTCACCTCGACGACCAACTACAAGGCGGCCCGCACCGGCACGCTGAGCGCGGCGTCGGCGCTGTACGGGTCGGGCAGCGCGGAGTACAAGGCGGTCGAGGCGGCCTGGAAGGCGGTGAACGTCAGCTGAGGCCGACCGGTGCCGGCGGTGGCCGCGAGGCCACCGCCTAGGCTTGGGTCCCATGTCTTCGGCGGACTTCACCTACGACCACGTCGGCGCGAGCCGGGATCCCGACTACTGCCCTCCGGGTTTCCACCACCTGAGGGAGCGCACCCGGCTCGGCGAGGGCGAGAAGGTGTTCCGCCAGGCCGCGGACGCGCTGTTCGGCTGGGAGATGCACCGGGAGATGGGCGTCGGCGTCGACGCGTCCGCGGAGCGGGCGGCGTCCGACGTCGACGTGACCGTCACCCTGGCGGGGGTGGTGCGGGCGCCCTGCCGGGTGGTGTGGGCGGAGGAGGAGTACCGCCGGGCCGGCTGGGCGTACGGGACGCTGGCGGGGCATCCGGAGAGCGGGGAGGAGGCGTTCGTCGTCCACCGGACGGGGGACGGGACGGTGTGGCTGACCGTCTCTGCCTTCAGCAGGCCGGCGCGCTGGTACGCGCGGGCGGGTGGGCCGGCCACGCGGACCTTGCAGCACGCTTACGCGCGCCGCTGCGGCAGGGTGCTGCGGCGGCTCGCGACCCGGGGGGTCACGGACGCCTGACGGGTGCGCGGGGGTGCCGGGGGCTGTTGGACGCCGGGTGCGGGCCACACGTGGCGGGTCGCGCAGTTCCCCGCGCCCCTGAAGGGGCGCTGCCCCTGCCGTCTGCGGGCAGTCGTGCCGCTAGGGGCGGCACGGGTGGGCGCAGGCGGCACCCCTCCAGCGGGCCCGCGCCCCACCCCGTACGGCCACCGGGGTGCCGGGAACTGTTGCACGCCGGGTGCGGGCCGCACGGGGCGGATCGCGCAGTTCCCCGCGCCCCACCCCGTACGGCCACCGGGGTGCCGGGAACTGTTGCACGCCGGGTGCAGGCCGCACGGGGCTGGTCGCGCAGTTCCCCGCGCCCCTGGAGGCCACCGGGGTGCCGGGAACTGTTGCACGCCGGGTGCAGGCCGCACGGGGCTGGTCGCGCCGTTCCTCGCGCCCCTGGAGGGGCGCTCAGCGCATCAGGAGGCCCGCTGCCTCCGCCACCGCCTCCGACGGGACCGCCAGCAGCCCCAGCTCCGCGCCCGACGCCAGCAGCCGATGACTGGGAAGCACCCGCACCGTGTAGCCGAACGGCCCCGTCCGGTCCAGGGACAGCGGGCCCTCGTAGACCCACTCACCCCCCGCCCCGTGCGCCCCCACCGGCTTCAGCGGCACAGCGGCCGCATCCGTGATGCGATCCTCCTCGTCGACCCGCCCCGCGACCGCCTGCACCTCCACGTCCTCCGGCCGCAGACTCCCCAGCCCCACCCGCACCCGGAGGGCCAGCGTGCTGCCCAGTTCCGCGGTGGCCGAGGCCACGGACGTCTCGACGTGGTCGACGGTCACCCCGTGCCACGCGCCCCGTACCGTCGCCTTCCACTCGGCGAGCTCCCGGGCGGCGTCGGCGCTCATCGTCCGGTGCGCGTGCGCGGCGGGCGTGTAGAGCCGCTCCACGTACTCCCGCACCATGCGCCCGGCCAGCACCTTCGGCCCGAGCAGGCTCAGCGTCCGCCGGACCATCTCGATCCAGCGGTCCGGCAGCCCGCTGCGCCCGCGCTCGTAGAAGGCACGGGTCACCCGCTGCTCCAGCAGGTCGTACAGCGCCGCGGCCTCTATGTCGTCGCGCCGGTCCGCGTCGGTCCCGACGCCGTCCGCCGTGGGGATCGCCCAGCCGAAGTCGGGCTGGAACCACTCGTCCCACCAGCCGTCCAGCACGGACAGGTTGAGACCGCCGTTGAGCGCGGCCTTCATCCCGCTGGTGCCGCACGCCTCCAGCGGCCGCAGCGGGTTGTTCAGCCAGATGTCGCAGCCGGGGTACAGCTTCTGCGCCATCGCCATGCCGTAGTCGGGCAGGAACACGATCCGGTGCCGTACGCGCGGATCGTCGGCGAAGCGGACCAGCTCCTGGATGAGCCGCTTGCCGCCGTCGTCGGCCGGGTGCGCCTTGCCCGCGACCACGATCTGCACCGGCCGGTCGGGGTGCAGCAGCAGGTCCATCAGCCGGTCCCGGTCGCGCAGCATCAGCGTCAGCCGCTTGTACGACGGGACGCGCCGGGCGAAGCCGATGGTGAGCACGTCCGGGTCGAGCACGCCGTCGATCCAGCCCAGTTCGGCGGTGCCGGCGCCGCGCTGCCGCCAGGAGGCGCGCAGCCGTCCCCGCACCTCCAGCACCAGCAGTTCGCGCAGCGACCGGCGCAGCTCCCAGATGTCCTGGTCGGGGATGTCGGCGACGGAGTCCCAGCGGTCGGAGTCGCCGACGCTGAGCGCCTCCTCCGCGCGCTGCGTGCCGATCTGCCGGGCGCCGAGCCGGTACACCTCGGGGGCGACCCAGGTGGGCGCGTGCACCCCGTTGGTGACGGAGGTGATCGGCACCTCCTCGGGGTCGAACCCGGGCCACAGTCCGGCGAACATCTCCCGGCTGACCTGGCCGTGCAGCAGGGAGACGCCGTTGGCCCGCTGGGCCAGGCGCAGACCCATCACGGCCATGTTGAACAGGTTGGGCTCGCCGCCCGGGTAGGTCTCCATGCCGAGCCGCAGGATGCGGTCGACCTCCAGGTCCGGCAGCTCCGCGTGCGGGCCGAAGTGCCGGGCGACCAGTTCGCGGTCGAAGCGGTCGATGCCGGCCGGCACGGGCGTGTGCGTGGTGAACACGGTCCCGGCGCGCACCGCCTCCAGGGCCGCGTCGAAGTCGAGCCCCCCGGCGCGCAGCTCCGCCATCCGCTCCAGGCCGAGGAACCCGGCGTGCCCCTCGTTGGTGTGGAACACCTCCGGCGCCGCGTGCCCGGTGAGCCGGCAGTACGTGCGGACCGCGCGGACACCTCCTATGCCGAGGAGCATCTCCTGGAGCAGCCGGTGCTCGCTGCCGCCGCCGTAGAGCCGGTCGGTCACCCCGCGCTCGATGAGGTCGTTCTCCTCGATGTCGGAGTCGAGCAGGAGCAGCGGGATCCTGCCCACCTGGGCGACCCAGACGCGGGCGCGCAGGGAGCGGTCGCCGGGCAGGGCGAGGGAGATCTGGGCGGGGGCGCCGTCGGCCTCCTTGAGCTGGTCCAGGGGCAGCTCGTGCGGGTCGAGGACGGGGTAGTGCTCCTGCTGCCAGCCGTCCCGGGACAGGGACTGGCGGAAGTAGCCGTGCCGGTAGAGCAGGCCGACGCCGATCAACGGGGCGCCGAGGTCGCTGGCGGCCTTGAGGTGGTCGCCGGCCAGGATGCCGAGCCCGCCGGAGTACTGCGGCAGGGCGGCGGTGATGCCGAACTCGGGGGAGAAGTAGGCGACGGCCGCGGGCAGTCGGCCGCTCTGCCGCTGGTACCAGCGGTCGCCGGTCATGTAGGCGTCCAGGTCGCCCGCGACCGCGGCGAGGCGGTCGAGGAAGTCGCGGTCGCCGGCCAGTGCGGCGAGCCGCTCGCCGGGCACGCTGCCCAGCAGGCGTACGGGGTCGCCGCCGGCCGCGGCCCAGCGTTCGGGGTCGACGGAGCGGAACAGGTCCCGGGTCCCGGCGTGCCAGGACCAGCGCAGATTGCGGGCCAGATCGCTCAGCGCCCGGAGGGGTTCGGGGAGCACGGGTCGGACGGTGAATCGACGGATAGCCTTCACAAGCCACCTCGGCGCGTTCGTGAGAGACGCGGTGTGCGTCCGGGTATCGCAGCCGACAGTACCGGCGCGGACACCGTCCGCGGGGGAAGCCGGAAGACACGGGTACCTCGCCTGCCCTGTCCAAACGATTCACCGCACAGTGGACATGGCCGATTCCGGCCCCATGTACGGCCTTGTCGTACTTCCCCCCGCGCGTCGCGCCGCCCCGCCC
>MUNG01000083.1 GCA_002154585.1 Streptomyces pseudogriseolus
CGTCGGGCGGAACATGCGGGTCGGGGGGGTGCGCAGGCTCATCAGGTCCCACATCACCGAGGCGGCCGTGAACGAACCGGTCGCCGCCCGCATCATGCGGCGGCTGTACGCCGACACCAGCCGGTCCGCCGGGGACGGCCGCCCGCCGCCGCGCACGTCCGGGTACAGCAGGTCCTGGCCGACCGCCATGGACCAGGCCGGCTCCGCCGCCCGCGCCGCGCCCCGCACCACCCGCCGTGCCAGCCCCGGCGCCGTCATGCCGCCCCGGGTCAGCTCCCGGCTCAGCACCCGCGCCCCGAACGCGGCGACCGACATCCCGTGCCCGTAGGCGGGATTGAACGTGGCCAGCGCGTCGCCGAGCACCACGAACCGCTCCGGCCACGCCGGCAGCTTCTCCAGGTACCGGCGCACATTGCTCGTCGAGCGGCTCAGATGCACGTCGCCCAGCGGCTCCGCGCCCGAGATCAGCCGCCCCACGATGGGGTCGGGCAGCGCCAGCGTGTACCGCAGGAACCCCTCCGGGTCGGCCGGCGGCTCCCCGCCGCGCGTCCCGCCGCAGCTCACCAGCCAGCGGCCGCCCTCGACCGGCATGATCATCGCGCTGCGCCCGGCGCGGCCCAGGTACGGGTTGGGCTGCACGATCGTCAGCGGGAAGTCCTCCGCGCCCTCAGGGACCCGGTAGAGCCGGGAGGCGTTCACCAGGCCCGAGTCCACGGCCTGTTCCCGCACCCCGGTCACCCCGATGCCGTCCAGCCAGCTCACCACCCGGGTGCCGCGGCCGCTCGCGTCGACGACCAGGTCCGCGTCCAGGTCGGTGTCCCCGCCCGGCTCCGCCAGCCGCACCCCGCGCACCTGCCCCGCCGAACCGGTCAGGCCCACCACGGCCGCCTTGCGGATCCGCACCGGCGCCCGCTCCAGCACCGCCTCCCGCACCACCCAGTCCAGCAGCGCCCGGGTGCAGGTCAGCATGGACGGGCCGGCCCGCCGCCAGCGCCGCAGCCAGCCCTCGGGGGTGAGCGCCACCATGCCCGAGTTCAGGGGTATCTCGTGCGCCCCGGCCGCCAGCAGCCGCTTGCGCAGCTCCGCGCCCTCCAGCAGCTCCTCCATCGCCGTCAGCCCGCCGGCCATCAGCAGATGCGCGTGCCGTCCCTGCGGCAGCCCCCTGCGGTGCTCCGGACCGTCGGGCAGCTCGTCCCGGTCCACCACGACCACCTCGTCCGCCCCCGCGGCGGACAGGACGGCCGCGGCCAGCATGCCGGACAGTCCTGCACCGATGACGACAGCTCTACGCGACATGGGGCTCCTCGGGTTCGCTCACGGATCCGGAAAGGGAGGACGGGGCCGCGCCGTCGTGCGCGGACGTGCGGGCGGGTCGCCGGTGCAGCGCCTGGGCCAGCTCCACCAGCCCGCCGGTGCCGGACACCTCGGTGGCGTGCAGCCGGTAGCTGCCCGCGCTCTCGGGCGGCTCCTCGCGGGCGGCTGCCCGGCGCGCCGCGTCGGCGAGCATCGCGGCCTCCGCCGCGAGCCGCGCCTGGTGCGGGGGCTGCCCGGCGCGCAGGGCGTCGTCGCGGACCCGGGTCCGGACCCGGTGGTCGAAGTAGGGGGCGAGGACCAGCAGCGCGTCGTGGATGGACACCTCGCGCCACTGGAGCCGCGCCTGCGGCAGCTGCCACCAGCCGGTCGGCGGCTTGGGCGCGGTGGACACCGACCGCACCAGCGCCCACAGCGGCGCCAGCCGCCGGTGGTCGCCCCACGCCCGCCCCTGGGCGACCGCGGACGGCAGCAGATACCCGGCGGAGCACAGCAGCGCGGCCAGAGACGCCATCGGCGGGGCCACCGTGGTGGACAGGAAATCCCAGTCGTGCCCGGCCCAACGGGCCGCCACGGCGGTGCACTTGGCCGCCGTGAAGCCCACCACGTCGACCAGCGCCCCGATCATGATCAGCCGCAGTCCGGCGCGCAGCGGCCCGGACACCTCCCGCGCCCACCGCACGCAGACCGCGCACATCACCAGCATCGCGGCGGCGTGCCCCAGCAGGTAGAGCAGGATCATCTCCCGCATGAACGGGGTGCCCGCGTAGTAGGTGTCCAGGTCGGTGAGGCGCTCCGTGCGCGCGTCCGCCAGCGCGAACAGCACCACCACGGCGGCCACCAGCACCCCGTAGACGGCCACGCAGCGCAGCACCAGCCGCCGTACCAGCGCGCGCGGGCCGCCGCGCCAGTTGATCAGCAGCACCAGCACCGCGCAGCTGTACGCGCAGATCATCCCGTAGGTCAGCGGGGCGCCGAAGTTGGGGATCCCGGTGAGGGCGTTGACCCGGGCCAGGGTGGCCGGCGCGGCGCACACGAAGACCAGCGCGCCGAGCAGGATCGACACGCAGGTGGAGACGGCCAGCGGGTTGCGCAGCGCCCGCCGCGGCCGGCGCAGCAGCAGCACCGACGTCATCCCGAACACGAAGGCCGCCAGATACACGACGATGCTCATCCGGGCCGCCTCCTCACCCGTGCGTCCCGGCTCACGCGGTGCCCGCCGTCGGCGTGCCGGTGGGCATCGCGGGCACCGGGAGCGCCGGCGCGGGACCGGCGAGCGCGTCGGCGATGCGGACCAGCAGCTCCGGCTCCGGCACGGGCGCCGGCGGTCTGGCCGCGCTGCGCGACGGCGGCACGCGGGGGTCGGCCTCCCGCCGTACCGCCGCGGTGATCACGGCGGCCCAGGCGGCGGCCTCGGCGCGCGCCGGGTCGCCCGTCGCCGCCTGCGCGTCGCCGCGGGCGCGGTCGAACAGGTCGCGGTCGACGTAGGCGTCGAGATGCCCGAGCGCGTTGAGGATGCTGGTCTGGCGCCACATCAGCCGGGTCACCGGGGAGGCGAAGCGGGGCCGGGGGAGCCGCAGCCTGCGGCGGGTCAGCACCTCGTCCAGCGCCCGCTCCAGCGGCTCGAGCCGGGCGTACGTCCGCCGGGCCCGCCGCGCCTCGGCCGCGCGCGGCGCGGTCAGGGGCACCAGCACCCCGACGACCGTGAGCAGCGCCCCGAGTCCGGCGGCGGCCGCCGAGACGGAGGTGCCGAGCGTGGTCCAGTCCCGGCCGGTCCAGCGGGCGGCCACCGCGACCAGCTTGGACACGCTGTACCCGGCGCCGCAGCCCGCGCCCGCGCCGAGCAGCAGCAGCCCGGCCCGCAGCCCGCCGCCCACCCGGCGCGCCCAGCGCAGCGAGGACACCGCGGTGACGGTCGCCGCGGTGAGGTGCGCGAGCAGGTACAGCACGATCATCTGCGCGATGTACGGGGTCGTCGCGTAGTAGGTGTCCAGGTCGGTGCGGCGCTCCACGGGCGCCTCGCCGAGGGCGAACGTGGCGGTGATGCCGACCACGATCACGGCGTAGGCGACGATCCAGCGGCGGGCGGTGCGCCGCACCCGGGGCCCGCCCCGCCAGTGCACGATCAGCACCTGCGAGGCGGCGCAGTAGCCGGTGATCGCCGCGTAGGTGAGGGGCGCCGCGAGGTTGGGGACCCCGCCGATCCGGTTGACGGCGCCGACGGTCGGCGGCGCGCCGAGGAAGAAGCACAGCCCGGCCAGGCCCAGCACCGCGCAGATGGCCCGCAGATACGGGTCGCGCCGGTGCCGCAGCAGGTCGGGCGCCTTGACCAGCAGTCCGAGCCACAGCACCCCGCAGCTCACGTAGTTGAGCAGGCCGCCGGTCATCTCTTGGTCCCGCGGTAGTTGAGCGCGGCGCCGATGCGCCCGGCCAGGTCCTGCGGGTCGCCCGGCTCGGCCGCGGGCGCGGTGCCGGCCGAGGTGTCCAGCCAGGACCGCAGCCGGCGGCCCATCAGCATGCCGAACCGGTCGGCCTCCTGCTCCTCGGCGAGGCTGAAGTCGCTGCGCGCGGCGACCGGGCGGGGCCGGCCGTCGGCGGGCGCGGGCTCGTCGGCGGGACGGCGGTTCATGTGCCACACCTCGTGGCAGAGGATGACGATCTGGTGCCACACAGCGGCCCGTTCGTCCACCACCACGTCGTCGTGGGTGTCGCGCTCCAGCCACAGGCCGCTCGCGGTGTGCGGCGGGAAGGCCGCCCGGTGCACGTGCACCTCGCGTCCCCGCCAGGCGCTCACGGACGCGACCAGCGCCTCGAACAGGACCTCGGGGTCCGCGGGGACCCGCACCCGGATGGGGTCGATGAGGGCGTCAGCGAGGCGACGCATCTCCTTCCTGGTACGCACCGCTGTCTCCCTGCTCCCCTGGGCGTCGCTCGGTCACCTGTGCAATATGCCAAGACGCGGGCCGTTTCGGCCAGTTCCGTGGTCCTCGCGGTCACTCGGTGACCGCCACGGTGTCCCCGGGTGCCGCGGCGCGGGCGCGGACCTCCCGGATCAGCTCGGGGTGGCGCAGGGTGCGGGAGACGGCCGCGATCTCGCGGAGCAGCTCCGTGGTGTCGGCGCCGTGGTCGCTCTCCGCGCCGGGCGGCGCCTCGACGGCGTCGAGGATCACCACCGCCGCGGCCACCGCCCGCGCCCGCTCCGGCGGGCAGCCCAGGTCAAGGGCGGCGGCGTACGCGTGCGCGCGCAGCCGCTCGTCGGTGCGGCGGGCGAGCGGCAGCAGCACGTCGCGGATGAACGTCTCCCGGCGGGTGAGCCGCAGTTCGGGGCTGGCCCGCCACGCGAAGGGCAGTCCGCCGCCGTGCACCTGGCACATCAGCAGGTACAGCGGGCGCAGCCGGTGGTGGGCGAGACGGATCCGCCAGCGTTCGTGCAGGTACTGGCCGGCGTGCGGGAGGATGAAGCCGACGGCGATGGACACGGCGGACAGGCAGGCGAGCGCCGGGGCCACGTGCAGGCTGAGCCAGTCCAGGTCGTTGCCGGTCCAGCGGGCGCCCACGGCGGTGAGCTTGGCCGCGTCGAAGCCCAGGTTGAGGGCGTAGCCGGCGCCGAGGAACTTCAGTCCCCAGCGCAGCAGCGCGTCGAGTCCGTCCGTGCGGATCCAGTTCCAGATCAGCTTGGACGTGATGAGCGCGGCCGTGGTGTGGGCGAGGAGGTAGAGCAGGATCTCCTCGCGCATGAACGGCGTGGTGGCGTAGTAGGTGTCCAGGTCCCGGGTGCGCTCCACGGGCACGTCCGCGAGGGCGAACAGCACCCACAGCGCGACGATCACGCCCCCGTACGCGGCGATCACCCGGCGGGTGGCGCGGCGGGTGGCGGCGGACCGTTCGGACAGGCCGTCGCGCCAGGCGATGATCAGCACCAGGCAGGACCCGCAGAACGCGGTGAGCAGCGAGTACACCCAGGGCGCGGAGATGTTGGGGACGCCGGTGACCCGGTTGACCCAGCCGATGGTGGAGGGCGCGACGAACACGAACACCGCGCAGGCGAGCAGCAGCAGTCCGCCGACGGCGCGCAGCAGCGGGTCGCTCCACAGCCGGATGATGGTCGGCACCTTGATGGCCAGGGCGGCGGCCAGGACGACGGCCGGCACCCACCAGAAGGACGGGTAGAACTCACCGAGGAACGAGGCCGGGCCCATGGCCGCGTCCGCGAACCCCATCGCGACCCTCGCTTCCTTGCCGGTGTCGGGCCTGCCCGAGCCTACGCGGACAGACGTGTCCGCGTCATGCCGTCCCGGTGACGGAAGCGCCTGGTTCCGGCCGTCCGCGCACGCCGGGTGAACGCGCCCGGGGGTGGCGCGCGTTCGGGTCCGGGCATTGACGCGCGGGTGCGCCGCCCTTACGGTCCGTTCGACGCTACGAGCGTCATCCGAAATCTCGAACTTCGCCGGTCAGTGACCCCGTACCTCCCACCGCACCGGAAGGACCTCATGCGAACCGCCCGCTTCACCCTGGACCCCGCCTTCACCGTGGGCGAGGTCGACCCCCGCCTCTTCGGATCGTTCGTGGAGCACCTCGGCCGGTGCGTCTACACCGGCGTCTTCGAACCGGGCCACCCCACCGCCGACGCCGACGGCATCCGCGGCGACGTCCTCGCCCTGGTCCGCGAGCTCGGCGTCACCGCCGTCCGCTACCCCGGCGGCAACTTCGTCTCCGGCTACCGCTGGGAGGACTCCGTCGGCCCCGTCGAGGACCGCCCCCGCCGCCTCGACCTGGCCTGGCGCTCCACCGAGACCAACCGCTTCGGCCTGTCCGAGTTCATCTCCTTCCTGCGGAAGATCGGCCCGCAGGCCGAGCCCATGATGGCCCTCAACCTCGGCACCCGGGGCGTGGCCGAGGCCCTCCAGCTCCAGGAGTACGCCAACCACCCCGGCGGCACCGCCCTGTCCGACCTGCGCGCCGGGCACGGCGACAAGGACCCGTTCGGCATCCGGCTGTGGTGCCTGGGCAACGAGATGGACGGCCCCTGGCAGACCGGTCACAAGACCGCCGAGGAGTACGGCCGCCTCGCCGCCGAGACCGCCCGCGCCATGCGGCAGATGGACCCCGGCGTGCAGCTCGTCGCCTGCGGCTCCTCGGGCCGCTCCATGCCCACCTTCGCCGCCTGGGAGGCCGCCGTCCTCCAGGAGACGTACGACCTCGTCGACCACATCTCCCTGCACGCCTACTACGAGCCGCTCGACGGCGACGTGGACTCCTTCCTCGCGTCCGCCGTCGACATGGAGACCTTCATCGAGGACGTGGTGGCCACCTGCGACCACGTCGGGGCGCGCCTGAAGTCCCCCAAGAAGATCAGCCTCTCGTTCGACGAGTGGAACGTCTGGTACATGTCCCGCACCGAGGAGCAGGTGAGCGCGCTCGACTGGCCCGAGGCGCCGCGCCTGCTGGAGGACAGCTACAGCGTCATGGACGCGGTCGTCCTCGGCTCGCTGCTGATCGCGCTGCTCCGGCACGCGGACCGGGTCACCGTCGCCTGCCTCGCCCAGCTGGTCAACGTCATCGCGCCGATCATGACCGAGCCGGGCGGCCCGGCCTGGCGGCAGACGACGTTCCACCCCTTCGCCCAGGCCTCGAGGTACGGCCGCGGCGAGGTCCTCGACGTGCGCGTGGACTCCCCGACGTACGGGACGCAGAAGTACGGCGAGGCCGACCTGCTGCACGCCACCGCCGTGCGCGCCGAGGACGGCACGGTCACCGTGTTCGCCGTCAACCGCTCCCGCACCGAGCCGCTGCCGCTGGAGGTGGCGCTGAACGGGCTCGGTCCGGCGTCCGTCGTCGAGCACAGCGTGCTCGCGGACGCCGACCCCGACGCCCGCAACACCCTTGCCGAGCCGGACCGCGTGACGCCCCACGCGGCCGAGGGCACCGCACTGGAGGGCGGCCGGCTCACGGCGGTGCTGGAGCCGCTGTCCTGGAACGTGATCCGGCTGGCGTGACCCGCGGACCGTGTGCCGCGGCGCCCCGTGTCCGCGCGGGCCGGCGGGCTCACCTCCCCGGCGGGTCCACCGGCTCGACCGGGACGCCGCCGCGCGCCCCGTCCAGCAGCGTCAGCGTGGCCTTCCCCGGCCCGGCCGGGGTGGTCCCGTCGGACAGCACCGCCAGCGCCAGGGTGTTGGCGCCGCGCGTGCGCAGGATGCCGTTCGGCAGCGCGAAGGTGTGCTGCGGGCCCACGTCGTTGACGTACTGGCCGAGGTTCCAGCCGTTGAGGAAGATCTGCACCCGGTAGGCGCGGTCCGGGTCGTCCTCCAGGGTCAGCCCGACCGACGCGTCGAGCCCTGGTTCGAGACCCAGCCGGAAGCGGGTGCGGTACCAGGTGACGCCCTGCCGCCGCTGCTCGCGTGGGAACTCCACCACCCGCCAGCCGCGGTCGTCGTGGTCCGGCAGATGCCAGCCGCGCCGCTCCCCGTACAGACCGCCGTTGTTGAACGGGCCCGTCACCCGCTCCGGCTCGGTGGCGCCCCGCACGCGCCACTCCACGCTGCGGTCACCGCCCGCGAACTCGACGGCGACCAGCCCGCGCGCGGCCTTGTGGGCGTCCTCGCCGGGTTCCGTCCCGGCGTGCTGCATGGGCCGCACCAGCACCGACAGCACGTGCTCGCCGGGGGCGCGCACCGCTCCGGGGACGGTGAACCGGACGGTCGCCGTCCAGGTGCCGCGCGCGACGGTGTCCTCGTCGGGCGCCGGCATCCGGTGCGTGCCGAGCGGCCGGCCGTCCAGCCAGGCCATCAGCAGCCCCTCGGTGCCGGTGCTGTAGGACAGGGCCACCGACCGGATGCCGGTCAGGTCCTCCAGCCGCCCCCGGTACCAGACGTCGCCGTGGTGGAAGCCGTAGTCGTCCGCGAACAGCACGGGCCCGCCCTCGGGCACCGGCGTGGTGCTGTGCGAGGCGGTGCGGTCGGCGACCGTCCAGGCCGAGTCGTCGAAGTCCGGGCCGGACTCCGGGTTCTCCGTGCGGCACCGCCAGCCGTCGAGCGCGGGCAGCGCCACCGCGCGCACGGCGGGCATCAGCCCCTCCATCACGCGGCTGCGGGCGCGGCCGACGTAGGTGGGCACCGGCTCGCCGTTCCAGGTGATCTCGGCGATGCCGCGCGGCCCCCACACCTCCACGCCGGTCTCGACGGTGACGTCGCCGGTCAGATGGATCGTGGAGCCGCGCACCTCGGCCGAGCGCAGCACGGCGGGGCCGTAGACCACGAGCGGCCCGGCCGGGGTCTCGTACGTCCACAGGCGCAGCGCGGTCTCGTCGTCGGCGAACAGCAGCACGAGGGGTGTCTCGGAGTCGCCGTCCTTGACCAGCACCCGGCTCAGCCCGCCCACCCCGAGCGGCGAGACGACGTTCAGCCGGCCCTGGTCGTAGGCCCAGGCGGGTTCGGTGTCGGCGCGGTCGGCGCCCGGCTGCTTCTCGCAGTCCAGGGCGAGCTGGGCGGTCTCCCCCTTGCGGCCGACGAACACGGCCACGTCCTGCCGCCCGGTGGAGACGCAGAGCATCGGCTGGGCGGTGGTGTACGCGAGTTTCCGGTGGCCCAGGCGCAGGCCGGAGGCGACCAGCTTGGCGTCGCCGGCGGCCACGGTGACCGGCACCTCGATGCCGGTGCCGGGCAGCAGGGCGCGTACCTCCTCGCCGGAGTCGTTGTGCACCACGAAGAACCGTGCGCCGGTGTCGGGGTTGGTCAGCCGGCGCACCGTCAGCCGGCCGTCCGCGACGCGTTCCGGCCCGTCGCCGTCCGGTTCCAGCCGGGCGAGGTCGGGCACGGTGCGCACCAGATGGCCGAGCTGCTGGGCGGCGGCCATGTTCGGCGCGGGCCGGCGTGCCTCGTCGAGCACCGCCCCGTAGTCGTACGAGGTGTAGACGCCCGGCCCGGGCAGCCAGCCCCACGACGTCCCGCCGAACCCCATGCCGGTGTGGTGCACGGTGACCCGGTCGGCGAGGGCGGTGAGATGGCGCCGCCGCTCGTGCCGCGCGTCGTGGGCCTCGCGCACCCGCGCGTACCCCTCGCCGCCGGACAGCGGCCCGCCCCAGGCGTCGGCCGCCCCGCCCGCCACGGCGGTGAGACCGGCCGTGGGCGGCCCCTCGCCGCCGGGCAGGCCCTCCGCGTCGAGCACCGGCACGTCGATGAGGTCGGCGCGCACCCGCGCGTACAGCCGGGCCCGGTGGGCGCGCGCCACAGGGTCCCCGGGCGGCACCGGACGCCCGTCCTCCAGCCGGTACAGCAGCACCGTCCCGCCGCCCGCGGTGTACAGATGCCGTACGGCGACGGCGTTGACGGCGGCCAGCCACGCCTCCGCGTGCCGCAGGTACTCCGGGTCGTCGGTGCGGGCGGCGCCCGGGACGGCCGTCAGCCAGCCGGGCAGGCCGCCGGCGTCCAGGTCCGCGCCGAGGTAGGGGCCGGGCCGCAGCACCACGTACAGCCGCTCCTCGGCGGCCACCGTGAGGAAGCGGTTCAGGTCCCGCACGCCGGTGAAGTCGTGCACGCCGGGCGCGGGGGAGTGGACGTTCCACGGCACGGGCACATCGACGGCGGTGAAGCCGTGGGCGCGCAGCTTCTGGAGCACGTCCCGCCACAGCGACGGGCTGGGCAGCCGGAACGGGTGGACCTCGGCGGACCACAGCACCAGACGCCTGCCGTCGACCAGCAGCGAGTGCCGGTCGTAGGTGACGCGATGGCGCCGGCCGTCCGCCTCCGGAAGCGGGGGCGGCGGTCCGGTCGGCACGACGCGCGGCCCCCGCGCGCCGGTCGCCGCCCCGCCGCTGCCGGCCAGCGCGAGGCCGAGCGCGGCCGTGCCGGTCAGGGCGGTGAAGGTGCGCCTGCTGAGCTCCAAGGGAGCGCCTCCTGGTCTGTGCCACAAGCGGTGCTGGTGGGTCATTGTCCCCGAACCGGAACGGCCCCCGTCCCCAGGGGGAGCCCTCGCGCGGCGTGGCGTTCACCGGCGGTATACGGACCGGGAGTGAATGGCCGGAGTTCGCCCTGTCCGGCCGTGGCGGCGCTCCATACGATGCGACCGCTCCCGGCCTTCACCGCTCCTTCATGCCTCCTTCACGGGGCCGGGGCTGCATGTGCCCGCACTTTTGGCATGTGCATGACGCTTCAACCATCGCACCGCACCACCCCCCACCCAAGGACGGAGAACCATGGCTTCAGGCCTGCTCCTCGGCGTCGCGGCGGCCACGCTGCTCGGCGCCGCGCTGCCCGCGAACAACCCCGGGTCCTCGTTCGACGACCCGCCGCCGGACAAGATCGTCATCAAGGTCGCCACGGTGAACGGGTCGGGATGTCCCGCCGGTACCGCGGCCGTCGCCGTCTCGGCCGACAACACCGCGTTCACCGTGACCTACAGCGACTACATCGCCCAGGCCGGCGGGAGTTCCGACCCCACGGCCGCCCGCAGGAACTGCCAGCTCAGCCTGTTGGTCCACGTCCCGCAGGGCTTCACCTACGCCATCGCCAGCGCGGACTACCGGGGCTTCGCCGCCCTCCGGCCCGGCGCGCGGGGCACCGAGCGGGCCTCGTACTACTTCCAGGGGTCGCCCAACACCGAGCACCGCACGCACGTCTTCGCCGGCCCGTACGACGACAACTGGCAGGCCACCGACGAGACCGACTGGGCGCAGCTCGTCTACGCGCCCTGCGGGGTGCAGCGCAACTTCAACATCAACACGGAGCTGAGAGTCTCCGCGGGCAGCGACCCGTCCCAGGTCAGCTTCATGACGATGGACTCCACCGACGGGGACATCAGCACGGTCTACCACCTGGCGTGGAAGCGGTGCCCGGAGAAGTGACATGACGGCGGGGGCGTGTGTCCGTCCGCCCCCGCCGTGGCGCCCGCCGCCCGGTCGCGTACCGACCGGGCCTGCGGGCCGCACCCGTCACGTCGCGCCGTCGCGGCTGCGCAGATGGCGCGAGCGCAAAGCCACCTCGAGGGCGAACCGGTGGTCGGGGTCGGCGAGGCGGTCGCCCAGGTAGGCGTCCAGTGTCCGCAGCCGGTAGCGCACCGTCTGGGCGTGGACGCCCAATATCTCGCCGACCTGTTCGGCGGAGGCGCGGGTGGAGACGTGCACCCGGAGGGTCTCGACGAGCCGGTCGCGCCGCTTGGCGGTCAACCCGTCGAGCGGCGCCAGCTCACGGGCGGCGAGGCGGTCGACGAGAGCCGGGTCGGACAGCAGCCACAGGGTCGTCAGGTGGTCCTCGCAGCGGACCAGCGGGGCGTCGGGCACGACGCCGTCGTCGACGAGCTGGAGCACGCGGCGTGCCCAGCGGACGGAGTCCGCGGCCTGGGCGACCGGCACGGTCAGGCCCACCGCGGCGCGGGTGCCGGACAGGGTCGTGTGCAGCATCCGGACGCGCTCGGGGGTGAGTTCGCCGGGCACCAGCAGATGCGGCTGCGGAATGTCGAAGTCAGCGAGGACGTCGCTGTCGAGCCCCGCCTGGATGTGCTCGGGAACCGGGGGGCGCAGGGCCACGACGAAGCACGTCCGGGGCAGTTCCCAGGCGGCGGAGGCGCACAGTTCGGAGACGGTCGTCCGGGGAAGCGGGGAGGCGGCCAGAAGGAGGTGTAACAGCTGTCTTCGTAACGCGGACACCTCGGACGCGGCTCTCTCCCGTACCTCCGTGTACCCCTCCCGGGTGACGGCCTCCAGTTCCTCCACGTAGGCGAACAGGGCGTCGGCGAAGGCGAGGACCAGGGAGGGGGAGAGACTGTGCTGCCGCCCCAGCGTCTTGGCCCGGCGCAGTGCGATGCGCGCGCCGAGCCGGTAGGCGCCCTGCAGCACCTCCAGGTCGCGTCCTTCGTAGGCCTCCACCCGGCCGAACCGGCGCAGGAGGTCGTCCCGCAGCTCCGACGTCGTCGAGGGGTCGGCCACCCGGTCCACGAAGGCGGTGAGGGCCTGCTCGACCCCCTGGCGGATGGCGTGCCCGTCGGGGCCGTTGAGCAGCCTGCCGTACACCGGGTAGGCGCGGGTGACCTCGGTCCCTATCTCGTTCAGCAGTCCCGGCAGCAACGGCCGCATGAAGGCGGCGAACTGCCGGGGGAGGGGGTCGAGCGGCTCGCCGAGCACCGAAGGACGTGCGCTTGAGGGCATGACTGATCCCTTGCTCTCCGACCTGTCCGGCAGAGCGGCCCGGCCGGGGCACGCCCTTGGGGACGAAGCCCGGCCGGGCCGCAACGAGCACCGGTCCCGAAAAGCTGACGGTAAGTCAACTTAATTGCCTTGTACACCTCTTGGGCGGGAACCGCTTCACAGGAGCTTCACCTGACGGCGGAGTGCCAGTGCTCCGCCAGCACCTCGCCCGCCCGGGGAGCGGCGGTGCCGGGTGCGTTGAGGCCGGTCAGGTGGGTCCGGGTGTCGTTCAGGGTGAGGCTGTTGTTCCCGGAAGGCGAGGGCAGCCCGGTCTTCGCGTTGACCGCGGCGTTGATGAGGCCGATGTTCAGCCCGCAGCCGGTGGCGGCGGGGACCGCGAAGGTGCTGTCGTTCTGGGTGGCGCCGGTGAGGTCGATGCGGCTCATCTCGCCGGCCGGGTCGAGGGTGCCGTCCCCCTGGAAGAAGGTCATGGCGAAGTCCGGGTAGTTCCGGTTCTCGGGCAGCAGCACGATCGGGTTGGCGGCCGTGCCGATGTAGCACTTGCTGCCGAGCAGCGGGTTCTCCAGGTGGATGCGGACCGGCAGGGCGACGATGGGCATGTCGGTCAGGACGCCGGCCGTCTGGTCGAAGTCGTAGGGCGCGCCGACCGACTCCATGGTCGCGGTGATCTTGTTGAGGCTGGAGTTCTCCAGCGACTCGCACAGGCCCGTGATCACGGGTATGGCGCTGGGACACATCAGACCGAGCAGCCCGCCGGGCACGGTGGCCGGTTCGGCGACCAGCGCGCCGCCGGGCGGGGCCACCACACTGCTGGTGCCGTCGGCGTTCTGGACGATGCCGATCTGGAGACTGGTCTTCCCGGTGACGACGGTGGTGTCGCCCAGCTTGACGGAGCCGCCCGCGGAGGTGGACACCACGCACTGCGGGGTCTTCTCGAAGCCGTCGGCGGCCAGCATCGCCGGCGCGTCCACCGGGCAGCGGGTGAAGGGGGCCCACTCGCCGTTCAGCGCGGGATCGGCCGCGGTCGCCGTGCCGAGGGAGGCGAAGGCGCCCAGCGCGGTGAGCGCGGAGACGGTGGCGAGCCTGGTGCGGGGGGTGAACGACCGCATGGTGGTGGCCTTTCTCGTGGAAGGGGCGGGCCGGGCGGCTCAGCGCTCGGCGACCGGGATCTGGTAGGGCTGGAGGTCCTGCGTGCACTGGCCCCTGGTTTCCGGGGTCTCGAACACCGGGACGAGGGGGGTGCACGTCTGGCCCTGGACCTGCTTGATGTAGTTGCCGGGACCGGAGACGGAGGCGGTGAGCAGACGGTCGAGGTCCTCGCCGCCGGTGCCGCAGCCGGTGAAGGCCGGAATGGTCACCTCACCGGACAGCGGGCCGCCGGTGAGGATCGTGTAGCCGGTGACGTCCTCGCCGAGGACCTGTTCGGCCTTGCCGTACAGCACCACATGGTCGCCGGGATGCTTCGCCGGGTCCGGGTCGGCGGAGGTGAGGGACGTCTCGGTCCGGCAACCGGAACCGACGTCCAGGGGGGTGCCGTTGACCTCGAGGGCCGTGACCTGGGCGACCAGGGGGACCCGTACGTAGGTCTCCGTGGTCATGAACAGGTCGGAGAAGCGCATCTTCATGCGCGCGTCGATCCTCATCGGACCGGTCTGCTTGAGCACCATGGTGGCCTTCACCGGGGTGAAGCCGAAGGAAAGGAAGGTGCTGGCGTAGGGCGGCGTCTCCCTGCGTCCGTGGTAGCTGAGTTCGCCGTACGTCTCCAGGACCATGACCAGGTGCTCGGGGTCGAGGGGTTCGTCGACCGGGACCTGGAACTCTCCCCCGTCGATCAGCACGCAGGACGGCGGAAGGTACGAAGCGGCCTTCTGCTTCCTCACGTTGGCGTAGCCCGTGACGTAGGCGTTGAGCGACAGGGGCGTGGGCGGATTCTCCTCGTCGTAGCGGCACGGCGGCACGTCACGGGCGGCGGCGGTGCCCGGTGAGTCCTCCGGCGCCTCCGGGGACCGCTCGCCCTGGCGGTCCCGCGAGTCGCCCGCCGGCGCCGAGGACGTCCCGCCGGGTGCGGGGGATGTCCCGCCGGGCGCCGGGGCGGACGGCGAACCGCTCGTCCCCGGCGCGTCAGCGACGGCCGGCACGGTGGCCAGCAGGCCCTTGTCCGGCGCGTCCTCGGCGAGCGCGCACTCGACGGCCGGTGAACCGGTCTCCGCGCCGCCGCCGGCGTCGTCCTCCGGACCGGGCGACAGGCCGATCGCCAGGCCCCCCGCGGTGAAGGTCAGGTCGCCGTCGCTCCGGCCCGTCACCGAGGGGACGTCGCCCGTCGTGGTCAGCGTCAGCGGCCCGGACGCCGGCAGGGCGACGGGGCCGGAGCTTCCCCGCCATGTCGCCGTGGCCGTGGCCGAGTCCTGGGCCACGGTCACGGCGAGCGCGGTACCGGCGCGCACCTCGGACGCGTCGTGCCGGGCGAGGTCCGCCACCGCTTCCGCCGGGAGCTCCACGGTGGTGGTGACACCGGTGGGGGTGAACGCCTCACCCGCCCGCGTCCGCTGCGGGAACTCCGCCGAGATCCGCACCGTCACGGGCGCCTTCCCCGAGGGGAGCGCGCAGACGTAGGGGAGTTCGACGTCGGCCTTCCGGGTGTCCGAGGCCGACGCCGTGGCCGGGACCAGGGCGGCGAGCACGACGAACGCGGCCGTCGACGTGAGCGTGGCGCGGGCTCGGCGGGGCCGCGGGGGGACGGCTCGTTGGACTCTCATACAGCTCCGCTCGGCAGGAGGGACGGTGTCGGGGGATCCGGGACAGAGCCCGCGAACGCCCGGCCGGGGGTCCGGCCGGGCGAGGGTGAGCGGGTGGCGGCCTACGGGTTGGAACCGACGATGGTCGGGATGGTGGTGGTACCGGCCACCTTGACGGCGTAGTTGCCCTTGAAGGTGGGCTTGGTGCTGGTCGTGACGACCGCCCCGCAGTTGACGGGGTTGCTGACCGTCAGTTCACCGGCGACGCTGTTGACCGCCAGGATGCCGGTGCTGTTGGTGTAGGTGGCCGAGGCCTTGCCCGACACCGTGAACTTGCAGACGCCGGCGCTCACGTTGGCCTTGACGTTGCCGACGTAGCCCGTGGTGACGCCGGTCGCGGAGTTGTAATCCACCGCGACGACGCTCCAGGGGGTGACGGCCACGGTGGTGACGTTGCCCAGGACGCTGGTGCACGGAGCGCCGGACGTACCGAAGTTCATGGTGCTGATGGCGGCGACGTTCGCCGGGTTGCCGGTGGTGCTCGCCATCGTCCCGCTCGCGTTCGAGGCCGTGCAGGTCATCGGGATGGTGGCGGTCAGCACGATGTTGCCCGTGTTCACGGCAGTGAAAGAGGCCGGTGACGGGCTGACGGTCCACACCGTGGAGGGCGCCGCGGAGGCGGTACCGGCGGTGAGGGCCAGCGCGGCCGCGGCCGCACACGCCGCGACGGCTGATCTCTTCAAATAATTCTTCATGGTCCGGGAATCTCCTCGAGGGTCGACCGGCTGAGACGGGCCGTGGCCGTATGCGCCCGGAGAAGCGGACGTACGCACCGCGGCTGGACGCTGCTGCCTGTCCATGAACCACGACGTTACCGGCGGTAAACTTAGTCGAACAATGAGGCATTCCATGATTCTTTCAGGAAAGGGAACAAGCTGTTCCCTGCGTGAGGAATCCCGGGGCCGTGTTCATCACGTGCTGTCAAGGAATGGGGTGCGGCCGGTTTCGGGGGCGCGCTGCCTCGTGGGCGCGGACGGCGGACCGTGTTGCTCACCGGCGGACAAGTTCCCGGGGGTTTCTTGTTCCCCCGCTGACAGGTTCCGTGGGGGGTGGGCCGGTATCCCGGAAAACTCGTCGTGCGGTGTTGCCCACTGAGGTTACTCGGCCGTAACGTGCCGGTGCGGTGCTCGGCTCCGGGTGACCGCCCCCGGCGGGCGGAGCCCCGGAGGACGTCCCACCGGCCCACCCTCCGCCGGGCCGGTGCGTTCGCCGGCGGGTTCCGCGCTGCTCCGCCCTCCAGGGCGGCGCGCGACCCCGCCCTGTCCCTCGCGGCGGGCGCCGGGCCGCTGTGTTGTCTGCGTGGTGACAAGTCGCGGAGGGGTAGGTGCGCCCGCGGTGTGTGTCACGGACGTCCGCTGGAGGTGATATGGGAATCGAAGTAGTGGTCGAAGGGTTGACCAAGTCTTTCGGTGAGCAGAACATCTGGCGGGACGTGTCACTCACTCTCCCGGCCGGAGAAGTCAGTGTGATGCTGGGCCCGTCCGGAACCGGAAAAACCGTCTTTCTGAAGTCGCTCATCGGGTTGCTCAAACCGGAGAAGGGCCGTGTCCTCATCAATGGAGTGGACATGGTGAACAGCCCGACAAGAGACATCTACGAGACTCGTAAATTATTCGGTCTCATGTTCCAGGACGGAGCCCTTTTCGGGTCCCTGTCCCTTTTCGACAACATCGCCTTCCCGCTGCGTGAGCACACCCGCAAGAAGGAGTCGGAGATCCGCCGTATCGTCATGGAGCGGATCGAGGTCGTCGGACTGCTGGGCGCGGAGGGCAAGCTTCCGGGCGAGATCAGCGGAGGCATGCGCAAGCGGGCCGGGCTGGCCCGCGCGCTCGTGCTGGACCCGCAGATCATCCTGTGCGACGAACCGGACTCCGGGCTCGACCCGGTCCGCACCGCCTACCTCTCGCAGCTGCTGATCGACCTGAACGCGCAGATCGACGCGACGATGCTGATCGTCACCCACAACCTCGACATCGCCGCCACCGTGCCCGACAACATGGGGATGCTCTTCCGGCGCGAGCTCGTCACCTTCGGTCCGCGCGAGGTGCTCCTCACCAGCGACGAGCCGGTCGTGTCCCAGTTCCTCGGCGGCCGGCGTGAGGGGCCCATCGGCATGTCCGAGGAGAAGGACGCGGCCACCCTCGCCGCCGAGGCGAACTCCGTGACGCCCGCCGCGCCCCGGGTGATCGTGCCGCAGCGGCAGCCGTCCCCCGGCCTTCCGCCGCGCCGCGCCGTCGCACGACGGCGCGAGCGTGTCATGCGCATGATCGACACCTTGCCGCCGGCCGCGCGCTCCGCCATCCGGGAGACCTACGCGCGGGACGCGGCGGCGGCCACCGTCACGGCGCCCGTCGCCGGGAGCGGCGCATGATCACCGGCGCTCTGCGCGAGACCGGCCGGCTCTTCGCGCTCGCCGCCGAGGTCGGCCGCGCCGTCTTCCGAAGGCCCTTCCAGTTCCGCGAGTTCATCGAACAGTTCTGGTTCGTCGCGAGCGTGACGATCCTGCCCGCCGCCCTCGTCTCGATCCCCTTCGGCGCCGTCATCGCCCTCCAGGTCGGCTCCCTCACCCAGCAGTTGGGCGCCCAGTCCTTCACCGGAGGCGCCAGCGTCCTCGCCGTCGTCCAGCAGGCGAGCCCGCTCATCGTCGCCCTGCTCATCGCCGGCGCCGGCGGCTCGGCCATCTGCGCCGACCTCGGCTCCCGCACCATCCGCGAGGAACTCGACGCGATGGAGGTCATGGGCGTATCCCCGGTGCAGCGACTGGTCGTGCCCCGGGTCCTGGCCGCCATGGGCGTCGCGGTCCTGCTCAACGGCCTGGTCTCCGTCGTCGGCATCCTCGGCGGCTACTTCTTCAACGTCGTCATGCAGGGCGGCACCCCCGGCGCCTACCTCTCCAGCTTCTCCGCCCTCGCCCAGTTGCCCGACCTGTACGTCAGCGAACTGAAGGCCCTGATCTTCGGGTTCATCGCCGGCATCGTCGCCGCCCACCGGGGCCTCAACCCGCGCGGCGGCCCCAAGGGCGTCGGCGACGCCGTCAACCAGTCCGTCGTCATCACGTTCCTCCTGCTCTTCTTCGTCAACATGGTGATGACGGCCGTCTACCTCCGGATCGTCCCGCCGAAGGGAGGCTGAGGTCGGATGGCCTCCCCGCTCGCCCTGCTCGACCGCTCCGGCGACCACCTGCTGTTCTACGTACGGGCCCTGCTGTGGATCCCGCGGACCCTGCGCCGCTACCTCAAGGAGGTGCAGCGCCTGCTGGCCGAGGTGGCCTTCGGCTCCGGCGGCCTCGGCGTCATCGGCGGAACGATCGGCGTGATGATCGCGATGACGCTCTTCACCGGGACCGTCGTCGGACTCCAGGGCTACGCGGCGCTCGACCAGATCGGCACGGCCGCGTTCACCGGATTCGTCTCCGCGTACTTCAACACCCGCGAGATCGCCCCCCTGGTCGCCGGCCTCGCCCTCTCCGCGACCGTCGGCGCGGGCTTCACCGCCCAGCTCGGCGCCATGCGCATCAACGAGGAGGTCGACGCCCTGGAGGGTATGGGCATCCGCTCCATGCCGTACCTGGTCACCACCCGCATCATCGCGGGCGTCGTCGCCATCGTCCCGCTCTACGCCATCGGGCTGCTCTCCTCCTACCTCGCCTCCCGCTACGTGACCGTCCTGTTCAACGGACAGTCCCGGGGGACGTACGACCACTACTTCAACCTCTTCCTCTCCCCGACGGACGTGCTGCTCTCCGTGCTGAAGGTGCTGATCTTCAGCGTGATGGTGATCCTCGCCCACTGCTACTACGGATTCCGCGCCTCGGGCGGCCCCGCCGGCGTCGGCGTCGCCGTCGGACGGTCCGTGCGCAACGCCATCGTCCTGATCAGCGTCACCGACTTCTTCCTGTCGCTCGCCCTGTGGGGCGCGACCACGACCGTGAAGGTGGCGGGGTGAAATGAACGGACCCCAGGGATTCCGAGGGACCCGAGGAAGAGGACGGACACTGCGCCGCCGGCTCGCCGGAGTGGTGTTCGTGCTGGTGCCCGCCCTGCTGATCTGGCTGGCCGTCGCCGTCTACGACAAGGAGTTCACCGCGTCCGACCCGGTGGTGGTCGAGACCGACAGCGTCGGCAACCAGATGCACCCGGGCGCCGAGGTGAAGCTGCGCGGTGTCGTCGTCGGCGAGGTCCGCGCCATCGACGCCACCGGTGACGGCGCCCGCCTCACCCTCGCCATGAAGCCCGGCACGCTGGACGCCGTCCCCTCCGACGTCCGCGCCCAGATGCTGCCCACCACCCTGTTCGGCGAACGGTTCGTCGCTCTCGTACCGCCCGAGAACCCCTCGCCCGTGCCGCTGGCCGCCGGAGCCGTCATCCCGCAGGACCGCTCCGCGAACGCCGTCGAACTCCAGCAGGTGCTGGACGACGTCCTGCCGATGCTCACCGCCGTGCAGCCGCAGAAGCTCGCCGCGACCCTGTCGGCCGTCTCGCAGGCCCTGGAAGGCCGCGGGGGCCGGCTCGGCGAGACGCTGAGCCGGCTGGAGGGGCACCTGGCCGAGTTCAACCCGCACCTGCCCGCCCTCAACCGCGACCTCAGGGAACTCGTGAAGGTCAGCCATGTCTACGCGGACGCCGCGCCCGACATCGTCACGGCGCTCACCGACTTCACCACCACCAGCGGCACCCTCGCCGAACAGGAGGCCGAACTCGCCTCCGCCCTCGGCGCCACGACCCGGACGGCCGAGGACATGACGGCCTTCCTGCGCATGAACCGGGGCAACCTCATCCGCCTCACCGCCGCCGGCCGGCCGACCCTGGAACTGCTCGCCGAGTACTCCTCCTCCTTCCCGTGCACCCTGCGCACCCTCGCCGAGTTCGTCCCGGCCATGGACCGGGCGCTCGGCAAGGGCACCGACCGGCCCGGCATCCACGTCGACGTCACCTCCGTCCCCGCGCGCGGCGCCTACCGACCGGGCCGCGACACCCCGGTGTACGACTCCGGCGGCGGGCCGCGCTGCCCCTCCGTGCCCTACGTCGGCCCGCTGCCCCGGCCCACCGCGCCGTCCGCCTTCGCCGCGGCCGACGAGGACCTCGGACCCGCCAACTCCCCGGCGGAGAACGACCTCGTCAACGAACTGCTCGCGCCCGCCGCCGGTACGGCCCCCGGCGACCTGCCCGACTGGAGCAGCCTGCTGGCGGGCCCCGTCTACCGCGGTACGGAGGTGACCCTCGGATGACCGGCCCCGACACCGCGCACACCCGGCGACGGCCGCTGACCGGGCCGCTGCTCAAGTCCCTCGCCTTCGTGGTGGTCACCGCCCTCGCCACCACCCTGCTCGGGCTCGGCGTCGCCGGCTCCGGCGCGGGCGGCGGGGGCCGTACCTACAAAGCCCTCTTCACCGACGTCACCGGCCTGCGGGACGGGGACAGCGTGCGCATCTCGGGCGTGACGGTCGGCGAGGTGACCGACGTACGCGTCGTGCAGCAACGCCTCGCGCAGGTCACGTTCACCGTCCGTGAGGACCGCCGGCTGCCCCGCTCCACCACCGCCGCGGTGAAGTACCTCAACATGGTGGGCCAGCGCTACGTGGCCCTCGGCCGCGGCAGCGGCGACGTCGAGGGCACCCTGGAGGAGGGCGCCACCGTGCCGCTGGACCGCACCACCCCCGCACTCGACCTGACCCTCCTCTTCAACGGCTTCAAGCCGCTGTTCGAAGGGCTCTCCCCGAAGGACGTCAACGAGCTCGCCGGATCGATCGTGCAGGTCCTCCAAGGCGAGGGCGCCACCGTCGACAGCCTGATCCGCCGCATCGGCTCGCTCAGCACCACCGTCGCCGCCAAGGACAAGGTGATCGGCGCGGTCGTCGAGAACCTGACCACCGTCCTGGACACCCTCAACGACCGCGAGGACAGCTTCGACGACCTCGTCGTCACTCTGCGGGACCTCGTCTCCGGCTTCGACAAGGACCGTGAACCCCTCGGCCGGGCCGTCGTGGCCATGGGCGACCTGACCACCGTGACCGCGGGCCTTCTCGACGACGGGCGCGCGCCCCTGAAGCGGGACATCCGCGAACTGGGCCGGCTCTCGCACAACCTCGGCGAACACACCCCGCAGATCCAGGAGTTCCTCGACCGGACCCCCGCCAAGATGACCGCCCTGGCCCGGCTGTCCTCCTACGGATCGTGGTTCAACCTCTACCTCTGCGAGGCACGCGTGAGCGGAGTGACCACCTCGGACGGCTCCGAACCGCCGACCGGCATCGCGATCACCGAATCGAGGTGCCGCGGATGAGGCGCCCGCGCCTGAAGCCGGTCAAGGACCGCGACCCCGTCGCCGTCGGCGTCGCCGGCCTGCTCGCCCTCACCCTGCTCGGCGGCCTCGCCTACGGCGCGGACCGGCTCCCGTTCACCGGCGGCACCGACTACAGCGCCGACTTCACCGAGGCGGCCGGCCTCGACGAGGGCGACGAGGTGCGCATCGCCGGCGTCAAGGTCGGCAAGGTCACCGGCGTCGCGCTGGACGGCCCCGAGGTGAAGGTCTCCTTCACGGTCGAGGACGCCTGGATCGGCGACCGCACCACCGCCGCCATCGCCGTCAAGACCGTGCTGGGCGACAAGTACCTGGCCGTCGATCCGCTCGGGTCCCGGCCGCAGGACCCCGGCAGCCGCATCCCCTCGTCCCGCACCACCTCCCCCTACGACGTCACCCAGGCCTTCCAGGACCTCAGCGGCACCGTCGACGCCATCGACACCCGCCGGCTCGCGGAGAGCTTCGAGACCATCTCCGACACGTTCAAGGACTCACCACCCCATGTGAGCAAGGCCGCCACCGGTCTGTCCGACCTGTCCCGCTCCGTCTCCGAGCGCGACGCGGAACTCTCCCGGCTC
The DNA here is from genome assembly GCA_002154585.1 of Streptomyces pseudogriseolus. Lineage (GTDB taxonomy): Bacteria > Actinomycetota > Actinomycetes > Streptomycetales > Streptomycetaceae > Streptomyces > Streptomyces pseudogriseolus. The sequence continues at coordinate 22,122 of MUNG01000083.1, forward strand.
CTCAAGGGAAGCGCCCGCTTCAGCAGGACGCTGGAGAACAAGAAGTCCAGCTTCGAGACCCTCATCGAGGACGGCGGCTCCCTGCTCGGCGAACTCAGGAAGCGGCGGGCCGCGATCAGCGCCCTGCTCAAGGGCAGCCGCGACCTCGGAACCGAACTCGGCGGTCTGGTGGACGACAACGAGAAACAGCTCGGCCCCACCCTCAGGGCCCTCGGTCGGGTGACCGGCGTCCTGGAGAAGAACAACGACCAGCTCGGCAAGACGCTCGCCCTGGTCGGCCCGTACTACCGCATGGTCGGCAACACCCTGGGAAACGGCCGCTGGTTCGACAGCTACCTGTGCGGCGTCGTGCCCCCCGGCTACCTGCCGGAGACGTCCCGGCCCGAGAGCGGATGCCTGCCGCCCAAGCAGCAGGCGGCGGCCGCGGGGAGCGGTGAGCGATGACCCGACGCAGAAAGATCCTCGGCGGACTGCTCGCCCTGGTGGTGCTGGCCGCCGGCGGACTGGCCGCCGCCTCGGCCCTCGCCCCCGACGGCGTCCGCGTCACCGCCTACTTCGACCGCGTCATCGGCGTCCACGCCGGATCCGATGTGCGTGTCCTCGGCGTCCGGGTCGGCGAGGTGTCATCGGTGCACCCGCAGGGCACCACGGTCCGCGTGGAGCTCCGCCTCGACGAGGGGGTGAAGGTCCCCCGGAACGCGCGGGCGGTCGTCGTCGCCCCCAGCGTCGTCGCCGACCGCTACGTGCAGCTCACCCCCGCCCACAGCACCGGCCCTGCCCTCGACGACGGCGCCGTCCTGCCCGCCTCACGCAACCGGATCCCCGTCGAGATCGACCAGATCTACGACTCGATCACCGAACTCGCCGACGCGCTCGGCCCGGACGGCGCCAACGCCGAGGGCGCCCTGTCCCGACTGCTGCGGACCGGCGCCGCCAACCTGGACGGCAACGGCGAGGCCGTCGGCACCGGCGTCGAGGAGTTCGGCAAGGCGGCCAAGACCCTGGACGGCAGCAGCGGCGACCTGTTCAGGACGCTCCGCAGCCTCCAGACCTTCACCACCATGCTGAAGGACAAGGACACCGGCGTGCGCACCGCGCAGGAACGCCTCGACGAGGTCGTCGGCTTCTTCGCCGACAACAAGGACGACCTCACCGGCGCGCTCGAGGAACTCGGCAAGGCCCTCGGCCAGGTGAAGACCTTCATCGAGGACAACCGGGGCGAGCTGAAGAAGAACGTCGACCGGCTCGTCCCGATCACCCGCACGCTGGTGCGGCAACGGGCCTCGCTGGCCGAGGCGCTGGACGTGGCGCCGCTGGCCGCGGGCAACGTCGTGAACGCCTACAACCCCGACGCCCGCACCCTCGACGGCCGCGCCAACCTCAACGAGATCAGCATGGGAGGTCCCCTGCTGCCGCTGCCCGTCACCGGCGTCTCCGCCGCGAGCGGCGACGGGCCCGCGAGCGAGGGGAAGGGGGAGAGATGAAGCGCGGCACACGAACCGGCGGACGGGCCGCCTCGGCGCTCGGACGCGGCGCGTTCACCACCGGCCGGGTCGCCGGCCTCACCGTCGGCGGACTGATCGCCCTCGGCCTCGGCTTCACCCTCGCCGTCGGCGGCGTCGCGGCCCTGCCCCGCGGCTTCGGCGGCATCGAGGACCTGCCGCTGCCCGGCGGCGCCGACCTCGGCGACCGGCCCTACACCGTCACCGCGGAACTCGGCGACGTGCTCAGCCTCGTCCCGCACTCCGCGGTACGGGTCAACGACGTCGCGGTCGGCCGGGTGACCGGCATCCAGCTCGGTGACGACTGGTCGGCCCGCGTCACCATGGAGATCAACGGCGACATCACCTTGCCCGCCGACGCGACCGCGCGCCTGGAGCAGTCCAGCCTGCTGGGCGAGAAGTACATCCAGCTCGTCGCCCCGCGCGGGAGGAGCGAGGGCGGCAGGCTGTCCGACGGCAGCGTCATCCCGCTGTCCCGCACCAGCCGCACCACCGAGGTCGAGGAGGTGTTCGGCGCACTGTCCCTGCTGCTCAACGGCGGCGGCGTCAACCAGTTGAAGACCATCACCCGGGAACTCAACGCGGCCCTCGGCGGCCGGGAACCCGAGGTCCGCTCGATGCTCCGGCGGGTGAACACCCTGGTGACCGACCTCGACGACCACCGCGAGGACATCACCGACGCGCTCGACGCCGTCAACCGGCTCTCCTCGACCCTCGCCCACCGCAAGGACGACGTCGGGACGGTCCTCTCCGGCCTCTCGCCCGGGCTGAAGACGCTGGAGCGGCAGCGCGGCTCCCTGCTGACCATGCTGCGCTCCCTCGACACGCTCTCCGGCGTGGCCGTGTCCACCATCGACGCGAGCAAGGACGACATGATCGCCGACCTGAAAGCCCTCGCGCCGACGCTGAAGGAACTCGCCGACGCCGGCGCGGACCTGCCCGGCTCCCTCCAGGTGCTGCTGACCTACCCCTTCACCGACGAGGTGCTGAACGGGGTGAAGGGCGACTACCTCAACGCGTATCTGAGCATGGCCGCCGTGCCCGGGACCCAGGTGATCCCGCCGATCGACGACCCGCGGCCCGCCCCGACGCCCTCCGCTCCCTCCACACCCTCCTCGTCGAAGCGGGCGCGGGGCGCCTCACCGCTGCCCCTGCCCTCCGTGTCCGCGCCCACGCCCACGCCCGGCGCGGACACCGCACCGTCGGACCCGGAGGCGGGTGGGAACAGGTGATCACCCTCGCCGTACGGCTGAAGAACCTCGCCTTCCTCCTCGTCGCCGTCCTTGCCCTCTCCTACCTCGGCATCCGCTACGCCGACCTCGGCCGGCACGTCGGCGTCGCCGACCACTACACGGTCGAGGTGCGACTGCCGCGTACCGGCGGCCTGTTCACGCACGCGGACGTCACCTACCGAGGGGTCTCGGTGGGCCGTGTCGGGCCGATCGGGCTGACCGACGACGGCGTCGTCGCCGAGCTGCGGATCAAGAAGTCCGCCCCCCGCATCCCCGCCGACACCAAGGCCGTGGTCGCCGGGCTCTCCGCCGTCGGCGAGCAGTACGTCGACCTGCGGCCGGAGAGCGACGGATCCCCCTACCTCACGGACGGCGCCCGCATCGAGCAGACCGACACCCAGGTGCCCGCCCCCGTCACCGACGTCCTCGCCAGTGTGGACGACCTGGTGCGGTCGGTTCCGCAGGACGATCTGCGCACGGTCGTCGACGAGCTGGGCACAGCCTTCGAAGGGCACGGCGACGACCTCCAGGTGCTGCTCGACAGCGGCAGCGGTTTCGTCCGGGCCGCCGACCGGGCCCTGCCGTCCACCACCCTGCTCATCCACGACGGCGAGACCGTCCTGCGCACCCAGGCCCAGGAAGGCGAGGCGATCCGCGGCTTCGCCACCGGGGCGGAGGAACTGGCCCGGGCCCTCAAGGGGTCCGACGCCGACCTGCGCCGCCTCCTCGCGGTCACCCCCGAGGCCGCCACCCAGGTCAGCGGAGTGCTGCGGGACCTCGACCCGAGCCTCGGCGTCGTGCTCGCCAACCTCCTCACCACCGCCGAGATCGCCGTCACCCGGCAGCGGGGCATCGAGGAACTGCTCGTGACCTACCCGGCGGTCGTCTCAGCCGGCTCCACCGCCGTCGACGGAGGGAAGCTGAACCTCGGCATGGCCGTCACCTTCTTCGACCCCCTGCCCTGCACCGCCGGGTACGGCGCCACGCGCTACCGCAACGGCCTCGACCTCGGCACCGCGCCGCCCCTGAACACCGGCGCGGCCTGCACCGCTCCGGCGTCGACGGGAGTGAACGTGCGCGGCTCGGCGAACGCCCCGAGGGGCGGCGCGGTGCCCGAACCGGCCAGACCCGGCTCCCTGCCCTCGGGCGGCTCGGGCGGCGGCCCGGCGCAGCGCGGCAACGCGGCGCTTCCCGGCGCGCTCGGCCTGCCCGGGCAGAGCGGCGAGGCACCGCGCGACCTGAGCCACGTCCTCGCCCCGGCCGGCGGAGGCGCCCGATGAGGCGGGCCCGGATCCTCGCCGGGACGGGGCTCGCGCTGGCCCTCGGCTTCTGCGCCACCGGCGCGTGGACCTACGCCCAGGCGCGCACCGACGACGCGCTCGCGTACGGCAGGGAACGGGACGAGGCGCTCGCCGACGGAAGCCGGGCACTCGCCGTGCTCACCACGATCGACGCCTCCACACGGCAGCGTGCGCGGGCGGGCATCCGGAACTGGCGCGAGGTCTCCACCGGGCCGCTGCGCGAAGAGCTCGGCGGCACCGGGGCCCGCGCGGGGGCCTCGGCGCGCGGCACGGTCACGGAGGCAGCCGTCACCGCGCTCGACACCCGCTCCGGCACGGCCAAGCTGATCGCCACCGTCCGTGTCGCGACCACACCGGCCGGGACGAACAAGCCGGCCGTCGACCGCAAGCGCCTGGAGGTGGTCCTTGCCCGCACGGGCGAGGGCGTGTGGAAGGCGCAGGCACTGAGCGCCGTACCGGTCCAAAGGGAGAGGGAGGAGAGCGGCCGATGACACGGACGTGGCTGCCCCGCCGGTCCGGCGCGCGCGAAGCCGGGACGGGGCAGGACTTCGACGGCGAGGGTCCGGGGACGAAGCAGCCCGGGCAGGGGGGCGGCACCGACGGGCCGACGGACGCGTCCGCCGCGGACGGCACCTCCCGGAAGCGGGCCTCCGAGGACGCGGCCGGCGACGGGTCCCGCGAGGAGCCGTCCGGGGACGAGCCCGGCGACGGCCCCGACCGCCGCCAGGGGAACCGCCTCTCTGGCGTACGCCGTTCGCGGGGACCGCGGCTGAGACGGGCCGTCGTGGCAGGGGCTGCCGTGACCCTGGTCCTCGGCGGCTGCGGCTTCCTCCGCGCCGCCCACGAGCTGAGGTCGGCCGAGTCCGCCCAGAACCGGGCGCTCACCGACACAGCGGCCACCAGCCGGGTCGCAGGGGACATCGGCAACGCCCTCGCCCGCGTCTTCTCCTACACGCCCGACGGCACCGCCGCCGCCGAGCGCTCGGCG
>MUNG01000084.1:0-27772 GCA_002154585.1 Streptomyces pseudogriseolus
GGCGTTCGCGCCCTGGGGAGTCCGGGAGGGGACGGGGTCAGTCGTCGAAGCCTTCCGCCGCTCGCTTCTCGCGGAGTTCCAGGATCGCGCGGCGGCGGGACAGGCGGTGGGTGCGGCGGATCTGGGCCTCCTGGTAGCGGCGGCGGTCGCGGTCGGTCTCGGGGAGGACCTGCGGGACCCGGCGCGGCTTGCCGTCGGCGTCGACCGCGGCGAAGACGAGGTAGGCGGAGCCGACGTGCGTGGCCGGCGTGGACTCGTTCCAGCGTTCGGCCAGCACCCGCACCCCGACCTCCATCGAGGTCCGGCCGGTCCAGTTGACCTGGGCCTTGACGTGAACAAGGTCACCCACGCGGACCGGCTCGAAGAACGCCATCTCGTCCATGGAGGCCGTCACGGCCGGCCCCCCGGAGTGCCGGCCGGCGACCGCGCCCGCCGCGTCGTCGACCAGTTTCATGATCACCCCACCGTGCACGGTGCCCAGGAGATTGGTGTCGTTGTGGGTCATGATGTGGCTGAGGGTGGTGCGGGACGCCGAGACGGGCTTGCCCGGGATCTCCGGACTGTCCGTCTGCGCGGCAGGGGCCTGGTCTGTCATGGCCTCCACCTTATGCCGAGGTGACAAGCGGGGGTTTTGTGTCAGCTTCGCTACAGCGGCGCCCTGATTTTCCGACGACCCTTGTACCGCCGCCCCTGCGGACCTGCACACTGTCTGGCATGAATGATTGGCCCGAGGCATGGTCCGACGACAACCGCGGCGGCCGCTACGGACGCGGGAGCGGGAGCGCTCAGCCCGAGAGCGCCCGTGTCATGCGGCAGGTCCGGCGGGGTCGGCCGGCCCCTCCCGGGCAGGCTCCGTACGGCCAGGTCCCGCAGCAGCCGCGCTACGCCGACGGCGGCTACGACGACTACGACAGCGGCTACAACACCGGCCAGGTGTACGGCGGCGGACGCGGCGGCGGTGACGGCTACGGCCCCGAGCGCCCCGCGCCGGACTGGCGGCGCCGCATCAAGTGGACGGCGATCACCCTGGTGACCGTGCTGGTGGTCACCACCGTCGCCACGTACTTCTGGGCCGACTCCAAGCTCAACCGCGACGTCGACCTGTCGAAGGTGATCGAGCGGCCCGAGAAGGGCGAGGGCACCAACTACCTCATCGTCGGCTCCGACAGCCGCGAGGGCTTGTCCGACGAGGACAAGAAGCGGCTGCGCACCGGCTCCTCCGAGGGCAAACGCACGGACTCGATGATGATCCTGCACACCGGGGACAACGGCCCGACCCTCATCTCGCTGCCCCGTGACTCCAACGTGGAGATCCCCACCTTCAAGGGCTCCGAGTCGGGGAAGATCTACCAGGGCACCGGCCGCGAGGTGAAGCTGAACGCCGCGTACGCCGAGGACGGCCCCGAGCTGCTGGTGCGCACGGTGGAGTTCAACACCGGCCTGCACATCGACCACTACGTGGAGATCGGCTTCGCCGGCTTCGCGAACATCGTGGACGCGGCCGGCGGCGTCGAGATCGACATCCCGCAGGACATCAAGGACACCAAGTCCGGCGCCGACTTCAAGAAGGGCAAGCAGACCCTGAACGGCGAGGAGGCGCTCGCCTTCGTCCGCACCCGGTACGCGCTGGCCGGCTCCGACCTGGACCGCACCAAGAACCAGCAGAAGTTCCTGTCCGCCCTGGCCAACCAGGTGGCGACCCCGAGCACCGTGCTCAACCCGTTCCGCCTCTACCCGACCATGGGCGCGGGCCTGGACTCCCTGATCGTCGACAAGGACATGGGGCTGTTCGACCTGGCCGACATGTTCTGGTCGATGAAGGGCGTCAGCGGCGGCGAGGGCACCTCGATGAACATGCCGCTGGCCGGCTCCGCCGGCGGCAACCTGCTGTGGGACAAGGACAAGGTCAAGCAGCTGGTCCAGCAGCTGAACAACGACGAGAAGGTCACCGTCAAGGGCGACTGACACCGCTGCCGGTCACCAGGGCCGGTCACCGTGACGAGGGCACCTCCGCGGGGGTGCCCTCGCGCATGTCCGGCGCGGGCCGTCACATCGGGGCGCCCGCCATCGCCCGGCACATCTCGGAGCAGCGGCGGCAGGATTCGGCGCACCGCGCCATCCGCTCGTCCTCCGGCATCGACATGCACGCCTCCGCGCACAGGTCGCAGGCCTGCGCGCACATCATGCACATCTCGTTCGCCAGCGGCGAGCGGCGCATCATCATGTCCGCGCACATCCGGGTCATCTCCGAACAGTCGAGGAGCGCCCGCATGATCCGCGTCTGCGCGTCGCCGCCCGTCTGCAGACACGCGCTCATGGTCTCCTCGCACACGCCGTGGCAGGCCATGCACGCCTGGATGCAGTCCTGTGTCTCCTTGCTCAGCGGTTCCGTGGCCGGCTGCTGCTGGGTCATGGTTCCTCCCAGGGACCGACGGGGACCGGCGTTCGGCCCTCGCTCCTCCCGTCCTACGCCCCTGTGTCCATGACCACCACGCGACGCTGCTTTGGCCGGGCCGGGAGCGGACATCAGGACAGGGGGCCCCTGCCCACGGCGCCGAGGGGGCGTCCGGCGGGGCGGCGGAGAGGGAGTAGGACCATGACGACACAGACGGAGCGGCAGCGGCTGCGCAGACGGCTGGAACGGCTCATCGGAATCGCGGCGACCGAGGGCAACGAACTGGTGCCGCTGCGCAACGGCGACGAGATCTTCCCGGCGATGCTGGAGGCGGTCCGCGCCGCGGAGCACACGGTCGACATGATGACGTTCGTCTACTGGCGGGGCGACATCGCGCGGGAGTTCGCCGAGGCGCTGGCCGAACGGGCCCGCGCGGGCGTCCGGGTGCGGCTGCTGCTGGACGGCTTCGGCGCGAAGGAGATAGAGCCGGAGCTGCTGGACGCGATGGACGACGCCGGCGTGCACGTGGCGTGGTTCCGCAAGCCGACCCGGCTGTCGCCGATGCGGCAGAACCACCGCTGTCACCGCAAGGTGCTGGTCACCGACGAGCACACCGCCTTCACCGGCGGGGTGGGCATCGCGCAGGAGTGGTGCGGCGACGCCCGCAACCCCGACGAGTGGCGCGACACCCACGTCAAGGTCACGGGCCCGGCGGTGGACGGCATCGCGGCGGCCTTCGCCCAGAACTGGGCCGAGTGCCACGACGAGCTGTACGACGAGCACGACCGCTTCACCGGGCACGAGCAGCCGGGCAGCGCCACGGTCCAGGTGGTGCGCGGCTCGGCCAGCTTCGGCTGGCAGGACATGCAGACCCTGCTGCGCGTGGTGATCACCTCGGCGCAGGAGCGGTTCCGGCTGTCCACGGCGTACTTCGCGCCCGACACGTACTTCGTCGGCCTGCTGGCGGACGCCGCCCGCCGGGGCGTGAAGGTGGAGATCCTGCTGCCCGGGCCGCACACCGACCAGCGCGCCTGTCTGCTGGCCGGGCGGCAGCACTACCAGACGCTGGTGGACGCGGGCGTGGAGGTGCGCGAGTACCAGCCGACCATGCTCCACACGAAGATCATCACGGTGGACGGCGTCTGCTCCCTGATCGGCTCCACCAACTTCAACCGCCGCTCGCTGGAGCACGACGAGGAGGTCATGCTGGCCGTCCTCGACGAGGACTTCACCGCACGGCTGGACGCCGACTTCGACGCCGACCGCAAGCAGAGCGAGGCGATCGACCCGGCCCGCTGGCGGCGCCGTCCGCTGCGTGCGCGGCTCGCGGAGGCGGCGGTCACCCCGATCCGGCGATTCCTGTGAGCGGACGGCGATGAGTTCGCCGCGCGCGGGGAGTCCACCCTGTGTCATCCGGGTCGGGAGAGACCGGATCAGGAGACCAGGTCAGGAGAGACCGTGCCTCAGCTGCTGCGCGTACAGAACTTCAACGTCTCGGCCGACGGGATCGGCGCGGGCGAGGACCAGACCCTCGAGCGCCCCTTCGGCCATCTGGATCCCGGCGAGATGTTCGCCTGGGCAGGGGCGACCGCGAGCTGGCCCAACCGCACCGACCCCGGCGGGACCCGGGGCCTCGACGACTACTTCACCCGTGACTTCAGGAACAACATCGGCGCCGAGATCATGGGGCGCAACAAGTTCGGGCCCCAGCGCGGGCCCTGGCAGGACCACGAGTGGCAGGGCTGGTGGGGGGACGAGCCGCCGTTCCGCACGCCGGTGTTCGTCATGACCCACCACCCGCGTCCGTCGTTCACGCTGTCCGACACCACGTTCCACTTCGTCGACGGCTCCCCGGAGCGGGTGCTGGAGCTGGCGCGGGAGGCGGCGGACGGCAAGGACGTCCGGCTCGGCGGCGGGGTCACCACCGTGCGGCAGTTCCTCGACGCGGGTCTGGTGGACACCCTGCACGTGGCGGTGTCGCCGGTGAAGGCGGGCTCCGGGCTGCGGCTGTGGGACTCCCCCGAGGATCTGCTCGACCGCTACCACCTGGAGGTCGTGCCCAGCGCGAGCGGGGTGACGCACCACCTGTTCTGGCGCAGGTGACGCGGGCGACGTAGCTGGGGCGGGCGACTACGGGGGACCGGCCGACGCGGAAGGGCGCCCGGGGGATTCCCGGACGCCCTCGCGCGATGTCCGACCGCCGTTACGGCAGGTTGCGCGCCATGACGATGCGCTGGACCTGGTTGGTGCCTTCGTAGATCTGCGTGATCTTGGCGTCGCGCATCATGCGCTCGACCGGGTAGTCGCGGGTGTAGCCGTAGCCGCCGAGGAGCTGGACGGCGTCCGTGGTGACCTCCATGGCCACGTCGGAGGCGAAGCACTTGGCGGCGGCGCCCTGGAAGGTGAGGTCGCTGTCGCCCCGCTCGGACTTCGCCGCGGCGGCGTAGGTGAGCTGGCGGGCGGCCTCGATCTTCATGGCCATGTCGGCGAGCATGAACTGCACGCCCTGGAAGTCGGCGATCGGCTTGCCGAACTGCTTGCGCTCCTTGACGTAGCCCTTGGCGTAGTCGAGGGCGCCCTGGGCGATGCCGAGGGCCTGCGCGGCGATGGTGATGCGGGTGTGGTCCAGGGTCCGCATCGCCGTGGCGAAGCCGGTGCCCTCCTCGCCGATCATGCGGTCGGCGGGGATGCGGACGTTGTCCAGGTAGACCTCGCGGGTGGGCGAGCCCTTGATGCCGAGCTTCTTCTCCGGCGCGCCGAAGGAGACGCCCGGGTCGGACTTCTCCACGACGAAGGCGGAGATGCCCTTGGAGCGCTTCTCCGGGTCGGTGACGGCCATCACCGTGTAGAACTCGGACTCGCCGGCGTTGGTGATCCAGCGCTTCACGCCGTTGAGCACCCAGAAGTCGCCGTCGCGGACGGCGCGGGTCTTCATGCCGGCGGCGTCGGAACCGGCGTCCGGCTCGGACAGGCAGTACGAGAACATCGCCTCGCCCCGGGCGAGGGGGGCCATGTACTTCTTCTTCAGCGCCTCGGAGCCGGAGAGGATGACCGGCAGCGAGCCCAGCTTGTTCACGGCCGGGATGAGGGAGGAGGACGCGCAGACGCGGGCCACCTCCTCGATCACGATGACCGTGGCGAGCGCGTCGGCGCCGGCGCCGCCGTACTCCTCGGGCACGTGCACCGCGTGCAGGTCGTTCGCGGTCAGCGCGTCGAGGGCCTCGCGGGGGAAGCGGGCCTCCTCGTCCACCGCGGCGGCGTGCGGCGCGATCTTCGCCTCGGCCAGCGAGCGGACGGCGTCCCGGAGCATGTCGTGCTCCTCGGACGGGCGGTACAGGTCGAAGTCAGCCGATCCGGCCAAGGTCTCTCACGCTCCAGAACACTGCGATGATGGTCACGCTAACTACCGTTAAGTAACTCAAATTTTAGGCCTTCGCCCGTGCTCGTGGATAGGTGAGCTGAGCGACAGCGGCCGGACGACCGGGCGAGGCGCGAGTGGGCGCCCCGGATATGCTCGGGCGCGCACGTGCCTGCCGCAGACCTCTGGAGCACCCCCATGGCCCTCAAGATCACCGTGATCGGCACCGGTTATCTCGGCGCGACCCACGCCGCGGCCATGGCGGAGCTGGGCTTCGAGGTGATGGGCCTGGACGTGGTGCCCGAGAAGATCGACAAGCTGCGCCGCGGCGAGGTCCCGATGTACGAGCCGGGGCTCGAGGAGCTGCTGCGCCGGCACGTGGCCGGGATCGAGGGCTCGACCGGCCGGCTGCGGTTCACCATGGACTGGGCCGAGCTGGGCGAGTTCGGCGACGTCCACTTCGTCTGCGTGAACACCCCGCAGCGGCACGGCGAGTACGCCTGCGACATGTCGTACGTCGACGCGGCGATCGCCTCGCTCGCCCCGCATCTGAAGGGTCCCGCGCTGGTCGTGGGCAAGTCGACGGTGCCCGTCGGGTCGGCCGACCGGCTGGCCGCCTACCTCGCCGAGCACGCGCCGGCCGGGGCGGACGCGGAGCTGGCCTGGAACCCGGAGTTCCTGCGTGAGGGGTTCGCGGTGCAGGACACGCTGCACCCGGACCGGATCGTGGTGGGCGTGCGCAGCGAGCGGGCGGAGAAGCTGCTGCGCGAGGTGTACGCCACGCCGATCGAGGAGGGGTCGCCGTTCGTGCTGACGGACTTCCCGACGGCGGAGCTGGTGAAGACGTCCGCGAACTCCTTCCTCGCCACCAAGATCTCGTTCATCAACGCGATGGCGGAGCTGTGCGAGGCCACCGGCGGCGACGTCGCCAAGCTGGCGGAGGCGATCGGGTACGACGACCGGATCGGCCGGAAGTTCCTGCGCGCCGGGATCGGCTTCGGCGGCGGGTGCCTGCCGAAGGACATCCGGGCGTTCATGGCGCGCGCCGGCGAGCTGGGCGCGGACCAGGCGCTGACGTTCCTGCGCGAGATCGACTCGATCAACATGCGCCAGCGCGGGCGGATGGTGGAGCTGACCCGGCAGGAGCTGGGCGGCGGGCCGTTCCTCGGCAAGCGGGTGGCGGTGCTCGGCGCGACGTTCAAGCCGGACTCGGACGACGTCCGCGACTCGCCCGCGCTGAACGTGGCCGGGCAGATCCACCTCCAGGGCGGCCAGGTCACCGTCTACGACCCGAAGGGCATGGACAACGCCCGCCGTGTGTTCCCGACGCTCGGGTACGCCGACTCGGCGCTGGAGGCGGTGCGCGGCGCGCATGTCGTGCTGCACCTGACGGAGTGGCGTGAGTTCCGCGAGCTGGACCCGGCGGAGCTGGGCGAGGTGACGGCCGAGCGGGTGGTGCTCGACGGGCGCAACGCGCTGGACGCGGAGGCGTGGCGGCGGGCCGGCTGGCGTTTCCGGGCGATGGGACGCCCCGGCGCCTGAGGCGCGCCTGTCGCGCGCGGGTGACGCCGGTTCGGCCGAGGCTCAGTCGGCCGAACCGGCGTCGTGTCGCATTCTGCCCCAACCGGCGCGGGCGTGCCGGGACTACCCCCGCTTCGCCCGGTACCGGCGCATCTTCGCGCGGGCCCCGCACACCTGCATGGAGCACCAGCGGCCGCGTCCGCCGGGGCTGCGGTCGTAGTAGGCCCAGTGGCAGTCGGGGGCCTCGCAGGCCTTGAGTCGCTGCCAGGTGCCGGCCGTGAGCGCCTCGGCGACGGCGGCGGCGATCCGGGAGAGCAGGGGCGCCTCGTCGACCGGTGCGAGGGCGGCGGAGCCGTCGGCGGGGTCGACCGTGACGACCAGGGGCGCGCGGGCGAGCAGCTCGCCGAGCGGGACGACCGGACGGTGGGCGGGGTGGCCGGCGTGCGCGAGCAGGGTGGCGCGCAGCGACTCGCGCAGCTCGCGGGCGTCGTCGACGGTGTCCTCGGTGAGACCGAAGGGCGCACGGCCCTCCGGCGTGTCCAGCGCGTCGGCGCCCGCGGCGAGGTCCACCGTGTTGACCAGCGCCTGGACCAGGGTCAGCCGCCCCGGCGGGGCCGCTCTCTCGCTCATGACCCGACGGTACCTTCCGTGAATCCCCTTGCGAGGTTACCGGCTCTGCGGCAGCATGCGGTAACGGTTACCCAAAAACCGCTTCAAGCGGTAACACGAGGAGGCAGTCATGTCCGTAGCGAAGGTGGGCGCCGTCGTCCTGGACTGTCCGGACCCGCGCGCGCTGGCCGGTTTCTACGCCGGCATCGTGGGCGGCACGCCGGAGGGCGAGGGCGACTGGGTGGACCTGGCGGTGCCGGGCGGGCCGACGCTGGCCTTCCAGCGGGCCGAGGGTCATGTCCCGCCGGAGTGGCCGGCGGCCGACCACTCCCAGCAGTTCCATCTCGACCTGACCGTCGAAGACCTGGACGCGGCCGAGAAGGAGATCCTGGCGCTGGGCGCGAAGCCGCTGGACACGGAGGACCGCTCGCGCACCTTCCGGGTTTACGCGGACCCGGCCGGGCACCCGTTCTGCCTGTGCGCCTGCTGAGACATGGAGGAACCGATGGCCCCCGTGGCACGACTGCGCAGTGTCGTCCTCGACTGCCCCGACCCGAGTGAGCTGGCCGTCTTCTACGCGTCCGTGGCCGGCGGCACGCCCGAGGCCCAGGACGACGACTGGGTGGTCCTCCAGGTCCCCTCGGGCCCCCGCCTCGCCTTCCAGCGGGCCCGGGGCCACACCCCGCCGGCCTGGCCGAGCGCCGACCACGACTCCCAGCAGTTCCATCTCGACTTCGACGCGGGTGGCACGTGGGAGGACGTCGACGCGGCGGAGGCGAAGGTACTGGCCCTCGGGGCGCGTGTGCTGGACCGTGAGGACGACAGGTCGAAGGACTTCCGCGTCTACGCCGACCCGGCGGGCCACCCCTTCTGCCTGTGCCGCATCGAACAGCCGTAGGCGACGCCCGGTCCGCGCAGTTCCCGCCGCTGCGGGCAGTCGTGCCGCTGGGGCGGCACGGGTGGGCGCAGCGGCACCCCGTAAGCGCCGGGCTGCGCAACCCGCCCCCCACGGCCGTGCAGTTCCCCGCGCCCCTAAGGGGTGTCTCAGGTGTCGAGGGTGGTGATTGTCGCCGTCGACGGCTCGCGGCGCTGTCGGGCCGTGTGGGAGGTGAAGGCTGCCGCGCGGAGGACGCGTTGGACGTTTCCCCAGGTCAGGAGGGCGACGTCGGACTCCTCCCAGCCGCGCCGGAGGAGTTCCGCGATCAGGCGGGGGTAGCAGGACGGGTCACGCAGGTCCTGCGGGTGCGCGCTGCCCGTGTCGTACGTGCCGGACAGGCCCACGCAGTCCGGGCCGGCGAGGGTGCGGACGTGGTCGAGGTGGTCGGCGACGTCGCGGACCGTCGGTCCGGCCTGTTCGGCGGTCAGCGGCACCAGGCACAGCCCCTTCGCCTCGCCCACCGCGGCGAGCAGGTCGTCGGGCAGGTTGGCGGGGTGCGGCCGCAGGTCGGACGCGCCGGACCGGCTGAAAAGCACCGGCGCCTTGGAGACGACGAGCGTCCGGCGGATCGTGGGGGCGGACGCGCAGGAGAGGTCGGCGACCATGCCGAGCCGGTTCATCTCGCGCACGACCTCCTCGCCGAAGCGGGTGAGCCCGGCGGGGCCCGCCCAGGAGGTCCCGGTGAGGGTGACGACCCGTACACCGAGGGCGTGCAGGGAGCGCAGGACGCTCAGGGAGTCGCCGAGGGCGGGCGCGCCGGCCGGGCCGAACAGCACGGCGATCCGGCCGCAGTTGCGGGCGTCGACGACCTCCCCGGCGGTGCGGGCGGGCCGCAGTCCCGTGTCGTGGGCGGCGACGACCCCCTGCGCCAGGTCGAGCTGCTCCAGGGTCGCGGTGAGCGCCCGGTCGCCGTCGTGTCCTTCCGGCAGGTGCAGCGACCAGAACACGGCGCCGACCTGCCCCTTCCGCAGCCGCGGCAGATCCGCGTCGACGGCGCTCTCCCCCAGGTCGAGGTCGTACCAGGGCAGTCCGCGCAGCGTCCACGGCAGGCCGCTGTAGCCGTCGCAGACGGGGTGGGCGGCGAGGACGGCCCGTGCGCGGTCGAGGGGGGCGTCGTCCGGGTCGGAGACGGGCCGGTACTCCTCCGGCCCGACGACCACCGCCTCCTGCGGGTACGGCTCGTCGGCGCGGCCGACCTCGGCGGCGGTGTGCAGGTCGTCCTGGAGATCGGCCATAACGGGGCTCCGTACGTCGTGACCTCGGGCGGTACGGTCACGGTCGCACGGAGCACCCACGGGCTTCCTGGTGAACGCGGCGTTCGGGGTAAGACCGAGGAGGGCCCCGGGTCCCGCGCCGCGTCCGCGGGTCAGCCGTCCAGCGCCTCGAGGGTGGCGTGGGAGGGCGCGCGCGTGGCGCGCAGGTCGCGGGCCACGTCCTCGGCGGCGCCCAGTACCCGGACCGCGTTCTGCCAGGTCAGCTTCGCCAGGTCGGCGCGGGACCAGCCGCGGTCCAGCAGCTCGGCGATCAGCCGGGGGTAGCCGGAGACGTCGTCCAGGCCGTCGGGGGTGAAGGCCGTGCCGTCGTAGTCGCCTCCGATGCCGAGGTGGTCGACGCCGGCGACCTCACGCATGTGGTCGAGGTGGTCGGCGACCGTGGCCACCGTGGCGACGGGCCGCGGGCGGCTCTCCTCGAAGGCGCGGTGCAGCTTCATCGCCTCGGGGCTGGTGTCGAGGTGGTGGAATCCGTGGGCGCGCAGGTTCTCGTCGGCGGCCGCCGTCCAGTCGACGGCGGCCTGGAGCACGAACTTCGGCACGAACGTCACCATGGCGACGCCCCCGTTGGCGGGCAGCCGCTCCAGCACGTCGTCGGGGATGTTGCGCGGGTGGTCGCAGACCGCGCGGGCGGAGGAGTGGGAGAAGATCACCGGCGCCGTGCTGGTGTCCAGGGCGTCCCGCATGGTCGTCGCGGCGACGTGGGAGAGGTCGACCAGCATGCCGAGCCGGTTCATCTCCCGCACCACCTCGCGGCCGAACGCCGACAGTCCGCCCACGCCGGGCTCGTCGGTCGCCGAATCCGCCCACGCCACGTTGAAGTTGTGGGTGAGCGTCAGGTAGCGCACCCCGAGGTCGTACAACCCCCGCAGCGTGCCGAGGGAGTTGGCGATGGAGTGGCCGCCCTCCGCGCCCATGAGGGAGGCGATGCGGCCCTCGCGGCGCGCGGCCTCCATGTCGGCGGCGGTCAGCGCGGGCGCCAGATCGGCCGGGTACCGGTCCAGCAACTGCCGTACGCAGTCGATCTGTTCCAGTGTGGCCGGCACCGGGTCGGGGGCGTCGGCGCGGACGTACACCGACCAGAACTGCGCGCCGACGCCGCCGGCGCGCAGCCGGGGGATGTCGGTGTGCAGATGGGCGGACTGGTCGACGGCGACGTCACGGGCGTCGAGGTCGTAGGAGACCTGTTCGCGCAGCGCCCACGGCAGGTCGTTGTGCCCGTCGACGACGGGGAACTCGCGCAGCAGTTCCCGGGCCTGGTCCAGGGAGGTCATCCGCGTCACTTCCCGAAGCCGAAACCGGCGCCGGAGCCCTCGGCCTTGGCCCGCAGCCGCTTGCCCTTCTCGGTCGCCTGGTCGTTCAGCTCCTGCTGGAACTCCCGCATGCGGCCGAGCAGTTCCTCGTCGTGGGCGGCGAGCATACGGGCCGCGAGCAGGCCCGCGTTGCGCGCGCCGGCGACGGAGACGGTGGCGACGGGCACGCCGGCCGGCATCTGCACGATGGACAGCAGCGAGTCCATGCCGTCGAGGTACTTCAGCGGCACGGGCACGCCGATGACGGGCAGCGGGGTCACCGAGGCGAGCATGCCGGGCAGATGGGCGGCGCCGCCCGCGCCCGCGATGATCGCCTTGAGCCCGCGGTCCGCGGCCTGCTCGCCGTACGTGATCATCTCGCGGGGCATGCGGTGCGCGGAGACGACGTCGACCTCGTAGGCGATCTCGAACTCGTCGAGGGCCTTGGCCGCCGCCTCCATGACGGGCCAGTCGGAGTCCGACCCCATGACGATGCCAACGACTGGGCTCATTCGGTGATCGTGCCTCTCAGGTAGCCGGCTGCGTGACGGGCGCGCTCCAGCACGTCGTCCAGGTCGTCGCCGTAGGTGTTCACGTGACCGACCTTGCGGCCGGGCTTCACGTCCTTGCCGTACATGTGGATCTTCAGCTGGGGGTCGCGCGCCATGCAGTGCAGGTACGCGGAGTACATGTCCGGGTAGTCGCCGCCGAGGACGTTGACCATGACCGTCCACGTCGCGCGCGGGCGCGGGTCGCCGAGCGGCAGGTCGAGGACAGCGCGGACGTGGTTGGCGAACTGCGAGGTGATCGCGCCGTCCTGGCTCCAGTGGCCGGAGTTGTGCGGGCGCATCGCGAGCTCGTTGACGAGGATGCGGCCGTCGCGGGTCTGGAACAGCTCCACCGCGAGATGGCCGACCACGCCGAGCTCCTTGGCGATGGTCAGCGCCATCTGCTCCGCCCTGAGCGCGAGGTCCTCGTCGAGGCCGGGCGCGGGCGCGATCACGGTGTCGCAGACGCCGTTCACCTGCCGCGACTCCACGACCGGGTAGGCGACGGCCTGGCCGTGCGGGGAGCGGACCACGTTGGCGGCCAGCTCCCGCACGAAGTCGACCTTCTCCTCGGCGAGCACGGGCACCCCGGCCTTGAACGGCTCGGCGGCCTCCTCGGCGGAGGAGACGACCCAGACGCCCTTGCCGTCGTATCCGCCGCGGACGGTCTTGAGGACGACGGGAAAGCCCTCGCCCTCCGCCGCGAACGCGGCCACGTCCTCGGGGCCGGACACGATGCGGTGCCGCGGGCAGGGCACGCCGACCGCCTCGAGCTTCGCGCGCATCACGCCCTTGTCCTGGGCGTGCACCAGCGCCTCGGGGCCGGGGCGGACGGCGACGCCGTCGGCCTCCAGGGCCCGCAGGTGCTCGGTGGGCACGTGCTCGTGGTCGAAGGTGATCACGTCGCAGCCGCGCGCGAAGGCACGCAGGGTGTCCAGGTCGCGGTAGTCGCCGACGACGACGTCACTCACCACCTGGGCCGCGGAATCCTGCGGGGTGTCACTGAGGAGCTTGAACCTGATACCGAGCGGGATGCCAGCCTCGTGCGTCATACGAGCGAGCTGACCGCCGCCGACCATGCCGACTACCGGAAACGTCACGCCCCCAGGGTATCCGCCCACGCCAGGGTGGCCGATTCCCGCCCGTCGCACGGGACGGAAGGGGCGGCTGGTACGGGTGCGACATGGCGTCCGCAGGAAGATCGCGCCTGCGGATGGTTAGC
Source organism: Streptomyces pseudogriseolus (assembly GCA_002154585.1). Taxonomy (GTDB): domain Bacteria; phylum Actinomycetota; class Actinomycetes; order Streptomycetales; family Streptomycetaceae; genus Streptomyces; species Streptomyces pseudogriseolus. The sequence continues at coordinate 13,154 of MUNG01000084.1, forward strand.
ATGGCGGAGTTGACGCACTCGACCGACGGGAGCCTGTGGGCGATGGAACAAGGTTCCTCGGGGCTTCGACGGCTCTTCGGTGAAGCGGCCAGGTTCGGCGCGGTGGGGGGAGCCGGGGTTCTGGTCAACCTCGGTGTGTTCAACCTGGTCCGCCAGGCGACCGACCTCCAGGTGGTGCGCGCGAGCGTCATCGCCACCGTGGTCGCGATCGTCTTCAATTACGTGGGCTTCCGGTACTTCACCTACCGGGACCGCGACAAGTCCGGGCGCACCCGCGAGATGTCGCTGTTCCTGCTGTTCAGCGTCATCGGCCTGGTGATCGAGAACGGCGTGCTCTACACGGCGACGTACGGCTTCGGCTGGGACAGCTCCTTGCAGAGCAACATCTTCAAGTTCCTGGGCATCGGCATCGCGACGCTGTTCCGCTTCTGGTCGTACCGCACGTGGGTGTTCCGCGCCCTGCCGGTGCGGGAGGAGCCCGTGGCGGGCGGAACCCCGGCCGCCGGGGAGCGGACCCGGCAGCGCGTGCCGTAGCCGCGCCTCCGATGCGGGTCCCGCTCAGCGGACCGTCGGGCGGGCCTCCTCGCCGGGGTCCTTCCGCGGGGGCGTGCGGGACAGGAACAGTCCGAACACCGGCGGCTTGGCCTGGAGCATCTCCAGACGGCCGCCGTCCGCCTCCGCCAGGTCCCGGGCGACCGCGAGGCCGATCCCGGTGGAGTTGCGGCCGCTGATCGCCCGCTCGAAGATCCGCGACCCCAGCTCGGCGGGGACGCCCGGACCCTCGTCGGTGACCTCCACGACGACCTGGTTGCCGGTGACCCGGGTGCGCAGGGCGACCGTGCCGCCGCCGTGCATCAGCGAGTTCTCGATCAGCGCGGCGAGCACCTGGGCGACCGCGCCCGGGGTGCCCACGGCCCGCAGGCACCGCTTGCCGGAGGTCACGATGGCCCGGCCGGCGCTGCGGTAGGCGGGGCGCCACTCGGCGAGCTGCTGCGTGATCACCTCGTCGAGGTCGAAGGTGACGGCGGAGCCGGTGCGCGGGTCCCGGGAGTTGGTCAGCAGCCGCTCCACCACGTCCGTCAGCCGCTCCACCTGCGCGAGCGCGATCGTCGCCTCCTCCTTCACCGTGTCCGGGTCGTCGGTGACGGTGATCTCCTCCAGCCGCATGGACAGCGCGGTGAGCGGGGTGCGCAGCTGGTGGGAGGCGTCGGCGGCGAGCCGCCGCTCGGCGGTCAGCATGCGGGCGATGCGCTCGGCGGACGCGTCCAGCACGTCGGCGACCCGGTCCAGCTCGGGCACGCCGTAGCGGCGGTGGCGGGGGCGCGGGTCGCCGGAGCCGAGGCGCTCGGCCGTCTCGGCGAGGTCGGTCAGCGGGGAGGCGAGCCGGTTGGCCTGCCGGATCGCCAGCAGCACCGCCGCGATCACCGCGAGCAGCGCCACGAACCCGATGATCAGCAGGGTGCGGCCGACCTCCTGGGTCACCGAGGACTGCGGCTCCTGGACGGTGACCGTCTCGCCCTCCTCGCCGGGCGCCGTGGCGCTGATGACGTCGCCGTCCGGCCGGGAGCCGACCTCGATGGGCGGCTTGCCGGGGATGCGGACGACGGCGTACCGGTCCTCGGGCATCTGGTCGCCGATGATCTCGGCGGTGACCTTGTCCTCGACGAGCAGCCGGCTGTCGACGATGCTGGCGAGCCGCACCGCCTCGGACTCCACGCGCTCCTTGGCGGTCTCGGTGATGGTGCGGGTCTCGACGATCACCAGGGAGACCCCGAAGACGGCGATCACGACGAGGACCACGGCGAGCGTGGACTGGATCAGACGGCGGCGCATGTTCTCTTACCCAGCGGCGGAACCCCGGCGGGGGTTCAGCTCTTCTCGAAACGGAAGCCCACGCCGCGCACGGTGGCGATGTAACGGGGGTTGGCCGCGTCGTCGCCGAGCTTCTTGCGCAGCCAGGAGATGTGCATGTCGAGGGTCTTGGTGGAGGACCACCAGGTGGTGTCCCAGACCTCGCGCATCAGCTGGTCGCGGGTGACGACCCGGCCCGCGTCGCGCACCAGCACCCGCAGCAGGTCGAACTCCTTGGCGGTGAGCTGCAGCTCCTCGTCGCCCATCCACGCGCGGTGCGACTCGACGTCGATGCGCACGCCGTGGGTCGCGGGCGGCTGCTGCGGCTCGGCGGCGCCGCGCCGCAGCAGGGCCCGAACCCTGGCCAGCAGCTCGGCGAGGCGGAACGGCTTGGTGACGTAGTCGTCGGCGCCCGCGTCCAGGCCGACGACGGTGTCCACCTCGTCGGCGCGCGCGGTGAGGATCAGCAGAGGGACCGTGTGCCCCTCGGCGCGGAGCCGGCGGGCGACCTCCAGGCCGTCCATGCCCGGCAGCCCGAGGTCCAGCACGACCAGGTCGACGCCGCCCTGCATTCCGGCGTCCAGAGCGGCGGGTCCGTCCTCACGCACCTCGACTTCGTAGCCCTCCCGGCGCAGGGCGCGGGCCAGCGGCTCCGAGATGGACGCGTCGTCCTCGGCGAGCAGTACACGGGTCATGCGGATGATGGTAGTCCCGTGGCCCGAGCCGCAGGGGTGTGATCGCCGGGCTCGGTTCTCACCGTCGTCTCACCCGATTCTCACCGCCGGGCCCCTGGCACCGACCTGCGGGTGCGAGGTGCGATGCTGGACGGACCTTCGAATAGTCGATCACGGTTCCTTCGAAACCTGTGATTCGCGTCTCAAGTCCTTCCATATCCGGCAGTGTCCTGCCGTATGGTGAACCAACGCCTGTTGCACCACGGGGACCTTCGGCGGCACTTGACGCTGAGGGTCTCTTTCGTGTGCGGGCCGGCACACGCTGCCGGTCCCTGAAGGAATGACCTGTGGCCGGGCCCTCACCGCGCGTCGACGCGCGTCGGGGGCGTGGATCCCGGTGGTCGCCGTCCGCCGCTCCGTGATCAGTGATCCGGGGCGGCACCCCCGGGCGTGGGGCGGACGGTGCGGCCCGCCGGTGCCGGCCAGCCCCCCACCGGGCGCGTACCCGTCTCGCGCGACGCGTCCCGACAGCAAGGAACGACCATGGCGTCCAGCCTGACGAAGGACTCGGTCACCCCGGGCACCCCCGGGTCCGAGAAGACCTTCTTCGGCCACCCCCGCGGACTGGCCACACTCTTCATGACCGAGATGTGGGAGCGTTTCTCCTACTACGGCATGAGGGCTCTGCTCCCGCTGTACCTCGTCGCGCCGGGCGGTCTCGGTCTGAGCGCGGGCACCGCCACCGCCATCTACTCGGTGTACCTGTCGCTGGTGTACCTGCTCGCCATGCCCGGCGGCTGGTTCGGCGACCGGGTCTGGGGCCCCCGCAAGACCGTCGCCGTCGCCGGCGGCGTCATCATGCTGGGCCACCTGACGCTGGCCCTGCCCTTCTCGGGCACCTTCTACGGCGGTCTCGGCCTCGTCGCGATCGGCTCCGGCCTGCTGAAGGCCAACATCTCCACGATGGTCGGCCAGCTCTACCAGGGCCCGGACGACCCGCGCCGGGACGGTGGCTTCACCGTCTTCTACATGGGCATCAACCTCGGTGCCTTCGCCGCGCCGCTGATCATCGGCACCATCGGTGAGAACGTCAACTGGCACCTGGGCTTCGCGCTGGCCGCGCTCGGCATGGGTCTGGGCGTCACGCAGTTCCTGCTGGGCAGCCGCCACCTGGACGCGCGGTCCAGCGTCGTCCCGAAGCCGCTGTCGGCCGAGGAGAAGGCCTCCACGCTGCGCAAGGCCGCGCTGTGGGCGGGCATCGCCGTCGTGGCGTACGCGATCGTCGGCTTCTCCGGCCACTACACCCTGAACTGGATCCTGGTCCCGCTGACCCTGCTCGGCGTGATCATCCCCGTGATGGTGCTGGCGCGCATCAAGCGCGACAAGGACCTCGACCGCACCGAGCAGTCGAAGATGTCCGCGTACATCTGGTTCTTCGTCGCCGCGGCGATCTTCTGGATGATCTACGACCAGGGCGGCTCGACGCTGTCGATCTTCGCCGACTCGTCGGCCGAGAACAGCGTGCTCGGCTGGGACTTCCCGGTCTCCTGGTACCAATCGGTCAACCCGGTGCTGATCATGGCGCTGGCCCCGGTCTTCGCCTGGATCTGGCTCGCGCTGAACCGGCGCGGCAAGGAGCCGAGCACGATCGTGAAGTTCGCGTCCGGTCTGACCCTGGTCGGCGTGTCCTTCTTCCTCTTCCTGGCCCCCCTGTCGATCGCCGAGGGCGGTCACAAGGCCGCGGCGCTGTGGCTGGTGGCGATCTACTTCACGCAGACCGTCGGCGAGCTGCTGCTCTCCCCGGTCGGCCTGTCGGTCACCACGAAGATGGCCCCCGCGAAGTACGCCTCGCAGATGATGGGCGTCTGGTTCCTCGCCGTCACCGCCGGCGACGCCACGACGGGCCTGCTGTCCATCGCCGGCGTCGACCTCAACAAGACGGGCATCGTCGCCCTGGAAGCGACCCTCGCGGTCGTCGCGGGCATCGCGGTCTGGATGTACCGCAACAAGGTGAAGTCCCTGATGGGAGACGTCCGCTGACCCGGCCCTGACCCCACGCACGCCCCGAAGGGCCCCCAGCCACCACGGCTGGGGGCCCTTCGGACGTGAGGGTGCGCGTGGCGCGGGCTCCCGGCACGAGATGTCGCGGGCCAGACAGGTGGGCGGCCAGTGCAGACGCCTGAAGGGGCGCGGGGAACCGCGCGATCAGCCACGGAGGTCCCGCACCCGGCGTGCGACAACTCGTGGCACCCCGGTGGCCGTGGGGGGCGGGTCACGCAGCCCGGCGCCTACGGGGTGCCGCTGCGCCCACCCTCCCCCACTCTCGGCTTCGCTCGAGCGGGAGGTACCCCCATCGCCCCAGCGGCACGACTGCCCGCAGCGAGGTGCGGTTGCCCGTAGTTGCGTCGGCCTAGCGTGCCGGGAGGGTCACCGTGGCCGTCAGGCCCTCGCCCGGGGCCGTGTCCACCGTTACCGTGCCTTCGTGGGCGCGGATCACGCCCTGGACTATGGCCATGCCCAGGCCGCTGCCCGCGCCGCCGCCCGCGCGGAAGAAGCGGTCGAAGACCCGGGCCGCGTCCTCCGGCGTCAGGCCCGGGCCCTCGTCCGTGACCCGCAGCCGTACCTCGCCGTCCGTACGGGAGACCGTGAGGCACACCGGCACGTCCGGCGGGGTGTGCGTGCGTACGTTGCCGACCAGGTTGCCCAGCACCTGACGCAGGCCCGCCTCGTCGGCGTGGACCAGGATGGTGCCGTCCGCGTCCACCCGTACCGGGCGGTCCGGCTGCTGCACCCGGAGGTCCTGCGCCGCGTCCCGGACCAGCCGGCACACGTCCACGTTCCGTTTCCGCAGTTCCGGGCGCTGGTCGAGGCGGGCCAGCACCAGCAGTTCGTCGACCAGCCGCCCCATCCGGTCGGACTCGGCGGTCATCCGGTCCCAGGCCCGCTTGCGTTCCGTGGGGTCGCGCAGCATGCCCCGCTCGTAGAGCTGGAGGTAGCCGCGGATCGCGGCCAGCGGGGTGCGCAGTTCGTGCGAGGCGTCGGCGACGAACCGCCGCAGCTGTGCCGCGCTGCGCTCCCTGGTGCGGTACGCCGACTCCACCTGCTGGAGCATCGAGTTGAGCGCCAGCCGCAGCTGCTCCACCTCCAGCGAGGTGTCGGAGCTGGACGGCACCCGCCGGGTCAGGTCGCCCTCGGCGATCGCCGAGGAGGTCTCCACCATGTCCTCCAGCGGCCGCATCCGACGCCGTACCCCGACCATGGTGAGGCAGGCCAGCACCAGCAGCAGCAGCGTGCCGATGGCCAGGTCCAGCTTGACCGCCCTGGCGACGCCCTCGTGCAGCGGCTCGGTGGAGCCGGCGATCAGGACGCCGGTGCCGTCGGCGAGGCGGGTGGCGGTGACCCGGTAGACGTTGCCGCGCACGCTGACGTCCCGGGGCTCCGCGTCCCGGATCAGCGGCTCCGGGTCGCCCACGGCGTCCGCCAGGTCGCGCTGGACCCGGGACGGGGCGAAGCCGAACACGGGCACCGGCTCGCCCTTGCGGTCCACGGCGGCGAAGACCGAGTCGGGGTCGTCGCCGTCCCGGTTCCACTCCGGGTCCACCCGGTCGCGGAAGAAGCTCAGCGCGCTCAGCGAGTCGATCTGCCGCAGCGTCAGCTCGGAGCCGCCGAGCGAGTCACGGGTGCCGAGCAGCTCGGTGTCGATCTGGTCGAGCAGGTAGTAGCGCATGCCGAGCACGCTCACCGCCGTCGCGGCGACGATGCCCAGGGCCAGCAGCACCACGTTCGCCACCGTGAGCTGGGCGCGCAGCGACCGCACCCGGGTGCGGCCGGGGCGCGGGAGGCGTATGCGCGGGGTCACGTCAGCCCGTACCCGACGCCGCGCCGGGTGGTGATCAGCGGCGGGCCGAGGGTGTCCAGCTTGCGGCGCAGATAGCTGATGTAGGTCTCCACGACGGTCGACTCCTGCGGGGCGTGCTCGTACTGCCAGACGTGCCGCAGCAGTTGCTCCTTGGGCACGATCCGGCCGGCGTTGCGCACCAGGAAGCGCAGCAGCGCGTACTCGGTGGGGGTGAGCTCGACGCTGCGGCCGGCGCGGCGCACCGAGTACGTCGTCTCGTCGAGCTCCAGGTCGCCGTGGCGCAGCGGGGCGCGCTGCGGCAGCACGTCGGCGGGCCGGGTGCGGCGCAGCACGGCGGTGATGCGGGCGACGACCTCGTCGATGTTGAACGGCTTGGTGATGTAGTCGTCGCCGAAGCCGAGCGCCCCGACGATCTCGGCGGGCGCGTCCCGCGCGGTGAGGAAGACGAGGGCCGTCTGCGGCCTGCGCCCGCGCAGTTCGCGGCCCAGCGCGCGGCCGTCGCCGTCCGGCAGCATCACGTCGAGCAGCGCGCAGTCGGGGGACGTGTGCTCGGTGAGCGCGAGCGCCTCACGGACCGTGCCAGCGGTCATGACCTCGAAGCGGTGGTAGCGCAGCGCGATCGCGAGGACGTCCGCGATGCTCTCCTCGTCCTCCACGACCAGCACGGTGCCGGGAGTTGTCGTCATGCCCTCCAGTATCGGCGTGACCGTCCGGCGAAGTGCCCGTTGCCGCTTTGGAGTTCCTTGAGAGTCCCGGGCGAGCCGTGTCCCCGGGCGGGTGCCGCCGCCGATTCTGCTGCCAGGACCCGGGGGACCGACCGAGCGACGAAGGAGCGGACACGTGGCGGTATTGGCACGCTGGTGCTATCGGCATCGGCTGGTGGTCCTGGTGCTGTGGGTGGGGGCGCTGTTCGGACTGGGCGTGACGGCGAGCAGCGCGGGCACGAACTACGCGGAGGTCTTCTCCCTCCCGGACACGGACTCCAAGCGGGCCTACGACCTGATGCGCACCGCGTTCCCGGAGCGCTCCGGGGACACGGACACCGTGGTGTGGAAGACCGACGAGGGCACCGTGCGGGACGCGGCGGTGCGCTTCCGGATGGAGACGGCGCTCGCGGAGATCGGGCGCATGGAGGGCGTCGGCGCGGTCGCCGGACCCTACGACGCGCGGGGCGCGGCGCAGATCAGCGAGGACGGGCGGATCGCCTACGCGCAGGTGACGTTCGCCGAGCAGGCGGACGCGGTGCCGAAGGAGCTGGTGCAGGACGTCGTCGACACGGCGCAGGCCGCGGCGGGCGACGGGCTCCAGGTGGAACTGGGCGGCCAGGCGATCGCACGCGTGCAGGAGCCGCCGACGGGCACGGCCGAGCTGGTCGGCATCCTCGCGGCGGCCGTGGTGCTGTTCGTCGCGTTCGGGTCGGTGTTCGCGATGCTGCTGCCGATCGTGGTCGCCGTGTTCGGCGTCGCCGGCGGCATGTTCGGCACCCAGCTGATCAGCCATGTCACCAACGTCCCCGAACTGGCGTCGCTGCTGGCCACCCTGATCGGCCTGGGCGTCGGCATCGACTACGCCCTGTTCATCGTCACCCGGCACCGGCGCGGCATCCTGAGCGGCAAGGACCCGGAGGAGGCCGCGGTCGCCGCGCTCGACACCTCGGGCCGGGCGGTGCTGTTCGCGGGCGGCACGGTGTGCATCGCGCTCGCCGGGATGCTGGTGACGAACCTGCGGTTCCTGGACGGCGTGGTCATCGGCACCTCCCTGACGGTGGTGCTCAGCGTGCTCGCCGCCGTCACCCTGCTGCCCGCGCTGCTCGGCGTGCTCGGGCACCGGGTGCTCAGCCGCCGCCAGCGCCGCCGGCTCGCCGCCTCTGAGGCGAAGGCGGAGCCGGTGGGCGGGCTCGCCGCGCGCTGGTCGGCGACCGTGCAGCGCAGGCCGCGCGCGGTGGCCGCCGTGGCGGTGGTGCTGATGGCCGCGCTCGCGGTGCCGCTGCTGTCGCTGCGCCTGGGCACCGTGGACCAGGGCAACGACGACGCCTCGACCACCACCCGCAAGGCCTACGACCTGCTCGCCGAGGGCTTCGGGCCCGGCTTCAACGGGCCGCTCCAGGTGGTCGTGGACGGCGCGGCGCCCACCGGGCTGATCCGGGCGGTCGAGGACACCGAGGGCGTCGCCCAGGTGGCGGCGGCCCCGCCCGCGAACGGGGTCAGCGTCATCCAGGTGGTGCCCACCACCTCCCCGCAGGACGTGGAGACGGACCGGCTGATCGACACCCTGCGCGAGGACGTCATCCCCGCCGCGGGCGTCGACGCCCATGTCGGCGGTGTGACCGCGGTGTCGAAGGACTTCGCCTCGGTGACCGGGGACCGGCTGCCGCTGTTCGTCGGCACGATCATCGGCCTGGGCTTCCTGCTCCTGCTGCTCGCGTTCCGCTCGCTGGTGGTGCCGCTGACGGCCGCCGTGATGAACCTGCTCGCGGCGGCGGCCTCGTTCGGCGTGCTGGTGACGGTGTTCCAGTGGGGCGTCGGACTGGACGTGCTGGGTCTCGGCACGGAGGGCCCGATCGCGTCGTTCCTGCCGATCATCATGCTGTCGCTGCTGTTCGGGCTGTCCATGGACTACCAGGTGTTCCTGGTGAGCCGGATGCACGAGGAATGGGTGCACACCCGGGACAACGCCCGCGCGGTGCGGGTCGGCCTCGCGGAGACCAGCCGGGTCATCAACTCCGCGGCCCTGATCATGGTCTGCGTGTTCCTCGCCTTCGTGCTCAGCGGCGACTACGGCGCCGCCATGGCGGGCGTGGGACTGGCCGCCGCGGTCGCGCTGGACGCGTTCGTGCTGCGCACCGCGCTGGTCCCGGCGGTGATGCATCTGCTGGGGCGGTCCAACTGGTGGCTGCCGGCCGGGCTGGAGAAGCGGCTGCCGCACCTCGCCGTCGAGCCGAAGGAGGACAACGAAGCCGCCACCCCCGTTCCCGTACCGGAGGAGACGGCCGGGGACGGGGCGGCCTCGGTGGTGCACGGGTTCGTCCGCACCCCGGAGGGCGAGCCGGTGCGGGGCGCGTCCGTCACGCTGCTCACGCCCGGCGGCCGTCAGCTGGACCGGGTGGCGTCCCTCGCCGACGGGGCGTACATCGTGGCGGTCCCGGCGCCGGGCACCTATCTGCTGGCGGTGTCGGCCTCGCCGTACGGGGCGCGGGCGGCGCACGTGACCGTCGGAAACGGGCCGCACGTGCACGACGTGGAACTCACGCCCGGCGAGGTGGACATCGTCAACTGACGCCGCTGTCAGCCGTCGTCGTCGGGGCGCTCGTGCCCGTCGTCCGCGGTGTCCTCGCCCCGCCGGCCGGAGGTCTTCCGGCCGGCGGGGTCGGGCAGCGCCCGGGTCATCCCGGGGAGGAACTCCGTGAACAGCTCGTGCACGTCCCGCACCAGCGGCCGCAGCACCCGGAACCGGGCCAGGGCGACGCCCCGCGCGGTGAGCCGGGCGCCCCGCTCGGCGAGCCGGTAACTGCGCTCACGGCCCTCGGTGCGGTCGAAGATCCAGTACAGGCACAGCCCCATCTGGGACAGCCACATCAACTCGGGCAGGATGTCCCGTAGTTCCTCGGGCACCTTGGCCTTCGTGCCGGCCAGCACCGCCCGGTGCACGCTGATCGCCTCCTGGCGCGCGTGCTCCGACTCCGGCGAGAAGGGGCTGAGCGGGCTGTCCGGGTCGGCGGCGTTCTTGAAGAACTGCACCGCGAACTCGTGGTAGGGCGTGGCGATGTCCAGCCACGCCTTCAGCACCCCGGCGAGGCGGGCCTCCAGGTCGGTCTCCCGGGCCAGGATCTCCCGGACCGCCACCTGGTGCTCGGCGGCGATCCGGTCGTAGAACCCCTGGATCAGGTGTTCCTTGCCCTCGAAGTAGTAGTACGCGTTGCCGACGGAGACCCCGGCCTCCTTGGCGATCGCCCGCATGGTGGTCCGGTCGTAGCCGCGCTCCTGGAACAGCCGCATGGCCGTCTCCAGGATCAGGGCGCGGGTCTGCTCGGACTTGCTGAGGTGGGCGCCGGGGTCGGGGCCGTCGTTCTTCGCGGGCACGGGCAGAGCCTAACGTCCGCCGGGCGCGGCCCTCGGGGCGGCGCAGGCGTCGGAGCCGCAGCCCGGCGGGGTACGGTGCCAGCCGTCGCGCGGGTCGTACGTCCACCCGTCGCCCTGGCGGTACACCCGGCCGCCCCACGAGGCCGTGGCGCCGCGCCACCTGGCGGCGGCCAGCACCGCGCCCTTGGCGAGCGGCATCCCCGCGGGCGTGCTCAGCCGGTGCGCCAGCCGCCGGTGGTCGCGCAGCGCCCACAGGGTGACGATCCAGGCGGCCGCGCCCCGGTACACCTGCCCGCCGTCCCCGACCACGGTGATCTCCGACAGCGTGGACCCGTGGTCGAGGCCGGGGAAGAGCTGCCGAGCGGCCGGCGACCCCGCGGGCACGAACCGCAGGGGGACGAGCTGCGGCCGCTTCGCCAGCCAGTCGCGGACGTACGTGCACAGCGGGCAGCCCGCGTCGTACAGCACGGTCAGCCCGCGGACCGGGACACCGGGCCCGCGGCCGCGGGGGTGCCTCACCGAGTCGCACGCCGGGTGCGGCCCGTCGGGGGCCGGGCGCGCGGTGCCCCGCGCCCCCGGGGGCGTTGGCCGGCCGGAGACCGCGCTCACGCCTGGACCGCCGGGGCTGTCCAGCCCTGCGGGGGCACCGGCGGGTTCTGCTCCCGCTGCATCATCCCGCGCCGCCGGATGCGGTTCAGCACGTACACGTTGGCCAGGTGCATCACGCCCAGGACCAGCAGCACCACGCCCAGCTTGGCGGAGAGCGCCTCGAAGACGCCGCGGGTGTCGGTGACGGTGTCGTCGTCGCTGAGGTAGAGGGCGACGAAGCCGAAGTTCACGAGGTAGAAGCCCACCACCAGAAGGTGGTTGACGGCGTCCGCGAGCTTCTCGTCGCCGTGCAGCACGTCGGAGAGGAAGACCCGTCCGTTACGGCTGAGCGTGCGGGCCACCCAGACGGTCAGCCCGATGCTGACCACCAGGTAGATGACGTAGGCGATGACGGTGCGGTCCATGCCCCACCCCTTCTTGAACGCGTTCAAAACGCTGACGGTGATGACTGTAGTGACTTTTTTGAACACGTTCAACTCGTAGGCCGCCGACGGCCCGTGTCGTCCCGAGGCACCAGGGGAGCTCACGGTCCGGTGCGCGCGCACCAGGCGAGGACGGTGACGGGCGACGATGCCCGCGGGGGCCGTCGGACGGAACCGTTGGGGGTGCTCACCGACCCCTACGAGAACGGGACGTCCATGTCCGACACCCTGCTCACGCCGCCGCGTTTGGGGCGGCCCGCGATCGCCGCCCTCGGGGTGCTGGCGCTCGCCCTGGGCGCGCTCCAGTCCGTGGTGGAACCCGCGCTCCCGCTGCTCCAGCGCGAGCTCGGGCTCGGCCCCTCCGAGGGCGCGCTGGTCGCCAACACGCTGCTCGTCACCGGCGCGGTCCTCACCCCCGTCGCCGGGAAGCTCGGCGACCGCTACGGCGGCAAACGCGTCCTGCTCCGGCTGATGGCCGTGGTCGCCACCGGCGGACTGCTGGCCGGACTGGCCCCCGGACTGCCGCTGCTGCTGGTCGGCCAGGTCCTCCAGGGCGCGATGGTCGGCGTGCTGCCGCTGTCCTTCATCCTGGTCCGCGCCCATCTGCCGGCCGGGCGCACCCAGGCGGCGATCGGCGTGGTCGTCGCCCTGTTCACCGGCGGCAGCATGCTCGGCATGCTCGGCGCAGGACTGATCGCCGACCACCTGTCCTGGCACTGGATGTTCGTGCTGCCCACCCTCGTGGTCGTCGCGGCGACCGTCCTCGTGGCGCGGCTGATGCCGTCCGACGCGCCCGTCCGGCACGACGAGCGGATCGACTGGCCCGGCGTGGTCCTGCTGAGCGTCACCCTGCTCGCCTTCATGCTCGGCCTCGTCCTGCTGACCGGCGGCGGCCTCCCGCCCCTCGCCGCGGGCGGGCTGCTCGCGCTCGTCGCCCTGCTCGCCACCGCCTGGGTCCGCGTCGAGCGCCGCGCCGTCTCCCCGATGGTCGACCTGCGCATGCTCGCCCGGCCCGCGATGTGGCAGGCGTCCCTGCTCACCCTGCTGGTCACCGTCACCCTCGGCATGGTCACCCTGCTGCTGCCGCAGCTCCTCGCCGTCTCCGGCGACGGCTACGGCTTCGACGCCGGCACCACCGACATCGGCCTCTACCTGCTGCCCGGCGCCATCGCCGGAGCCATGAGCGACGCGGTCGGCGGGGTCGCCGCCCGGAGGTTCGGCGCCCGTGCCGTGGTCGCCGTGGCCGCCCTGGTCACCGCCGCCACCATGTTCGCCCTGGCGGCCCAGCACGACTCCGCCTGGCAGCTCGCCCTCGCCAAGACGCTGACCGCGTTCGCCGCGGGCATCGCCACCACCGCGCTGCTGGCGGGCGTCGCCACCGCCGTCGACCCCGGGGACACCGGCATCGCCACCAGCCTGCTCGTCGTCACCCGGGTGATCGGGGTCGTCGTCGGCGCCCAGATCGCGGGCGGGCTGCTCGCCGCCGGGACCGACGCCGGCACCGGACTGCCCACCGAGGCCGCCTTCACCACCGGCTTCGCCGTCACCGGCGTCGCCGCGGCGCTCGGCCTGCTCCTCGCCCGCGCGGCGAAGGGCACGCGCGCCTCCGGTTCCGCGCCGCACCCCGCGGATGCCGCGCGCCCCGCCGATTCCACACACCTCGAGGATTCCGCGCACCCCGTCGAGTCCACGCACACCTCCACGAAGGAAGGAACCCGTTCATGACCACCCCGCGCACCGTCCTGATCTCCGGAGCCAGCGTCTCCGGCCCCGCCCTCGCCCACTGGCTGCACCGCGCCGGGTTCGCGGTCACCGTCGTGGAGAAGGCCGGCGCCCTGCGCGGCGGCTACCCCGTCGACATCCGCGGCACGGCCACCGAGGTGATCCGCCGGATGGGCCTGTGGCCGTGGCTGCGCCAGGCGCACGTCGGTCCCCGGCGCGCCACCTTCCTCGACGCCGCCGGCCGCACCGTCGCCTCGCTCCGGGCCCATGCCGGCCAGAGCGAACCCCGCGACCTGGAGATACGGCGGGGCGACCTCGCCGACGCCCTGTACGGGCTGGTCCGCGACGACGTGGAGTTCCGCTTCGGCGACTCCGTCTCCGCCTTCGCCCCGGCCGCGCACGGCGTCGACGTCACCTTCCGCAGCGGGCGGCAGGACACGTACGACCTGGTGATCGGCGCGGACGGCATGCACTCGGCCACCCGGGCCGCCCTGTTCGGCCCCGAGGACCGTCACCACCGCTACCTCGCCTACTGCTTCGCCCTCTTCACCCTGCCCAACCCCGGGCGCCTCGACCGTGAACTGGTGCTGTGGAACGCCCCGGGGAAGGCCGCCGCCCTCTACGCCACCGGCGACGGCCCCGAGGTGCACGGCTTCCTCACTTTCCACCGGCCGGAGCCCCCGCGGGACGCCCTGCGCGACCCGGCGGCCCAACGGGAGCTGGTCGCCGAAGTGTTCGCGGGCGAGGGCTGGGAGATCCCCCGCATGGTGGCCGCGATGCGCGACACCGACGACCTGTTCTTCGACACGGCCGGACAGATCCGCATGCCCCGCTGGACACAGGGCCGCACCGCCCTCGTCGGCGACGCCGCGTACGCTCCGTCGTTCCTCACCGGCCAGGGCACCAGCCTCGCGCTGTCCGGCGCCTACGTGCTCGCCCACGCCCTGGCCGCCCACCGCGACCACACGGCCGCCTTCGCCGCCTACGAGGACCGCATGCGCCCGTACGTGACGGCCAACCAGGCCCTCGTCGACGAGGGCGGCGCCACGCTCTTTCCCGTCACCGCCCGCGCCCTGGAACAGCGCGACGCCCGGCTGCGCACCCTCGACACCCTGCCCGACGCGCGGCCCCGCCCGGCCCACACCGCCCTGACCCTGCCCGACTACGAGGAGCGCCCGGCCTCGTCCTCCGGGGCGACCCGGGCCAGGCCGGTCCGATAGGCGATGACGACGAGCTGCGCGCGGTCGCGGGCTTCCAGCTTCGTCATGGCGCGCTGCACATGGGCGCGCACGGTGAACGGACTGAGGACCATCCGCTCGGCGATCTCCTGGTTGGACAGGCCGGTCGCCACCAGCGCCACCATCTCGCGTTCGCGCGGGGTGAGCACGGCCAGCCGGCCGGCG
>MUNG01000084.1:27812-28833 GCA_002154585.1 Streptomyces pseudogriseolus
GAAGCCGGAGGCGCCGGCGCGCAGCGCCTGCGCCACGTTCTCGTCCGTCTCGTAGGTGGTGAGCACCATCACGCGGGTGCCCCGCAGCTCCGGGTCCGCGCAGATCTCCGCGGTCGCGGCGATGCCGTCCGTCCCGGGCATCCGGATGTCCATCACCACGACGTCCGGCCGCAGCTCCCGCGCCAGCCGCACCGCCTCCCGCCCGTCCCCGGCCTCACCCACGACGGCGATGTCCTCGGTACTCTCCAGCAACATCCGGAACGCCCCGCGTAACAACGCCTGATCGTCGGCAAGCAACACCGTCAACGTCATGTCGTCCCCTCGGTCGGATGCCCCGCGGCCTGCGTCCGCCCGTCCACGCCGGCCGCCGAGGGGCCCCGGGTGTGCGGCGAGGGCCGCCGGAAGGCGTCGCGCGCGAGCGCGTGGTCGTCGGTGACCGGCACCGCCAGTGTCATGTCGTCCTCTCGGTCCGGCCGTCCGTCGGCCGCGTCCGCCCGTCCTCGCCGCNNGGGCGGCCGGAGCGCGTCGCGCGCGAGCGTCTGGTCGTTGGTGTGCAGCGCCTTCAACGTCTGTCGTCTTCCCGGTCCAGCCGTCCGTGGGGCCGCGTCCGCCGGTCGTCGTCGGCCGTCGCGGGGCCCGGAGGGCGGCAGGGGCAGCCGGAGCGCGCCGCGTGGCAGCACCTTCCGCGTCATGCCGTCCCCTCGGTTCCGTCGTTCGCGTGTCCCGTGCGGCCCTCCTCGGCCGTCGCCGTGTCCCGTACCGGCGGCACGGGCAGGTGGGCCGTCAGCAGGAAGCCGCCTTCTTCGCGTGGGCCTGCCGTCAGGTCGCCGCCCACTGCTGTCGCGCGTTCCCGTAGGCCGAGCAGGCCGTAGCCGGGGGGACGGTCCGACAGGGCGGGGGGGCCGGTCGGGGCGCCGCCGTCGTCGGTCACCGTGACGGTCAGGCGTCCGCCGCCCCAGTCGAGCCCCACCCGGGTCCCGCGCCCGGAGGCATGCTTGGTCACGTTGGTCAGCGCCTCCTG
>MUNG01000085.1 GCA_002154585.1 Streptomyces pseudogriseolus
GTGACCGACCGCGCGCGCACGCACCGTGCGCGGTCGGACGGTCACGCGTGGTGCTTGTGCGCCGGGCCCTTCCTACCGCCCAACGGGTGGGCGCGTCGGGGGTTCGCGCGCTTTTACGCCCGGAAGGGGGCCGTGATCAGGTATAGGGCCCCCGAGGGGACTCACCCGAAAGAGTGCCGGGGCGACGGCCGTCCCGAGCACGTAGGCTCGTGCCGAGCGGTGCGACCGTCGCACCGCCACGGCACACGTAGCACCCGACGCAGCGACCTAGGAGCGAATCGTGATCCCCGGTGGTGGCCAGCCCAACATGCAGCAGCTGCTCCAGCAGGCCCAGAAGATGCAGCAGGACCTGGCCAAGGCCCAGGAGGAACTGGCGCGCACGGAGGTCGAGGGCCAGGCGGGCGGCGGTCTGGTGCGGGCCACCGTCACCGGCTCCGGCGAGCTGCGCGCGCTGAAGATCGACCCGAAGGCGGTGGACCCGGAGGACACCGAGACCCTCGCAGACCTGGTCGTCGCGGCGGTCCAGGCGGCGAAC
This sequence comes from Streptomyces pseudogriseolus, assembly GCA_002154585.1. Classification (GTDB taxonomy): domain Bacteria; phylum Actinomycetota; class Actinomycetes; order Streptomycetales; family Streptomycetaceae; genus Streptomyces; species Streptomyces pseudogriseolus. The sequence goes on from MUNG01000085.1 coordinate 536, forward strand.
GAGAACGCGCAGACGCTCCAGCAGCAGAAGCTCGGCCCGCTGGCCCAGGGCCTCGGCGGGGGCGGCATTCCCGGCCTGCCTTTCTAGCGGAAGCCCCGGCGAAGCGTCCGTGCGACGCCGCCAGGGCTTCTGTGCGGGGCCGCGGGCCTCTACCGTACGTAGTGAAGGAACATCAGGAAGGACGGCAGTCCGTTGTACGAAGGCGTGGTCCAGGACCTCATCGACGAGCTGGGGCGGCTGCCCGGCGTCGGTCCCAAGAGCGCGCAGCGGATCGCCTTCCACATCCTTCAGGCGGAACCGGCGGACGTACGGCGTCTGGCGCAGGCGCTGACGGAGGTCAAGGCGAAGGTCCGCTTCTGCGCGGTGTGCGGGAACGTCGCGCAGGAGGAGCGGTGCGGCATCTGCCGCGACACCCGGCGCGACCCGGCGGTCATCTGCGTCGTGGAGGAGCCCAAGGACGTCGTCGCGATCGAGCGCACGCGTGAGTTCCGCGGCCGCTACCACGTCCTCGGCGGCGCGATCAGCCCGATCGACGGGGTGGGCCCCGACGACCTGCGTATACGGGAACTTCTCGCGCGGTTGGCCGACGGGACGGTCACGGAGCTGATCCTGGCCACGGACCCGAATCTGGAAGGCGAGGCCACGGCCACGTACCTCGCCCGCATGATCAAGCCCATGGGCCTGAAGGTCACCCGCCTGGCCAGCGGCCTCCCGGTGGGCGGCGACCTGGAATACGCGGACGAGGTCACGCTCGGCCGCGCCTTCGAGGGGAGACGACTCCTAGATGTCTGACGCCACGCTGCACGCGACCGAGCAGAACCCGGACGACTTCGCGGTCCAGATCGCCGATCAGATCGAGAGTTTCCTGGTCGCCGTCACGGAGGTCGCGAAGGGCGACGAGCCGGACTCGGCGGTGCCCTTCCTGCTGCTCGAGGTCTCCCAGCTGCTTCTGGCCGGGGGCCGCCTGGGCGCCCACGAGGACATCGTCCCCGAGGAGCGCTACGAGCCGGACATGGGCCCGGAGCCGGACGTGGACGAGCTGCGCGAGAACCTGGCGCGGCTGCTCGACCCGATCGACGTCTACTCCGAGGTCTTCGACCCGTACGAGCCGCGCAAGGCACCGGTCCCGGCGCGTATCTCCGACGACCTCACCGACGTCATCACCGACCTGCGCCACGGCATGGCCCACTACAAGGCGGGCCGCACGTCGGAGGCGCTGTGGTGGTGGCAGTTCTCCTACTTCTCCAACTGGGGCTCGACGGCCTCGGCGGCCCTGCGCGCCCTCCAGTCGGTCGTCGCGCACGTCCGCCTGAACCAGCCCCTCGCCGAGCTCGACGGCCTCGACACCGATCAGGGCATGGGCGACGAGACCCTGGAGGTCGAGGCCGGCAAGGTCATGGCCGAGGAGATCGGCAGCCCCCTGGGCATGCGCCCGCTCACCTGACGCAGGGCGAAGGGCTCAGCCCCAGGGGAACCCCTCGTTGATGCCGAACAGCACGGTCATCAGCGCCAGCAGCCCCAGCGGAACGACGACGAACGCCGTTTCCGGCCGCTCCCGTCTGACCGCGTGCCAGGCGAGAGCGACGACGGGCCCGGAAAGCCCGGCACCCATCAGCACCCACCCCGCGTCACCGCGCCCGACGACGTTGAACGCGACGAACGCCGCCATGACGAACACCGCGGGCGATGCCCAGAGATGCCGCAGAGCGCGCGGCGCTCCGGAGTCGGCCATGAACGTGTTCCTTTCCGCGTGACATCCGGTGTGCCGGAACCGCGTCCGCGTCGGTTCCGGCACACCCCCACTCGCGTGTGCGACGAGCCGCGGTCCGTCAGAGGAGGCCGCGGATGTACGTGTACAGCTGGTACTGCGTCTCGGCGCCGGCGGCGACCCAGGCGATACGGACCGGGTGGTACCAGGGCAGGCCGTCCATGTACGAACGGAACTTGCCCCAGCTGGACTTGGCGGCCTTGACCGCGCCGTTGTAGACCTTGCCGCCGTGCTTCTTCAGCAGGTTGTACAGCGCCTTGGCGGCGGCGCCCACGGCGCCGCGCGCCTGCACGTCGGTGGCGGTGCCGTTCGCCACGGCGCGCAGCGACGCGGTGTCGCCGGCCGTCAGCTGGGCCGACACCGTCGGGTCGGCGAGGACGGCGCGGGCGTCGGCCGCGGACAGCGTCACCTGGGAAGAGGCCGCCGGACGAGCCGTCGCGGTGGCCTCGGACGCCTGCGCCAGGCTCGCGCCGGCGCCGATGGACACGGCAGCCACGGCCGAAACGGCGGCCAGGCGCAGCGTATTGCGGGTCATGTACGATCTCCCTTGTGTTCAATCACAAGGGGAGGAAGCCCAAAAGGGCGACCTGGAATGGCGTGGAAACCGAAATGGTCCCCCCCGCGGACTTTCTCCCCCGATTAATTCCCCCGGACCGTCGCATCGGCTGGCGATGACGGTCCGCGCACCTCAACTGGGCTGGTCAGGCCCGGTGATCGGCGCCGCAGGAACATAACACGATGCATGATCATTCCGCCACTGTCCGATTTTGCACGCAGTCGGCGACGCGGAATTGGTTCGATTTTGAATTCAACGAGTCGGCGGCCGTGACCGTGTTTTCCCGCACGGCCGCACGGTCCATTCCGTGAGCTCTCGTGCCGGGGGCGAGCCGTCACTCCCCCGGGGCCGGCCACCCGCCGAGGTTCCCGTCGACCCGCCCCGCATGTGACGCAGGGCACTTTCCGAGTGGCTCGCGGTGGGATGGGCATGAGCCTCCTGCGAGGGCGCCGGGAGTCTCACCATGCGATATCGCGAAGGGTGGATTTTCGGACGCCGATAGACTGAGCGGACCGCAGTGCACACATATGTGGGCGGACTGTGGACAACGACGGACTGAGCGAGGAGCGCACGTGGGCCTTGTCGTGCAGAAGTACGGAGGCTCCTCCGTAGCCGATGCCGAAGGCATCAAGCGCGTCGCCAAGCGGATCGTGGAAGCCAAGAAGAACGGCCACCAGGTGGTCGCCGTGGTTTCCGCGATGGGCGACACGACGGACGAGCTGATCGATCTCGCCGAGCAGGTTTCCCCGATCCCTGCCGGCCGCGAGCTCGACATGCTGCTGACCGCCGGAGAGCGGATCTCCATGGCCCTGCTGGCCATGGCGATCAAGAACCTGGGTCACAACGCCCAGAGCTTCACCGGCAGCCAGGCAGGTGTCATCACCGACTCCGTCCACAACAAAGCCCGCATCATCGACGTCACGCCGGGCCGCATCAAGGCCTCGGTGGACGAGGGCAACATCGCCATCGTCGCCGGCTTCCAGGGCGTCAGCCAGGACACCAAGGACATCACCACGCTCGGCCGCGGCGGC
>MUNG01000086.1:0-278 GCA_002154585.1 Streptomyces pseudogriseolus
GTCCTCGAGCAGGGACGTCACCGTCTCCTTCGCGCAGGAGCGGTTGGTCCCGATGACGCCCGTCGGGCCGCGCTTGATCCAGCCCGCGACGTACTCGCCCGGGGCGACCGCGCCCCCGCGCAGCACCCGCCCGGCCAGATGCGGCACCGTGCCCGTCGCCGCGTCGAAGGGCAGCCCCGCCGGCGGCACCCCCCGGTACCCGACCGAGCGGAGCACCAGCTGACCCTCGATGTCCTCGAAGCGGCCCGTCCCGGTGACCCCGCCCGAGCCGTCCGGCA
>MUNG01000086.1:403-620 GCA_002154585.1 Streptomyces pseudogriseolus
GTCCGGCAGGGTGCCCAGTTCGCGCAGCTCCTTGGTGGTGAAGCGGGCCTGCGAGGGGCCGCGCCGGCCGACCATGTGGATCCGCGTGACCCCGCTCGCCGCGAGGGCGGTCAGCGCCGCGTGCGGCATGTCCGTCGGGCGCAGTTCGCGCGTCCCGCGGGCCAGCATGCGGGTGACGTCCACGGCGACGTTCCCCACACCGACCACCACCGCCGAC
>MUNG01000086.1:648-1371 GCA_002154585.1 Streptomyces pseudogriseolus
GACGGCGGTCCGCGGCGGCGCCCACGCAGAAGACCACCGCGTGGTACAGCTCCCGCAGCCGGGCCGCCGGCACCCCGTCCGGCCCGACCGGCACCGCGCCGAGGAACCGCACCCGCTCGTGCTCCAGCACCGTGCGCAGGCCGTTCTGCAGCGACTTGATCTTCTCGTGGTCCGGGGCCACACCGTAGCGGACCAGGCCGTAGGGGCAGGGCAGGCGGTCCAGGACGTCGACCCGCGCCCCGGGGTCGAGCTGGACGAGATGCTGGGCGGTGTAGCACCCGCTGGGTCCGCTTCCGACGACGGCGACACGCAGCACGGGGAACTCCTCACCCCGAGGGGGACCGGCGGGACACCGCCGGCGCCTCCCAGCATGGCACCGCCCGCACTCCGCTGACAGGGTGCCGTCCGCCGTCCGGGGTGCGTGTTCCTACGGAGGGAAACTGATCACCCCGTTACGTTGCCTGTGTGCTCGAGGCATCCTTTCTTCAACTTTCCGATCGCTCTCCGGCGGAGGGTGCGGTGTCCGTGTGGCCCGCGTGGGAGGTGCGGGAGGGCGAGCGCTCCACCCGGTGGCTCCATGTGCGGCTGGCCTTCCGTGACGGGGCCACGATCGAGGCACTGGCGTCCGTGGGCGAGGGCTGGGTCGGTGTGGAGGACGTCCAGGCCCGCCCCGCGCTCGCGCTGGAGGACCTGGCCGTGTTCGCCGACTGGATCGAGGGCCCG
>MUNG01000087.1 GCA_002154585.1 Streptomyces pseudogriseolus
GCTGCGGCTCGGGGGTGTGGAGCTGTTGCGGCAGGGGGAGCGGTACGGGTGTTTCCCGATGGTCCCCTGGTGCGGGCGGCTGCGCGACGGGCGGTTCCGGGACGGCGCCACCGTGCAGCAGATGCCGCTCAACGCGCCCCCGCACGCGATCCACGGCACCGCGCGCAACGCTCCCTGGCGCACCGCCCGCAGGAGCGGCGACGAGGCCGTGCTGACGTACGACCTGGTGGATCCGTGGCCGTACGCGGGACGGGTCACGCAGCAGGTGGCGCTCACCGAGGAGTCGCTGACGCTGACGATGGGCGTGGAGACGTACGAGTCGTCGTTCCCGGCGCAGATCGGCTGGCACCCGTGGTTCAACCGGAACCTCGGCGGCGAGGACGTGCGCGTCGACTTCGCGCCCGCCTGGCAGGAGGAGCGCGGGGAGGACCACCTGCCGACCGGGAAGCGCATCGACCCGACGCCGGGCCCGTGGGACGACTGCTTCGGCATGCCGGACGGCGTGGACGTCACCCTCACCTGGCCGGGGCAGCTCCAGCTGAAGGTGACGAGCCGCGTCGAGTGGGTCGTGGTCTACGACGAGCAGGCCGAGGCCGTCTGCGTCGAGCCGCAGACCGGGCCGCCGGACGGGCTGAACACCCACCCGCGCCTGGTCACGCCGCTGGAGCCGCTGGAGGCCTCGACGACCTGGACCTGGACCCGCCTTTAAGCTGGCGGCATGACGGACACGCGTGGCGCGCTGCTGCAGCAGATCAAGGACAAGGCCGTGGTGCACGGCAAGGTGACCCTCTCCTCGGGCCTGGAGGCCGACTACTACGTCGACCTGCGCCGCGTCACCCTCGACGGCGAGGCCGCCCCGCTGGTCGGGCAGGTGCTGCTGGACCTGACCGAGGAGCTGGAGTTCGACGCGGTGGGCGGCCTGACCATGGGCGCCGACCCGGTCGCCGCCGCGCTGCTGCACGCCGCCGCCGCGCGCGGCCGCAGGCTGGACGCGTTCGTCGTGCGCAAGGCCGCCAAGGCGCACGGACTTCAGCGCCGCGTGGAGGGCCCGGACATCAAGGGCCGCCGTGTCCTGGTGGTGGAGGACACCTCCACCACCGGTGGTTCCCCGCTCACCGCAGTGGAGGCCGTGCGTGAGGCCGGCGCGGAGGTCGTGGCCGTGGCGACCATCGTCGACCGGGCCACCGGCGCCGCCGAGAAGATCCGCGAGGGCGCCGGGGTGCCGTACCTGTTCGCCTACTCCAAGGACGAACTCGGCCTGGACTGACCGGCCCCGCCGACCCCGCCGACCACAGGGCGGACAACGGCATGGACGTTCCGGCCGAGTCTGGAAGGATGTGACCGACAATGACGTCGCATCCAAGGTTCCAGGTCAGGGCCGACAGTACGCAGCACCCCACCCCGCACTCTTAAGGAGCGGACAGATGCCCATCGCAACTCCCGAGGTCTACAACGAGATGCTCGACCGGGCGAAGGCGGAGAAGTTCGCCTACCCGGCCATCAACGTCACCTCGTCCCAGACCCTGCACGCGGCTCTGCGCGGCTTCGCCGAGGCGGAGAGCGACGGCATCGTGCAGATCTCCACGGGCGGTGCCGAGTTCCTGGGCGGCCAGCACAGCAAGGACATGGTGACCGGCGCCGTCGCGCTCGCCGAGTTCGCGCACATCGTCGCCGAGAAGTACGACGTCAACATCGCCCTGCACACGGACCACTGCCCGAAGGACAAGCTCGACGGCTACGTGCGTCCACTGCTCGGGGTGTCCGAGGAGCGCGTCAAGGCCGGCCGCAACCCGCTGTTCCAGTCCCACATGTGGGACGGCTCCGCGGAGACCCTCGCCGACAACCTGAGCATCGCCCAGGAGCTGCTCGAGCGCGCCCGCGCCGCCAAGATCATCCTCGAGGTGGAGATCACCCCGACCGGCGGCGAGGAGGACGGCGTCTCCCACGAGATCAACGACTCCCTCTACACCACGGTCGACGACGCGATCCGCACCGCCGAGGCCCTCGGCCTGGGCGACAAGGGCCGCTACCTGCTCGCCGCGTCCTTCGGCAACGTGCACGGCGTGTACAAGCCGGGCAACGTCGTCCTGCGTCCCGAGCTGCTGAAGGAGCTCAACGAGGGCGTCGCCGCCAAGTACGGCAAGCCGGCCGGCTCCCAGCCGTTCGACTTCGTGTTCCACGGCGGCTCGGGCTCCACGGAGGAGGAGATCCGCACCGCGCTGGAGAACGGCGTCGTCAAGATGAACATCGACACCGACACCCAGTACGCGTTCACGCGTCCGGTCGCCGACCACATGTTCCGCAACTACGACGGCGTCCTGAAGGTCGACGGCGAGGTCGGCAACAAGAAGACCTACGACCCGCGCACCTGGGGCAAGCTCGCCGAGGCGTCGATGGCCGCCCGCGTCGTGGAGGCCTGCACGCACCTGCGTTCCACGGGCACCCGCATCAAGTAACCCCACGCACGCGTCGAGCCCGGCACCTGCCCAGGTGCCGGGCTCTTCCGTATGCTCCGGGTATGTCCGACGTCCGGCTGTCGTCCCCGCAGGGCAGGTGGATCCTGTTCACCACGGTCCTCGGCTCCGGCATGGCCCTGCTCGACTCGACCGTCGTCAACGTCGCCCTGCCGCGCATCGGCGAGGACCTCGGCGCCGACCTCGGCGCGCTCCAGTGGACCGTCAACGCCTACCTCGTCACGCTGGCCGGGCTGATCCTGCTGGGCGGTGCGCTCGGTGACCGGTTCGGGCGGCGCCGGGTGTTCGTCGTCGGCGTGCTGTGGTTCGCCGCCGCCTCCCTGCTGTGCGGGATCGCGCCGAACGCGGCCATGCTCAACGCGGCCCGGGCCCTCCAGGGCGCGGGCGGTGCGCTGCTCACGCCCGGCTCGCTCGCGCTGATCCAGGCGTCCTTCCACCCCGACGACCGGGGCCGCGCGGTGGGTCTGTGGTCCGGCTTCGGCGGGATCGGCGCGGCCGTCGGCCCGTTCCTCGGCGGCTGGCTGGTGGACGGGCCCGGCTGGCGCTGGGTGTTCCTGATCAACGTGCCGCTCGCCCTGCTGTGCGCGCCGGTCGCCGTGCGCCATGTGCCCGAGTCGTCCGGCGGGCGGGCGGAGGGGCACTTCGACGTGCTCGGCGCGGCGCTCGGCGCGGTCGCCCTCGCGCTGGTGACGTACGCGCTGATCGGGGCGGGTGACGGCTCGCCGCTGGTCGCCGTGTCCGCGGTGGCGGGGCTCGCCGCCGCCGTCGGGTTCGTGCTGGTGGAGAAGCGGCGGCCGGGCCCGATGATGCCGCTGGAGATCTTCTCGTCCCGCCAGTTCTCGGCGGTCAACGGCGTCACCCTGTGCGTGTACGCGGCGTTCGGCGGGTTCTTCTTCCTCGCCGCGCTCCAGCTCCAGGTCGTCGTCGGCTGGTCCGCGCTCGCCGCCGGCACCGCGCTGCTGCCGACGACCGCCCTGATGCTGCTGCTGTCCGCCCGCTCGGGCGAGCTGGCCGACCGGATCGGGCCGCGCCTGCCGCTCACCGTGGGCCCGCTGCTGTGCGCGGCCGGGGTGCTGCTGATGCTGCGGGTCGGACCGGACGCCTCGTACGCGGCCGACGTGCTGCCCGCGCTGCTGGTGCTGGGCCTCGGCATGGTCACCCTGGTCGCGCCGCTGACGGCGTCCGTGCTGGCGTCCGTGGACGTCGCGCGGGCGGGCCTGGCCAGCGGGGTGAACAACGCCGCCGCCCGCGCCGCCGGACTGCTGGCGGTGGCCGCGCTGCCGCTGCTCGCCGGGATGGGTCCGGAGGCGTACCGGCAGCCGGCGGCGTTCGACGCCGCGTTCGACCGGGCGATGCTGCTGTGCGCGGGCGTCCTGGCGATCGGCGCGGTCCTCGCGGCGGCGACCGTGCGGCGTCCCCCGCCGGGCTGCCGGCGCCCCGAGTGCCGTTCCCACGGCAGTGTGGCCGTGCCCCCGATGGAGGCGGACCCGCGGCGGGGGAGCGGCGCCCTGTGATGTACGAGACTGGAGCCATGTCCATTCACGAGAACCTGCTCGGGGGCCCGCCCCCGACCCACCTCCCCGACGACCCGGAGCCGCGCGAGCTGCTGGCGTCCGGCGCCACCCCCGCCGACGTCGCGGGCCGGTACCCGACCTCCTCGCTGGCCTGGGCGCGCCTGGCCGACGAGGCGTTCGAGCGGGACAGCGTCGTCGAGTCCTACGCGTACGCCCGCACGGGCTACCACCGCGGCCTGGACGCGCTGCGCCGCAGCGGCTGGAAGGGCCACGGCCCGGTGCCGTGGGAGCACGAGCCGAACCGCGGCTTCCTGCGCGCCCTGCACGCCCTCGCCCGCGCCGCGCAGGCGATCGGCGAGCAGGAGGAGTACGAGCGCTGCACCCAGTTCCTGAAGGACTCCTCGCCGACGGCGGCGCAGGTCCTGGGCTGATCCGGCCGGAAAACGGAAGGTGATCACCGCGGGGTCCCGCTCGCTCGGCGGGCGGGCCTTGCGGTGGTGGGGGACGATTGCGCAGGATGCACCGTGGGGACCGGGGCCCCCGTGCCGGTAACGGCAGGGGCGGACCGCTACCCGGAGTACACGCAGGAGACAGCGATGTCCCACGAGGCTCACGAGCCCGAGACCCCGCATCTCGCCCCGAAAATTGATTGGAGCCAGGGCACGACGCCCTACGAGGACTACGTCAAGGCCGACGTCCTCACCCACCTCCAGCACACCCTCTCGGACGATCCCGGAGAGATGGTCTTCCTGGTCACCACCCAGGTGATGGAGCTGTGGTTCACCGTGATCGTGCACGAGTGGGAGACCGCGGCGCAGGCGCTGCGCCGCGACGACGTGCCGACCGCGCTCGACGCGCTGCGCCGCTCACGGCGCGAACTGGAGGCGCTGAACGCCTCCTGGAAGCCGCTGGCCGGGCTCACCCCGGCGCAGTTCAACTCCTACCGCGGCGCCCTCGGCGAGGGCTCCGGGTTCCAGTCGGCGATGTACCGGCGCATGGAGTTCCTGCTCGGCGACAAGTCCGCGTCGATGCTGGTCCCGCACCGGGGCGCCCCGCGGGTGCACGCCGAGCTGGAGAAGGCCCTGCACGAGCCCGGTCTGTACGACGAGGTGCTGCGGTTCCTCGCCCGGCGCGGCCACCCCGTGCCGAAGGAGGTGCTGGAGCGCGACGTGTCGCGGAAGTACGAGCCGTCGCGTGCGGTCGAGGAGATCTGGACGGCCGTCTACGCGGGCGACGAGCGGGACGAGGTGGCGCGGCTCGGCGAGGCGCTCACCGATGTGGCCGAGCTGGTGTGGCGCTGGCGCAACGACCATCTGGTCGCCACCCGCCGGGCCATGGGGGCCAAGACCGGAACAGGAGGGTCCGCCGGAGTGGCGTGGCTGGAGAAGCGGGCGCAGAAGAGCGTGTTCCCCGAGCTGTGGACGGCGCGGTCCTATGTCTGAGCTGACGGAGAAGGCCGGGAAGCTGGACGCGGTGGACGAACTCGCGGCCAAGCGCGCCGAGTTCGTGCTCGACGGACCCGAAGGCGCGGTCTACCTGGACGGCAACTCGCTGGGCGCGCTGCCCGTCGGCGTGCCCGGCCGGGTCGCGGACGTGGTCGCCCGCCAGTGGGGCGAGCTGCGCATCCGCTCCTGGACGGAAGAAGGCTGGTGGACGGCGCCGGAGCGGATCGGCGACCGGATCGCCCCGCTGGTCGGCGCGGCGGCCGGGCAGGTCGTGGTGGGCGACTCCACCAGCGTCAACGTGTTCAAGGCGCTGGTCGGCGCGGTGCGCCTGGCGCGGGAGACCGGTGCCGGGCGGGACGAGATCCTGGTCGACGCGACCACGTTCCCCACGGACGGCTACATCGCCGGCTCGGCGGCCCGTATGACCGGCTGCACCCTGCGCCCGGTGACGCCCTCGGACGTGCCGGACGCGCTCGGGGAGCACACGGCGGCCGTGCTGCTCAACCACGTCGACTACCGCACCGGCCGGCTGCACGACCTGCCGTCGCTCACGGCCGCCGTGCACGCGGCGGGCGCGTACGCCGTCTGGGACCTGTGCCACAGCGCGGGCGCGCTGCCCGTGGGCCTGGACGCGCACGGCGTGGACCTGGCCGTCGGCTGCACCTACAAGTATCTGAACGGCGGCCCCGGTTCGCCTGCGTACCTGTACGTGCGGGCGGACCTGCAGGACCGCTTCGACTCGCCGCTGCCCGGCTGGAACTCGCACGCGGAGCCCTTCGGGATGCGCTCCGACTACGAACCGGCCGAGGGCGCGGTGCGCGGAAGGGTCGGTACCCCGGACATCCTGTCCATGCTCGCCCTGGAGGCGGCGCTCGAGGTGTGGGACGGGGTGACGGTCGAGGCGGTGCGCGCCAAGTCCCTCGCCCTGACCGACTTCTTCCTGGAGTGCGTCGGGGAGTACGTCCCGGAGGGCCGGGTGGAGTGCCTGACCCCGCTGCCGCACGCGGAGCGGGGCAGCCAGGTCGCCCTGCGCTGCTCCCCCACTCTCGGCTCCGCTCGAGCGGGAGGTGCCCCCACCGCCGGTCCCGTGATGCGGCGGCTGATCGAGCGGGGCGTGGTCGGCGACTTCCGCCACCCGGACGTGCTGCGCTTCGGATTCACCCCGCTGTACGTCGGTTTCGCCGACGTGGAGCGGGCCGCGCGGGCCCTCGCCGAGGAGCTGTCCGAGGCGACGGCCGAGCGGTCGCACCGGGTGTGACCCTACGGTGGCCGTGGCTGGGCGCGCCCCCAGGGGCACGGGGGACTGCGCGCCCAGCCACGACGTGCCCGCACCCGGCGCACAACAGGTACTGGCACCCCGGTGGCCGCGGCGGGCGCCGAGGCGCAGCCGCCTCCAGGGGCGCGGGGAACTGCGCGCTCAGCCACGACGTGCCTGCACTCGGCGTACAACAGGTGCTGGCACCCCGGTGGCCGTACGGAGGTATGGCGCGGGCCCGCTGGAAGGGTGCCGCCTGCGCCCACCCGTGCCGCCCCAAGCGGCACGACTGCCCGCAGGCGGCAGGGGCGCGGGGAACTGCGCGACCGGCCACGACGTGGCCGCACCCGACGTGCAAGGGGTACTGGCACCCCAGTGGCTGTACGGAGGTATGGCGCGGGCCCGCTGGAAGGGTGCCGCCTGCGCCCACCCTCCCCCACTCTCGGCTTCGCTCGAGCGGGAGGTACCCCCATCGCCCCAGCGGCACGACTGCCCGCAGGCGGTGAGAGGGGCGGCCGGAGTGCTGGTACCGTCCCGCCGAACGGCCGCGTCACTGCCCGGTCCGGTCGAACCACGTTGCATCGCTGAGAGGTTGGAGCATGACGGACGACGTCGCAGCCGCCCGGGCCGCCGCCGAGGAGAGGTCGGCCTTCTCCCACCCGCCGGTCGATCCGGACGTCACGGCGGCCTACGGCGACGATCCCGACCACGTGATCGACTTCCACGCGCCGCGCGGCGGGAACGGACCCGCGCCCGTGGTCGTCGTGCTGCACGGCGGCGCCTGGCGCGCCGCCCACGACCGGCGGCACGTCGGCCCGTTCGCGGCGTTCCTCGCGCGGCGCGGTTTCGCCGTGGCCGTCGTCGAGTACCGGCGCGGCGCGGCCCGGGCGGACGGCGGCGGTCCGGTGGCCGGGCGCTGGCCCGACACCTTCGACGACGTCGCCGCCGCGCTGGACGCCCTGCCCACGCTGATACGGGAGCACCTCCCCGCGGGCGACCCGCGCCGCATCGTCCTCACCGGTCACTCCGCGGGCGGACACCTGGCCCTGTGGGCCGCCGCCCGGCACGTCCTGCCCGCCGGTTCGCCCTGGCGCACCGACGCCCCCGCACCCCTGCGCGGGGTCGTCGCCCTCGCCCCCATCGCGGACCTGGAGGTCGCCGACAAGCTTGGTGTGTGCGGCGGCGCGGCCCGCGAACTCCTCGGCGGCGACGACCACTTCGCCGAGCGCAGGCCGCACGCCGACCCGGCGCTGCTGCTGCCCACCGGCATCGCCACCACCCTCGTCCAGGGCCGCGCCGACACCGTCGTCCCGCACGCGGTCGCCGAGTCGTACGCGGACGCGGCGGCGAAGGCCGGCGAGGTCGTCGGGGTGACCCTGCTGCCGGACGTCGGCCACTTCCCGCTCATCGATCCCGCGGCGGACGCCTGCGCCGTCGTCGCGGAGGAGATCGCCCAGCTCGCCTGGTGAACGCGGCGACCCTCAACTCCCCCTGGCGCAGGGCTTCGTCATACCCCTAGTACCTGAGAGCTACCCCGCGGATGAGTCCCCCGGCGGGACGCGGGTTACCCGCCGCGCTCCGTAACTTCCTTGCCTGACACGCCCG